>QCTY01000017.1:0-22525 GCA_003208975.1 Synechococcus sp. AG-676-F02
CCGGACCAGTGGGATGGTCTGCTCAAACATCTTCAGCAGGTTGAAGGGTGTTCGCCCGAGCTGTTGGAAGCTGCCGGGCTTGTGGTTCCTCGTAAGGGAGGTAATGGTTTTTACGACCGTTTCCGCCATCGGGTGATCGTGCCGATTCACGATCGCCAGGGTCGTGTGATCGGCTTCGGTGGTCGCAGCCTCGATGGCAGCGAACCGAAATACCTCAACTCTCCTGAAACGGAGCTGTTCGAGAAGGGCAAGCATCTTTTCGGACTCGACAAGGCCACCAATGCCATTCGCAAGGACGACCGCGCCGTTGTTGTTGAAGGCTATTTCGATGTGATTGCGTTGCATGCCTCTGGCATCACCAATGCTGTGGCCTCTCTGGGGACCGCCCTCAGCAGTCAGCAGATCACCCAGCTTTGTCGCGTCAGCGATGGCAAGCGGATTGTTCTCAATTTTGACGCCGATGGAGCAGGTGTTCGCGCTGCCAACCGTGCCATCGGTGAGGTGGAGCAGCTGGCTTTGCAGGGCCAACTTGAGCTGAGGGTTCTCCATCTCCCCTCCGGCAAGGATCCGGATGAGTTCCTCAAGGATCATGGTGCTGGCGACTACCGGGCACTTCTCGATCAGGCTCCGCTCTGGCTCGATTGGCAGATCGAGCAGGCTCTTGCGGAACGTGATCTCTCCAGGGCTGATCAGTTCCAGCAGGTTGTCGCGGCCCTGGTCGATCTGCTTGGCAAACTGCCGCAGTCCGCTGTTCGCACCCACTACCTGCAACGGGTGGCTGAACGGCTCAGCGGTGGGCATGGCCGTCTGGCGCTGCAGCTCGAGGAGGATTTACGGCAGCAGGTCAAGGGCCAGCGCTGGCATGGACGTTCCAGCCGCCATGAGCAACCTGGAGACACCAGTCAGCGCGAACGATGTGAAGCCGATCTCCTTCGGCTCTATCTCCATTGCCCCCGTCACCGTCCCACCATCCGGCAGGAGCTCCGGCAGCGTGAACTGGAGGATTTCGCCATCCCACATCATCGTCATCTCTGGGCAGCACTCACTGAGCTCGAGGAGTCGAACATCGGCGAAGGACGACTGGAGGCCATCAGTCGCGGTGATGAATCCGGCGAAGGTCTCGACAATCTGGACCTACCCCGCTTGCTAACCGATCAGTTGTTGTTGGAGAACAGTGCACTGGTGTCCCGCCTGACGCCTCTGCTGGAACCTGGCGAACTCCAGCGCCTGGCTCTGGCCGAGCCGTTGGAGCAGTTGCGAGGCATCACAGCGCTGCTGGAACGTCAGAAAAGTCTCAAGCGATGTCGACATCTGCTCGAGGCGTGGGGAGGCCAACGGCTGCAGACCCTTGAATCTTGCATCGCTGTATTGATAGAGCAGTCCTCCTCCGCGGACACTGATCCAGACGCTGGGACCGACATGGAGGTACGCATTCAGACACTGTTTGACAATCTCAACAGTGATGCCCTGCGTTTTCAGGAGCTGTACTACTCCGAGCGCAAGCACATTCTTCATCTCGATGAGCAACGTCGCGGTGGGTTCGGCAAAGTCGCTTGATCGTCCCGATACGCTTTTTCAGTGCGTCCAGCGCCCTTCCATTCCTTTCCACATGTCTGAATTCTTCGAAGCGATCTGGCATGGGGAAGGCATCGGGGATGGCGGTGATCTCGAGGAAGCTCTGCAGGCTTATTTGGCGGTCAAACCGAAAGACGGCAACTGGTTGGAAGCCTGCGGAGTCGATGGTGCTGATCCGAAGGTCGAGCGCTTTGCTTCCTTCGACGCCTATCTGGACAATGTCGATCCCCTGGAGACCATTGCGGTGACTCCGCAAATGATTGCTGAAGCGATCGCACTGCTGCCGTCGTAATGCCCGATTCCCAGCTCGACTTTGCGGCATTAGTGCCCGTCAATCACCTTTGGCCGTCTTTTGTTGATCGGCTGGGAACCGATCGCGCTCAGCGCGCTGTGAGGCAGGCTCTCGATCTGCAGGGGATGCGCGGTCATCCCGGTTCGCTGCCGGTGCTGTTTACGCAAACAGGTGGGTTGGCGCTCGCCAGCACAGACATGGTGCGGGAGCAGACCGGACTGAACGCCCACGGCAAAGATATGGTCCTGTTGCTTTCCTCCAGAACCAAAGAATGCCAGTTGATCTGGGGGGATTTTGACTCTTACGACTGAATTGATGGCGAAAGCCAAAGCTCAATCCAGCGTGGAGAGGTCCGCCAATCGATCACAAAAAAGCCCCCTTGCGAGGGGCTCGGGGTGTGTGAGGTGTTGGATCCTTGTGTGAGGAGGCCAACATGGTCACTAAAGCATCTCCTGCGGACCACTCGTTCCACAAAACCTTGAAACTCCAAAGAGAGTGCGTAACATATGACACGCCAAGCCTTCTTTACATCTCTTTACATTGATCCAACCGGCTCGTTTTTTCATGTCCAACACCCCAGATCCCGCAAAGGTCTTTTCTGAAAAGCTGAACGGCAGAGTTGCAATGCTCGGTCTGGCGATTGGCTTGGCAACAGAGTGGATCACTGGCCAAGGGATTATTCAGCAGGTCTTCGGCATTTTTAGCTGAATCTGTCTTTGCGACCTCAGACGCTTCAAGAATCTCCCCTGCCATTGGCAGGGTTTTTTTTTGTCCCAAGCCATCGTCATCGTGGTGTTGGCTTGAGTCACGGCCCAAACGCCGATGACCGGTGATCGCCGTGGTCATGTTGAACAGGTCACTTATCTCGTCCCTAAGGCCCGAGAAAGCAGGCGTCTACTGGTTTTTGCTCATGCCTGGAGCTGGATGTCCGTGCTCTTCATTACCAAAGACATGAGGCTTTACGGGGATTTTTTGGGTTCCAGGAAATGGTCAAAAGATCGGTTGCAATTCCCTCGAATGGCCTTCATATTTGTGCGGCGCGGACATGGGGAGTTCATCCACACGCGACGGTCTCGTGAGAGCGATCCGAGGACCGGCAGAACCCCGTCTCCCGTGCGAGCGATCGCGGGAGACGTTGCTCTGCGCTGTTCAAATCTGAAAAGAACTAGTGCGTATGCCCCATCTCGAGATGGGTGGACGACCTTGATCTTGCAGTTACCGCATCGCTCGGGAAGGGCAAGCTCTTCTCGCGGTTTCTGCAGTCCTTTCCCTGATCAAACGGCCGGCAAGTGAGCCCCGTTTGTAGAGGGGGCTGCTCTACTGAACCTGGAGTGTTGTTGTTTCAGCGATCAGGATGGGGAGTAGCTGGCTACTGCGCAGAACTCTGCCCATTCACCTATTGGTCATGCGTAGGTGAATAGCGTTTCAGACAACAGGCCCCAGCGGGCAGGGCCAGGCAAATACGCCTATTTACATCTCGTAACAGAGCGCTTAATATTTCTCCATCTACTTAATCGGGATGACTTCTTCGGGCTCTGGTGATAGCTGGTACCAGGATGCAGCTGCCGCGCAAATTCAGTCTGAGCGTCGCCAGGGCGCTGAGCGTCTGAATGGTCGCGTGGCGATGCTCGGATTCGTGATTGGTCTGCTGACTGAAGCAATCACAGGACAAGGCATTGTGAGTCAGATCACCTTCGGCTTTTTAAGCGGCAACTGATGACTGATTATTCAACGGCCATCTGGGGACTGGTTGCGGCTGCCGGACTGCTCACATCCGCTGTTCTCTACGTTCTGGCACAGCCCACGGATCTCCCAGTCATTCAGAAGCAGAGCTGACCATGTCGATCGACAATCGGTGCAGAGAGCAACAGCGTGTCGC
The DNA here is from genome assembly GCA_003208975.1 of Synechococcus sp. AG-676-F02. Classification (GTDB taxonomy): domain Bacteria; phylum Cyanobacteriota; class Cyanobacteriia; order PCC-6307; family Cyanobiaceae; genus Parasynechococcus. The sequence goes on from QCTY01000017.1 coordinate 3,747, forward strand.
TGATCAGATGTTCATGGATTTCAAGTACACGAGTCCTGGATCCAAGGAGCAAGTTCGTGCGCTGAACACCCTCAGCTTCCTTGTGGGCATGTGGGCTGATTTCCTTGTCCAGGAAGAGAAGCGTATGAGCTCTGCTTTGACACTGGAGGCCAGCGTTTAGTTCGTTCTGGGTAGATGGGCGGGCGTAAGTCGGCGTGATTTGCCAGGCGTAGACGTTCAAGGCGAAGATCTGTGCCTTATTTGACGGTCGTTGTTACGGGTTGCTGATCTAGGCATTTTCACTAGTGGCTTGGGGGCTCAGCCTTCTTATGTTTTGCAGGTTCTCGGATTTCTAGGCCCACTTCCGCCCGCACTTCGCTTTGTGCAAGCTGCAGCCGGGAAAGCCAATCGATGACTGACCCCACTCTGAGCATTCCAGCAGCGCTCCGTGAAGCACAGCTTCAACGCCTTGAAGCCTCTTTGGCGTCCAAGGCAGCCCCTAAGCCTCAATCCAAGTCCGATGGTCAGCAAAACAAGCAAACGCCTCATCGAGGTTGATGGTCAAGATCCAGTACAGATCAAAGTCACTAACTTATATTCCACATTTTTTGGCATCCTTGAATGCTCGAGAAGAAGATTTTCTTGATCAGTGGACATTTCTAAATGTTGGAATTTGTAGGCACTTAATAACCTTTCTAAAGTGAGTCTTTAAATATTGATTTTCGTGTTTGACTGTTAGTTGGCTGCTTGAGTGTATTTGTTGGAATGATTTCTGATTGTTTTTGCTGTATTGCAGTCTCGACGCTTCGCAGCCTCTCAGACTTGGATCATGATCTTGTTGATCAACGGCTGGGTCGTTGATGTCTGACGGGTCGGCCACCACGACGCATTGATTCCCACATGCCTTTTTCTAGTGCTGTCAGCTTGGGGGCTTTCTCTTTCAGGGCTGCATGGGCGCGGGCCTTTGCTGCAGCAATGATTCGATCTGTCTTATCTCCAGATTCGAAGGCCAAAGCAATGCAGCAAAGAAATTCAAAGCTATAGATCCCGCGCTTCGAATGGTTGCAACTACAGAAAGAACGCATGACCAGCCGTTGAGATCAACTTCAAGCTCTTAATTGTGTTCAGCCGCTCATCGGAGTGCAAAACGATGACCAGCCGCCTGGGTTTAGCGCCCGCGTGTTCCTGTCGCCTCGACGTTTACTAAAAACCTCCCTGCGAAGACAGGGGGAAACCAGGCGACGGTCCCTCTGTGCGCTTTCTTCAGCCTGTCAGTCGTTGTCTGCTTAGGCGATCAGGTGGACAACTCAGTGGCTCAACGACAGTTAAGGGTGGACGGATGGGGGGTCGTCACTCGACGGCGTAGGTTGAAAGCCCTCAAGGGAGCAGGGCATGAAATCTGGTCCATCCTGTCCATTGCGTTTGGGAACGTTCGATAGCCCGGACTATTGGACTGATTCAGCTTTGATGTCCGCTGTCAGGCCTCTCACCGCGGAGGAGTCTCATCGCATGACCCATGGCGCAACAGTTTCAGCAGAGGAGTCGCGTCGGCGGACAATTGGCTGATCGTTCTCGTCTCGGCAACCAATGGCTCAGCGGACTTGTCTTCTGTCTGGAGATTTCTGCCAGGTTGCAACAGATCTGAGTCACCAGCTCAGTTGCCTCTGTTTGGGTGGCAGTTAGATGCTCGCTGAAAATTCGGTTGTTCAACGGCAAAGATCGCTTGTTCTTTTTTGAACTTTTGCTGAGGGATGACTCGTCATTGATGGTTGATTGGTGAATGCCTTTGATCGCGCAGAGGTTTCATCAACAGATCCAACATGGCGGGAGTGGCAATGTTCTGGCTGCGGATTGGTTTTGGCACCTTGGACCGGCGTGCCCAGGGATCATCCGAATGCCACGACCATGAGTCGCTCACCAGGCTGTACTAAGTTGCTCTGGGGTATCTCTTGGGTTGCTTGAAGGTTGCTGCTGGGCTACTTTAAGCAGGATCAGCGGTTCAGAGCATGGTCAAAACCGCCACTCGTGAAAACCAGGTCAAGCTCACCGTGTCAGTGCCTCCCAGCCTGCATGTGCTCTTGCGAGGTTGGGCTCTATGCGAAGGCAGGGAGTTGACCAGCGTTGTTCTTCAGTGTTTGGAATTGTCGGTTCGGCAGTTGAAAAGCAATGGCTCAATCCCTGCTGCCGCAGTTCGCTCTTATGAGCGAGCCTGTGAAGAGCGGCTGGCCGCGGGTGGGTTCTGATCATGGATTTTGTTCAGATCGAGAAAGCTCTTCAAGCTCCCACGATGGAGGCAGTGATTGCTTTAAGCGAAAGGGTTCAAACCCTTGAGGCTCATCCCGAAGGGATGGTGTTCACCGTTTTGCGCGACATCGACAGCACCCTGGCAATTGGCTACAGCGACAATTTGCAACAAGGCCTGGGCTGCTACGCAAAGCGTGGTTTTCGCGTTGTCGCCTATCGACGTGGTACACGACGTGAGCAACGGCTTCTGTTGCTCACGTTGAAAGAAATTGGATTGAAGAGCAGTTATGGACACCAGTATTTTGACGCTGATAAACGTGTGATCAGCAGCCTTCGTCAGCTGGGTTGGCCCGTGGGTGATCTTTCTGGAGATCCTTGTTGCAAGAAACAGAGGCGAATACAGGACCACCTGATTGAAGACAGTTGATGAATCAACCCAAAACAATCTTGTTTTGACGTGCTTTGAGAATCAATGCCTCCACTTGGGACGGGTCTGCAGGGGGTTGATCATTCAATTCCACGGCCCGATAGTGATCCGCCACAGCCCAGGCCTTGGTTGAATCCTCTGCGATAAAACGTGGAATCAGGTGCAGATGTAGGTGTTGAGCACCTTCACCAAAGGCGATGGCGTAAACCCGATCGCATTGGGTGAGTTGTTGAACCAATTGACTGGCTTGCTGGACGGCGATTCCCCAACCGATGGCTTCATCTGTCGTGAAATCCACTGGCCCGGCGCAATGCCTCAGCGTGTCCAGCAGCATCCAACCCGGCAAAGGTGCTGGAGTCGGGTGATGGCGCAACACCCACAGACCACTGCGCTGGATCTCATAGCGTTCACGCGACACCTGATCTTGATGCAATGCACAGATCGGGCAGGGTGATGTCATCGCATCCAGGGGTGGCGCTGTTGTGTTGGGCGTTTCAACGATGAACGTTCAGCGTCGTGCAGCGCCACGGCCATTGCCAATCAAGCCCAGATCGATGATCAGTCCGATTGCAACCACGAGAAGCCCGCTGAACGACGACACTCCGCCAAAAGCGGATGTTGCCCAGCAGTAACCAAGGGTGGTTGTGGGCAGCATCACCAGTCCCAGCACCGGAAGGATCGGATTTGGAACTGCTAAGCCCGCGAAGGGCTGCATGACAAATGTGCTGTTGAACAACCACATCAACAGCAGGATCAAGCGTGGTGCTAACAGGCCAAGAGCGACGAATAGACACATCAGTCAGCTCGAGTCACCGAATATTTCAGTGTTAGCGAAACTTGCAGTTGAGGTCACATCACAACCAGAAAGCACATCAAACCGGAGACAATCCCAAGGGAATGGCAACCAACCCTTGCCTGTTGGTAGTCATGGGCAGCGAAGAAGATGCTCGATGTTCACCCCGGAAACCCGGCTTCATCTTCAGGGAATTCTCAGGAGACTGGCAACGGGGCAGAACGTGACTCTTGAGGAGCGGATCAATCTTCAACGCCAGGCCGATCGTGATCCAACGGTGGCAGCCTGGCTTCGCCGAGCACGCAGACGCCAGCAGCACCACCAGCTGACGACGGGGCAGGGTGTTGATGCTCTCCTCGATCAACTGGACTTAAACGATCGAGACCCAGACAGCCGTTTTGATCTAGATCAGGACGACCTTGGGGATTGGTTCAGCGGCGCACCCTATTGGCTGCGGCGCAGCTAAACCTCAGACTTCCAGAGCGCAATTCACCGCTAACTCGAACGGCACAGCTGTGTTGGCAACTCGAAGCAGGCTGCAGGACAGCTCTGCCAAGTCTGCGGGTTGGGTCATGTCCTCAGCCGGCAGCGTGCTGACTCCCAGTGCCATGTCCGTCGCTACCCAGCTGGGGCAGATCGCTGTGACACGGATTCCGTCGTCCCAGCCTTCATTGCGCATGGCCTGGCAGAGGGCCATCAGGCCGAATTTGCTCACCGGGTAGCCGGTCATTCGGCCCTTGACCCGTTTGCCACTCATCGAGACGAGCACCTGGATTCGCCCTTGGCCACTCCGTTTCAACAATCGCCACGCAGCCCGTGTCAGCCGCCAGGGTCCCATCAGATTGATTCGCCAGAGTTCCTCCAGCTCCGGTTCAGCGGCGTCGTCGAACAACAGAGGAGTCCGGTGCAGGCAGCCTGCACAGTGAATCAGGCTGTCGAAACCGCCCCACATCTCCTCTGTCTTCTCCACAAAGGCATCCGCTGCCGAAGGATCACTCGCGTCGTATGGCACCCGAAGCACGTCTGGATGATCGAGAACAGTGCCGACGAGTTGGTCCGGCTGCCGCAATCCCAGGCTGAGACGGTGCCCTTCCCGCAATAAACGCTCGGCAATGCAGCGGCCAATGCCGCGGCTGGCTCCAGTGATCAGGATGGTTCGCTGCATCGATCGTGCTCCTGAAGGTCCTGCAACAACAAACCGGCATCCGTGTGGTGTCGAAGCAGCTGGCGATGTTGAGGATTCAGGAAACCCTGCTCCACTGACGCGTCGAGATACCGCAGCAGAGGATCAAAGAAGCCCGCCACATTCAGCAGGCCACAGGGCTTTTGATGCAGTCCCAGCTGGAGCCAGGCCAGAGCTTCAAACAATTCCTCCAGGGTTCCGAATCCACCGGGCAACGCCACCATCGCGTCTGCCAGTTCGAGCATCCGCGCTTTGCGCAGATGCATCGAGTCAACCACCTCGAGTTTGCTGAGGCGGGGATGCACGATCTCATTCGCCATCAGCGCTTTAGGGATCACGCCGATCACCTCACCACCCAGTTCCAGAACCGAGTCAGCAACCACTCCCATCAATCCGGTTTGGGCTGCGCCGTAAACCAGGCCAACACCACGCAGGGCCATCGTTGCTCCCAAAGCTGCAGCTGCTTTGGCAAAGGCTGGATCGTGACCACGGCGGGATCCGCAATACACCGCAAGACGTCGCATTGCCCCTCCGACCAATTTCCAGCATTCTCAACGGCATCTCTTCGATGCAGTGCCAATGCCTGAGGCCAAGCTGAGTCTCAGCCTGATCAACAAGCACCGCATCGTGGATCGTGCTCTTGGACTGAATGAACCGTCCGGGCTGACCCTCAACCACGACGGCACGGCTCTTTACACCGTCAGCGATGACACCAAAGCCATTTTCCAGCTCGATCTGGAGGGCCACGTGACGGTCGAAGAGTCCTTCTTCATCGGTGTTGAAGACCTCGAAGGGATCGCCATCAGTGGTGATGGCCAGCAGCTGTATGCCGTCCAGGAGGACACCAACAGTGTGATCAGCTTTGACATCGCTGCTCGCGCCGAGATCAATCGACAGCCGCTGGTGGGGATGGAGAACTTCGCCAGCATCGCGGAGCACTTCCCGAAACGACCAGACAACAAGGGGCTGGAGGGAATCACCGTCAACACCCGAAGCGGCCACATCGTGTTCGTCAAGGAAGGTCGTCCAGGTTTGTTAATCGAGATCGATCTTCCGCAGGGGCGGATCCTCAACGCCCGATTGCTGACGGAGTCCAACGGGTTCAGCCACCCCCGCCTTTCGATCGACAAGCTCGATTTCTCCGGCCTCAGCTACGACAGCAGCCGCGACACGTTCTGGATCACCAGTGACAAAGGCCAGTGCCTGTTCCACTACGACTGGACTAACAATCGCGTGATTCAGAGGCTGGATCTGATCCGCAAAGGGGATAAACCATCCTCCAAAGTGCGCAAGTCTGAAGGAGTGGCGATCGACCCTGCACGTCAAAGGCTTTACGTGGTGAGCGAACGGGATGGAGATCTATTCACCTACCAAATCCATTCCCATGACTAACGGCCAACATCTGCTGATCACTGGCGCCAGCAGCGGCATCGGCCGTGTCGCGGCTCAACGGTTGGAGCGGGCCGGCCACAGACTCACACTGATCTGCCGAAGCCAGGAACGCGCCCGGGAGGCCCTGGATTGGGTCGCGCCCCAAACGACGGTGTTGCTGGCGGATCTTGCGGATCTGGCTTCGGTTGATCAGCTCTGCAGCAGTGTTCAAAGTCGTGCGGAACCTCTTGATGGCTTAGTGCTCAATGCCGGTCTGCAATACGCCGGTTGCAAGCAGCCTCGCTGGAGCCCCCAGGGATTCGAGCTCACGGTGGCCGTGAATCATCTCGCGCATCAGCTTCTGCTGATGCGGCTGTTGCCGATGTTGCTGCAATCCACCAGTCCACGCCTGGTGATCACGGCCTCGGAGGTTCATAACCCCGCCAGCGGCGGCGGCCGGGTCGGTCGCCCCGCCAGCCTGGGTGACCTCAGCGGGTTGGACAGCACCACGTCTGCGCCGATGCTGGATGGCAACAGCCGCTTTGATGCAGACAAGGCTTACAAAGACAGCAAGCTCTGCAACATGCTGATGGGCCTCCATACAGCCAACCTGCATCCGGAGCTCCCTGTCACCAGCTGGAGTCCTGGGCTTGTGATTCCCCGCTCATCAGGCGGTTTCTTCAGGGAAAGCCGTCGGGCTAATCCGCTCGGTCAAGCACTCTTTGGTTTCGTAGCCAGGGATGTTCTGCGCATCACCGAATCGGTCGACAATGCAGGAGAGCGTCTGGTTCAACTGGTTTTGGAGCATGGGGATAGTGGCTTCCGCTACTGGAGCAACACGCTGGTGAAGCCTGGGCTGCACCGGTTTGAACAGACGGAGCCATCCGCTGAAGCCAGCGACTCTCTGAAGGCTGAGAGACTTTGGACCTTCAGCCAAGAGCGGATTGAATCAGTGCTGAACTCTTGAGATCCGGATTCATCTCGAACCGGTAGACCCGATTCGGAACAATGCTGATGTTGAAGTCGATGTCGTCAACCCCTAACTGACGCGAACGCTTCAGAAGGTTTTGCTGCATGGATGTAATTGCTGCCTGATCGAGAAGATCTTCCGGTGCATTGAGCACTAAATCAACACTGGCAACGTTGTCATTCACCCGAACATTGCTGTAAAGCAAGCGAACGCGACTCCACAATCGCGGGTTCTTCTCAGCGACCTTGAGACGCTTGATCTGTCCGGCCTTGATTTTTCCGAATTCAGCTTCCAGGTATTGCCGAACGCTGAAGTCGTGAAGTGATGATCCCAGAGGGATGCAAAGCAGCCCAAGCAAACCCATCCACACGACCAGATTGCGCCAGCAACGGCTCACGGAGCCATAACGCTGAATCAAAAAGACCAACAAACTGGCCACGGCGATGCCGGTCAGGTTGGCGAGGAACAGAAGAAAGGAACCCTCTGCGATCTGATTGGTCAAACCGGCCACGGTGCCGCGACCAAACACAGCGGTCATATCCGAGCCCAGCGTCAGCCCGATCCCACTCACACACAGCGGTGGCACCAGAGCTACCGCGATTGCCACACCCGCAATGGAGTTGGAAAGGCGCTCACGGGTTATCGAAAATGACCCAGCTACCGCCGCAGCCACGGCAATACCCAGATCAATCAGATTGGGCGACGTCCGGCCGATGATTTCGGATTGCACGTTGCTGATTCCAAGCATCAGGCTCAGCAGGGAAGCCGTTCCGACCACCGCCGCCACGCCAAACGTCACCGTCACGGCCGAACGGCGAATTAACTTGCCGTCGCTCACCGCCAGACCAAAGGCAAGGCTGAGGATCGGGTCCATCAAGGGAGCGACAATCATGGCGCCGATCACCACAGCAGTGCTGTTGGAGATCAACCCCAAGGTGGCGATGATTGCCGAACAGACGAGCAGCACAAAAAAGCCCAGGGAAGGCTTTGAAGAAGCAATGCGCTTCTCGTAAAGCTCAATCCGATGAACCTTCGTCTCAAGGTTCATCGTCCAGTGGCCGGAGAACGTCTCGACGAACCTCAGGATTGGATTGGCCATCATCGCGACATGCTGTGCCAAGTCTGCTGATTCATCGATGACGGGGCATTTCGCGGCCCTTGGAGCTGCATTGGCATGGACTCTGGCCAGTGGACTTTGGCGCTCCCTCTCGAACCAGGGATCAGCCCTGGCCCTGAATGCCGCGAAAAACGGCATGGCCAGCCTCATTTTTTTACCGGTCTTGCTGACCTTCCCCTGGGGGAGCAATGGTTCAGCAGTCGGGTTGCTTCTGCTTAGCGGAGTTGTAGGGATTGCAGCGGGCGACAGCTTTTATCTGGCAGCACTGCGCAGGCTGGGCACGCGCCGAACTCTCACGGTGGAAGCCATCGGTCCAGTGCTGGCCAGTCTTGGCAGCGTGGTGCTGATGGGTGAGGTTCTTGCACCGCAAGCCTGGATCGGTGCGGCCATGGTCACTAGCGCTGTCGTTCTGGTCGCCGGCCCATCAGATGCCATGGGGCGAGATGGTGCTGGTTTGGTTCTGGCGCTGTTGGCGGTCGTCAGCGGTCTTGGAGGTGCCTTTCTGGCCCGAGAGGTTCTGATCAGCAATGCACTGACTCCTTTGCAAACAGCTTCGGTGCGACTGTGCGGGGGCTGGGTTGGACTCCTTCCCTGGTTGCGATTGAACAATGAATCCATTCAGAACTGGATCAGCCCCCTCGGTGTTCGAATGATCTTCGCAACGGTGCTCGGAACCAATCTCGGGATTGTGTTGCAGCAGTTTGTGTTTCAACAAATGGCTGTTGGACCGGGTGTGACGCTGATGGGGACAGCTCCCGTGATGGCTTTACTGATCGGCCGCTTTGAAGGAGATCCGATTCAACCCCGCGGGATTGCGGCCGCTTTGCTGGCGGTGGCTGGTGTTGCCTTGACCACGTCAACAGCCCGTTGATGTCCAGAGGGACTTCATGGCTGGAGACCCGGTCACCACACCATCAAGCATCAATCTTCAAAGCAACCCATTTGGTCCTAGCTCATTCAAACAACAAGCTTGATTCCTTGGTCGGATATCTGGATTGACGACCTTTTTAGTAAGAATGAATCCGCGACCCCGAATAGATGCAGGGTTTTCGGAATCAATATTTGGATTCAAAGCCCTATGCCAATTTTCTACAGGACAGTGTGCTGACACCAAGACGAAGCCACATCAACGTCCCTCATGGAATAGGTTGAATAGATCGAGGAACAGTTTTGGTTTATCATCCAAGCAAAGCCCAGTTGAAGAATGAAATTCCTGAACTAGTTGATTCAGTTTCTAAGTTGTTGCAAGATTTTCAAAAAGAGACTGGAGCTGATGATCGTTTTGTGCATATGATTTTAGGTGGCCTTATGAATGATTATCGATTCAAGGAAGAGCCAATCTCTAAAGTTTTTCGGTAGAACCACCATTTTTAGGCTTAAAGTGGTCTCTGATTTCTGTTAGGAACTGATTCCATCACTTTCTTGAATTTTGTGATTCAATTTTACGGTTTCCATGCAGTATCTATTCGCAGGCTTCAGTTCTTAGTTGATCAATTATTTCCCGATTCAGGGAAATTATGTTTGCAGGGATTTAGATGTTTTCTTTGGGGGTAGTCGGCGTACTACAGGTGTCTTGCCTAGATAATGAATGCAAAAAAGATCAACTTGTTTTGGTGACAGTTTTATGCGTTTTGAAAGCTCCATTCGTAATTCACTCGCTGTGATTTTCTGGTCAGAGTTTGAGTTTTTCCGGATCGTCAGGAGGCGAGCACAATCAGTTCTGTTGTCAGTTTGACCGCAGGAGATCAAGGCAATGCTTAACAGGCAAATTGGGACAAGACCTTTCATTCTGATTGCTGAATCTGTAATTAACTTGAAGTATAAGCATCTGGAGTCGTGGACTTTTAATCGTAGGCCTGATCGTTTGCAACTTGCGTAGATAATCCTTTTAAAAGTCATTGTCTTAGGGGTAAGATATTTGTCTGGTGTGATATTTATTGCGTTCTTGATTGCTTCAGGGCATGCATGATTCTTGTGAATCTCTTTGTGCGTCTTGCAAAAATTATTCAGCAACTTCAGGGTCGATTAAATGACTGGTGGCCAGGGCTGAATGACAAGGTGTTTGTTTTAAGTGTGATGGTGTCGTTTGCATGCCGTTAAGGTCAGTCAAGTCGATAAAATAGCCTGGATTCCACGTCAAGGTCTCCATTGATATCAGGCTCGGGGCTGCCTTCTACCAGCTCAAAGGCAAAGTCCATATCGCAGAATTCATGAATAATGTCCTGCCCTGTTTTGAGGTTATGGACGATTAGGAGCCGTTTCAAGGAAGAAATAATTATGGCAGCATTAATTCTATGGCAGCCAAGGGAGATTTTGCTGTTCTTGAAGTATTCCTGTCTTGTTGCGCAGAGCCTTTGTTTGATGGTGATTTTTCTGGCTTGTTTCGCTTCTCTCTAGAAAATGTAGATGGGGTAATAATATCGCTAAGAGCAAGACAAGATTGGCATGAGATTTATTTTTGTGCTCTTCTTGCTGCCTTCCTGGTCAATTTTCGTCGTTTTGCTTCTTTTGATCTTTTGTTGAATCAGCAGGAAGCTTGCTGTCAACCCATCTTGAGAAGACATAGACAGCAACAAACATTGGGGCGTAAATGAGCCACATGTTTTCAAGCTTGTAGCCACTGTTGTTGACAATGACCAATGCGATGTAGCTTAGTATGGTATAAATTCCGATTCTTCGGAGCGCGGGAAACTTGCTGAGCATTGGATTCACATCTGATTTCGTATTTTACAGTTACTCTCTTGATTGCGAAGTCATTGCTTGAAATGCATGTGGTGACAAGGCTTTTTATTATGAGGTTGATCGCTCTTCCTGTTGTTTAAAAGTTGATGGGGTTTGTCTGGGATTTTTCTCAGTGCATGATCCAATCCGTCGCCTCAGATTTCCACTAGTACGAAGTCGATTTGTTTTGCGCCAGATTCTGTACAGCAGATTCGATCGCATCTGCTGCTCCCTTCTGTAATGCCAGCACAACAAGATCGGCTCCAGCTCCGCCAGCAGGTTTCCATGCCCGTTCTGGAGCCGCTTCAAACCAGCTGTTCAACCTTGGACCCACCATTTGGATCTGCAACGGCAATGTTTTTCCCGGGATCCAGAGACGCCCTTTGAGCCGCAGAACCTGATGCTCGCTCACCAGTGGAGGCAGCAGTGATTCCAGACTGGTTCGATCCAGCTCAGCCTCGATCTGCACACCACGGCCCACAACGTCGACGTGGCTGTGATCGTGATGATCGTGCACGTCATCCTGGTGATGGTGCTGGCCGTGATGCTGATGGCCATGCTCCTCCCCCTTGACATCAGTGTGAACGTGGTGATGGTCCAGACCCAGCACAACGGAGGTGTCGACCTTTCCCTGTGCCACAGGGAGAAAGGCGGTTCCCTTCCTGACCTGTTGCTCCAGCTCACTCTGAAGTGCAGATAGTTGATCCGCTTTTAGTTGATCAGCCCGGCTGATCAACACCAGATCCGCTGCTTGAAGCTGATCGTGAAACAGATCGTCGATGGCGGTGATGTGATCAAGGCTTGGATCCTCCTCGCGCTGGCGCTCGAGAGCCTTTATGTCAGCCACTGGGCTGCCAGCCGCGAGGGCCTCACCATCCACCAGGGTGACAACCCCATTCACATGCACGCGATTTCTGATCTCCGGCCAGTCCAAGGCTTGTAGCAACGGCCGAGGCAGCGCCAGTCCACTGGTCTCGACAATGATGCCGTCCAGATCTTCAGCCCGTTTCAGCAATGTCTGCATCGTGGGCAGAAAGTCGTCCTGAACAGTGCAACAAAGACAGCCGTTATTCAGCTCCACCAGTCGGCCATCAACCTCATCCTCCGGACAGAAACCGCAACTGCGGATCAGATCTCCATCGAGACCAACACTTCCAAACTCGTTGACCATCACCGCAAGGCGTTGGCCACTGTGGGTGAGCAGGTGCCGCAAAACCGTGGTCTTGCCAGCTCCGAGAAAACCGGTGACGACGGTGACCGGAATGCGTTTGGTCATTGAATTCAGGAACGACAGCCGAGGCTGTCTCTGGTTGAGATACCTGTAACGGCATTGACCCCATCGGCCCTTGCGCAGAGGGCTTTCTGTTGGGGAAGGTCCATCACTGCGTTGGTGAAGTCGGTGCCTTCAATCTCAGCGTCAGCAAAACGGCTTTGCATCAGCATCGCGTTTGTGAAATTCGCATTGCGCAGGTCAGCCCCATCGAAACGGCTGGCGAAGCCGACCACATCGGAGAGGTCTGCACCGCGAAGATCGGCTCCCTGAAGTTGTGAGGTGTTGATCACTGCTCCTCGCAGATCGGTATCGCTGAGATTCACGTCGCGAAGATCTGCCTTGAGAAACTCCTTCTCCTTTAGATCGAGGCCGTGCATATCAGCCGTAATTTCCTGAACGGCTCGCTGCCCCCGGAGTTCAGGAGCGGTGATCGCCTCAGCGGTTCCAGGCCATACCAAGGCGCAGAAACCAACGAGAACCGCCGTGAATAGGGACACCGGGCGAAGAACAAGCTGCATCTGAGCCGGTAACTTGAACGATCACGTTATGGCAGCTGCCGGCGGAACGAGGCGATATGGCAATGAGTCTGCGAGTGGTGGTGCCACCCCATCCCCTGATCGGTCACTGGTTGACGATGTTGCGCCATCGCGACACACCACCAGCGCTGTATGCCACAGCGATGCAGGAGCTGGGGCGCTGGCTCACCTACGAGGCCCTTCGCGATTGGCTGCCCCATCGAAAGGAACGTGTTCCCACACTTCTCTCTGAGACAGAGGGAACAGTGGTGGAGGCGGGAGTTCCACTCCTGGCCATTCCCACACTCCCTGTCGGTCTTGAACTCTGGCAGGGAGCCCGCAGTGTTCTGCCGGAAGCGTCGCTCTGTCTCAACGGAGTTCCTTCGTCGATCGAAGCCAATGCCGGTGTGATCCTGTTTGTGGATCAAATCGGTGATAGCGAGGCCATTCTCACGCACCTGCGCCAGTTGCAGGAGCTCGGTGTCGACGGTCGTCGCCTGCGTCTGATCACAGCTCTCTGCTCCAGCCCCGGCTTAAAGCGGCTTGGGGAAGAGATCTCTGATCTCACCCTTCACACGGCCTGTATTGATGAAGGGGTCGATGGCGAGGGCCAGATCGACCCAGGTATCGGTGACCCTGTGCGACGTCTGCAGATCAGAAGCTGAGGCTATGACTAGATTTTCATCAAGACGTTTCCAACGATGAGCCAACACCACCCCAGCAGTTCAGGAACCTTCGCCACTCTTGTCACCGGGGCCTTGTTTGGTGCCGCGGGACTCGCTTGGTGGCTGCTTAACGAGGCGGATCGACGCCGGCGAGTCAACCACCACCAGGCCATGCTTCATGCCCCTCGAATGCAGGACGGTTCAGAGGTTTTGGAACCCAGTGGTGGCGGTCTTCTGGAAGAGCGTGTTGAGAAATTGAACGCCGAGATTGCCCGGGTGCGGGCCCAGCTGGAACGGCTCGGATCCGACGACTGAGCGGTCGGTAGGTTGGCGAGATTGCCCAGGCCAATTCCCAGGCTCCATGCTTCGTTCCGACGCCGTCACCAAAGGAATTCAGCGCTCACCGAACCGCGCCATGCTGCGGGCCGTCGGCTTTGACGACGATGATTTCGGCAAGCCGATTCTGGGTATTGCCAACGGTTACAGCACAATCACACCCTGCAACGTCGGGCTGAACGATCTCTCCAAACGGGCTGAAGCTGCTGCCCGTAACGCTGGAGGCATGCCCCAGATGTTCGGAACTATCACCGTCAGCGACGGCATCTCGATGGGAACCGAGGGGATGAAGTATTCCCTCGTCAGCCGTGAAGTGATCGCTGACGCGATCGAAACCGCCTGCAACGGCCAGAGCATGGATGGCGTGCTGGCCGTTGGGGGCTGCGACAAGAACATGCCGGGGGCGATGCTCGCCATGGCCCGAATGAACATCCCAGCGATCTTCGTATATGGAGGCACGATCAAGCCGGGCAAACTGGGCGGCTGCGATCTCACAGTGGTGAGCGCCTTTGAAGCCGTCGGTCAGCTGACCAACGGCAACATTGATGAAGAGCAGCTGATCGCTGTTGAAAAAAACGCCTGTCCTGGCGCTGGAAGTTGTGGTGGCATGTTCACGGCCAACACCATGAGCGCCGCCATCGAAACGATGGGGCTCAGCTTGCCTTGCAGTTCCACCATGGCTGCTGAGGACCAGGAAAAAGCCGACAGCGCAGCTCGTTCAGCCGAGGTGCTGTTGAAGGCGGTGAAAGCCAATATTCGTCCTCTGGATCTGCTGACCCGGGAAGCCTTCGAGAACGCGATCAGCGTGATCATGGCTGTGGGGGGATCGACCAACTCCGTTCTTCACCTGCTTGCTATAGCTCGCACAGCAGGTGTCACATTGAGCATCGATGACTTTGAGGCCATTCGACAGCGGGTGCCGGTGTTCTGCGATCTCAAGCCAAGCGGCCGCTACGTGACGGTGGATCTTCATCGAGCTGGTGGAATTCCGCAGGTGATGAAACAGCTGCTGGATGCCGGACTGCTGCACGGCGATTGCCGCACCATCGAAGGAAAAACGCTTCGGGAACTTCTGGCCAAAGTTCCTTCTGAGCCTCCCGCCAATCAGGACGTGATCCGGCCGATTTCCAGACCGCTTTATCAAAAAGGACACCTGGCGATCCTCAAGGGAAACCTTGCTCAAGAGGGGAGTGTCGCCAAGATCAGTGGAGTGAAAACACCTGTTTTGACAGGACCCGCACGGGTGTTTGAAAGCGAGGAAACCTGCCTGGCCGCCATTCTCGACCGCCAGATCAAGGCTGGGGATGTGGTGGTTGTTCGCTACGAGGGACCCGTTGGAGGTCCTGGCATGCGCGAAATGCTTTCACCGACATCAGCGATTGTTGGCCAGGGTCTGGGAGAAAAAGTGGCCCTGATTACCGATGGTCGTTTCAGCGGTGGTTCCTACGGTCTTGTTGTGGGTCATGTTGCGCCGGAAGCTGCTGTCGGTGGAACCATCGGTCTGGTTCATGAGGGCGACAGCATCACCGTGGATGCGGATCAACTCTTGCTGCAGCTGAATGTCGATGACGCTGAACTCGAGCGTCGTCGTTCCATCTGGACACGTCCCACTCCGCGCTATCGAACAGGAATCCTCGGCAAATATTCCCGACTCGTTTCGAGTTCAAGCCGTGGCGCCGTCACCGACCAGCCGGATTGATCAGTCGGGCTGAAGCAGGGAGCGGAGACGTCGACCCAGAGCCTCGATCGGCGCAGCATCAGCAGGAGCGCTGCACCGTTCACCTGTTTCACCACTCATCCACACCGCGTGCCTCCCATGCCAGAGCAGGGGGCGGTTGGGGTGATCCCACCAGCTGAGCATCAGGTTGATTTCGGCTCCGCTGCGATACACCTCCAGTGCGAGGTCAAGTTCGGTTTGTCGCTTCCCTTCTCCGTCGCGACATTCAATTCGTACGTTCAAATCGTCCAGTTCGACAGCTGCTGAGGGATCCACCAACACCACAGCGTGCCGCCAGGGCTTCCGGCAGACGTCAGCGGTCTTGGCGATCAGCACCAGTAGGTCCATCGCGTTAAGGCAAGGCGCGGATGGTACGGACCAACATTCGGATCGGTCCAGCGCGGAAACCTGGATTGAGCGAGCCATCGTCGCCGAATTTGGAATGGAGCAACTGGATGCGGCTGATGGCTGAACGGTCGAAACGCAACGGCAGCCCCACCGGTTTGGCACGGATGGTGGGGCGAAGATCACTGAACGGAACAGTCAGCCGCGTCACCCCTTCGCTGAGGGTGGTCACATCCACCACCCAGCGCAAGCCTCCTGGAATCAGCTCCGTCAGACCCAGTGCGCCATCCCGGCAACCCAGGGCGATTTTGAGGGTCCGACCCTCCGCCTCCACATCAAGTTGGATGGCTGAATAAGGCGACAGATCCAGCGGCGGCTGCAACCGCGGAGAACGACAGCTGACAAAGCCACCACCTTGCTCGATCAATTCGCCTTCCAACAGCAAACCGTCGGAGACAACTCGACAGCCAGCTTTGGAACGCCCGCCCATGATCGTGTCGTTGAGGCTGGACCACTCGGCGAAAGCCGCACCTTCAAAAAGCACCTGCCCTGCGGGCAGATCAGAGACCGGAGGCTGCATCTTGATCAGCAAGGATCAAGACTGGCTTAGCAGGGGAAACCAGCTTGGCGGGGGTTCGCTCTGGGGATTCCTGCGGATCAACCAGACGCTGTAGCGCTTGACGCTTCCCCGAACCGCGCACCAGGAAGATGACCTCACGAGCGGCGCTGAGGACGGGAGCCGTGAGGGTGATCCGGTCCAATCCCTTTCCACGGCCCACGGTCGCCCATTGATCCGTGATGGTTGTGGCCTCGGTTCCTGGGAACAGCGAAGCGGTGTGGCCATCATCCCCAAGTCCCAACAGCATCACGTCAAACACCGGCGGTTCGCCGGAACAGAGTCGATTCGACAGCTCAGCCAGTGCTGCAGCACTGGCCTCAGCATTTGCCAGATCGATCGTGGGAACTGGATGAAAGACGGCAGAGGAGCCCGGACCCTGCTTCATCAGGGTTTGACGAAGCATGAGGGCGTTGCTGGAGGGATCGTCCGACGCCACCCAGCGCTCATCTCCCAGAACCACATCAACACGGTCCCATGGCAGTCGTTCCTGACCCAGCAGGCTGTAGGCACGAGCTGGGGTGCTGCCTCCGGAAAGAGCAATGCAGCACCGATCTCGTTGATCGAGCACAAGACTGATCTGCGCTGCAATCCAGTCAGCTGCCATGCGGGCCAGTGCATCTGCATCGCTGGCCCGCTCGATGCGGTAATCGGTCATCAGCGTTCAGCTCAACCGAGCCACTCGGTGTGGAAGGCACCCTCCTTGTCCAGCCGTTGGTAGGTGTGGGAGCCGAAGCAGTCGCGCATCGCTTGCACCAGGTTCTGAGGCAGGCGTCCGGTGCGATAGCTGTTGATGTAATCGAGGGTGCTGCTGAAGCAGGGAACGGGAATCCCTGACTGGGCAGCACCGGCCACAACCTGGGCCAGCCCAGGCAGTCGACGGTTGACCTGATCGACGAACCATGGATCCAGCATCAGGTTGGAGAGCTGGGGGTCACGGTTGTAGGCGTCCTGAATGCGTTGAAGCAGTTGAGCCCGGATGATGCAGCCGCCCTTCCAGATCTGAGCGATCGAAGGCATGTGAAGCTCGTAATCGAGGTCCTGCGAGGCGATGCGCAGCAGTTCCATGCCCTGGGCGTAGCTCGCGATGCAGCTGAGAACTGTGGCATCCATCAGAGGAGCCATTCCATCGTCGATGCTGCCCAGATCGAAATCCTTGATCGGCAGCGGTTTGAACACCGATTCAGCCTTGACACGCTGGGGCTTCAGCGAGCTCATTACACGCCCGTTGAGTGAGGCGTAGATGGTGGGCACGGAAGCTCCCATCTTCAGAGCCGTGACCACGGTCCAGAGACCCGTTCCCTTCTGACCGGCCTGATCAACAATCTTTTCAACCAGATCGGCTCCATCCAGAGGGTCCTTGGTGCGGAGACAGACCTCGGTGATCTCCACCAAGTAGGAGGAGAGTTCTTCACTGGCGTTCCAATGGGCGAACACATCGGCCATCTGTTCGCCGGTCATCCCCTTGACCCGTTTCATCAGGTCATATCCCTCAGCCAGGATCTGTTCAATGCCGTATTCGATCCCGTTGTGAACGGTCTTGACCAGGTGGCCGGAACCCCCGGGGCCGATGTAGGTGACGCATGGGCCGTCATCCACCTGGGCGGCCATTTTGTTCACCAGGCTTTCAATGGCGTCATAGGACGCTTTCGTGCCACCGGGCATCATGCTGGGACCTTCAAGTGCGCCTTTTGCGCCACCTGAAACGCCCATCCCGATGAAGCCGAAACTACGGCTTTCCAGCTGCTTCACTCGCCGTTCGGTGTCGTGATAGTCAGAGTTGCCACCGTCAATGAGGAGGTCGCCCTCCTCAAGGAAAGGTGAGATCTGCTCCACAACGGCATCCACGGCAGGTCCTGCCTTCACCATCATCAGAATGCGCCGCGGACGCTCGAGCTTTCCGACGAAATCCTGCAGATCGGTAGCGCCCTGGATTTGCTTGCCCTGACCACGGCCGCTGAGGAAGTCCTCTGTTTTGGCGTAGGTGCGGTTGTAGACGACGCTCGAGAAACCGTTGCGCTCAGCGTTAAGGACGAGATTTTCGCCCATCACACCGAGGCCGATCAGACCGAAGTGAGATTTGTTGGACATGGCCCAGGCCACCACTGACAATTGTCGTCAGTGTGAGCAGGACAACGCTGTTTCGCTGCCAATCCCAATGTTCTGTCAGGAATGAAGCACCACAGGGAGAATCAGATGATGGTGCCGTCCTGAATCGTGGCGTTCTTCTGAACAACAACGATTCCGTTACGGATATAAAAGCCCTGATCCGAGCGGTCACCCTCTTCAACGTTGTCCTTGTTGACGATGGTGACGTTGGAACCGATGCGGGTGTTTTTGTCGAGGATGGCGCGCTTCACCGTGGTGCCAGCACCAACGCCCACAGGAATTCCTCCTCGTTCGCGCAACAGGGCGCGTTCATCGGATGACTCAAAGAAGTCGGCACCCATGACCAGCGTGTCCTGAAGCACAACATCCGATTCGACCCGGCTCCGGACGCCGAGAAC
>QCTY01000018.1:0-21635 GCA_003208975.1 Synechococcus sp. AG-676-F02
TTGATTCAACCTCGCGCTTATAAAACAACGCCAGTTTCTCAAGCATGAAACTGAGCTGACCTGTTTCTTCTCCGATGCGGATCATCGAAATCACCAGCTTGGGAAAAACTGAACTTTGGCTCAAGGAGATATTGAGTTCCTGCCCTTGTTGTACGCCAAGGATAGCCCGCCGAATGCTCGTGCGCACTCGCTCATTTGCACTGGCTGCGATGCAACGATCTAGACCATCTACGACGGAAATTCCCGAATTAACTAGCGTGGCTAAGGTGTCACTTAATCCTGCCATTTCGGTGCGTTGAATTAGGTCGCCGAATAGCGGAATGCGGAAAATAAGGCCATCAATCGTTAAACGGCCCTGCTTGGTTGCATAGAAACTGCGAAACAGCGTCAACAGCACAATGATCAGGATTGGTGCACCAATTAAAAATGTGAATGAGGTTACAAGCTGTGAGAGATACATCATGAATGCGGTGAGTGCCGGCAGCTCACTGCCCATGCCTTTGAACATGGCGTCAAAGCGCGGCACGATGAAAATGAGCAATCCAAGGCTTACGCTTAGGGCTAGCACCAACACCAACACTGGATAGACGAGTGCACCGGTGATCTGGCTGCGTAGTTTGGCTTGTTCTTCCATCAATGTTGCGACTCGATCCAGAACCTGATCGAGGATGCCTCCGGTTTCTCCGGCCTCGATTAATCCAATGCTGATGGGTTTGAACACCTTCGGGTATTGCTTCAGCACGGTGGAAAGTTCATCTCCGGAACCCAGGCGGGCAGCGATACGCTTGATGCAATACGCTAATTTCGGATTTGTAACATTTTCAGCAATCAGTGTGAGACCTTGAGCCAAGGGAATACCGCTCTGCAAAATCACTGCCAGCTGCCTGAAAAAAACCACCAGATCCTTCTGAGGGATGGTGAGTTTTGCAGGACTTGGTTGTTTTGTTCGGGTACTTTGGCGTGTACTACCGAGGCTCATCGCTACGGCAGTGTTTTCAGATTGGCGAGTGGGTGTTGCGCCGTATTCAGCCACGTTGGGTCTCCTGAGATTGAACCGCAATGGCCTTGGGATTGGATGCCTTGCTGAGGGCTTCTTTGCTGGTGATGGTGCCATCTTCCATCAGTTTCTGCAGGCATTGCTCCAAAGTATTCATACCATCTTTATTGCCCGTTTGTAGTTGGGAATAGATCTGGCTGACTTTTCGTTCGCGGATCAAGTTGCTGATTGCGGGAGTATTAATTAGTAATTCATAGGCGAGGCTGCGTTTGCCCGCAGTGTTTTTGCAAAGATTTTGCGACATGATCCCGAGTAGCGAGGTCGAGACCTGCAGACGTGCCTGTTCCTGCTGATCACCAGGAAACACATCGACAATTCGCTCTACGGTTTTCGCAGCTGAAGCAGTATGTAAGGTGCCAAGCACCAGGTGGCCGGTTTCTGCGGCAGTAATGGCCAGTTGAATGGTTTCCAGGTCTCGCATTTCACCGATGTAAATCACATCAGGATCTTCGCGTAGAGCAGCTCTCAGGGCCGTAGCAAAACTCTGGGTATCGCGTTTTACCTCTCGTTGGTGAATAATTGAATGCTCGGTGTGTTGAAATTCGAATTCAATTGGGTCTTCAATGGTGAGGATGTGGCGGCGTTGTTGTTCAAGAATGCAGTGAATGAATGCTGCCAATGTTGTGCTCTTGCCTGAACCAGTCGGTCCGGTGCATAGCACCAAGCCACGGTGCTTCAGGCTGAGATCGATGAAGGGTTGGGGAAGGCCAAGCTTCTGCCAGTTCGGCAATTCATCGGGGAGAATTCGCAGGGTTAGGCAGCGCCGTTCGTTGGCCATGTAGGCATTGATGCGAATCCGGGAGATGCCCTCCAGGCCAATGGAGGTATCCAAATCACCGTGTTGTTGAAAGTACTGTTGTTTCTCGGGTTCGAGCAGTTCTTTCATCAGCTGGTCCATGTCCTGAGCAGACAGTACATTGTCCAAAATGCGGATATCAGAATTCACTCGAATGGCTATCTGAGAACCCTCCTCGAGATGAATATCCGATGAGCCAGCTTGAATGGCAAAACTGACCAGTTGCCGAGCGATACTCATGGATGCACCATGGCTTAAGTGTCCATGTTAGAGATCTTGCGTAGCTCGGAAATGGTGGTGAGCTGATCTGAGATCAGAGCAACGGCATAAGCCCTCAACGTCATCATGCCATTTTCAACGGCAATCTGTTCTATTTCTTCTGTGGATTTTTTGGCCTGAATGGCATCAGCGACGCTTGAATTGACAGGGAGCAATTCATAAGTTCCCACACGTCCCTTGTAGCCGATGCCACTGCAATTAGAGCATAACTTACCTTCCAATTGTTGTTGCTGACGTTCTTCGGCATTCAGCTCAACGGCTTCACGCACCATGGTTCCGATTCGAAGACCGGTGAGTTCATTTTCTTCTGCAGTAATGCCATGTTCAATGCTGCAAATAGGGCAAACCTTTCGTAACAACCGCTGGGCAAGTACTCCTCGGAGCGTCGAGCTGAGTTTGTAGCTGGCAACATTCATGTCCAGCAACCGCGTCAGCGAACTGCTGGCACTGTTGGCATGCAGCGTGGTGAAGACAAGGTGACCAGTCTCCGCAGCATCCATGGATGATTCCGCAGTTTCAGGATCTCGGGTTTCACCAATCAGAATCACATCAGGGTCTTGGCGTAGAAAGGTTCGGAGAAGCTGTGCAAAGGTTTGGCCTTTGGCACGGATCACTGGGAACTGCTGGATATCACCGCCTAAGTCGTATTCAATCGGGTCTTCGGCAGTAACAATATTCTGCTGACCATTGTCTTTCTCGCGCAGAGCAGAGGCCAATGTGGTCGATTTTCCTGACCCCGTCGGCCCCGAAACAATGATGATACCGTTGGACTGATTAATAATTCCTCTGAACTGTTCACGTACTTGTTCAATATTAATTAGCTGATCAAGGTTGAGCATGTCTGAACTGCTGTTCAGCAGCCGCATTACCATTTTTTCTCCGTATTTTGCTGGCGCAGTTGCACAGCGGAATTCCAGTTTTTGACCCTCAAAGTACCGCAATATTTTTCCATCCTGAGAAGCGCGACGTTCGGCGATGTCCATCATGGCCATGTTCTTCAGGCAAGCAGTTAGCTTTAGCCCTGCAGAACGAGGCATGCTGACATAATTCTGCATAACCCCATCGCGGCGTACGCGAATCTTGTAGTTATCTGTATGAGCCTCTAAATGAATGTCACTGACACTCGTTTGAGCTGCGCTGATCATCAGCTTTGCTGCTGCTTGTTGGATCTTGCTTCCAAGCATTTCAGCTGAAAGGTCATCACCTTGATCCAAAAGTAACTGCTCTTCTTCGTTTGCATCATCAAAATTGAATTCTGTGTCGGAGGTGTCGTTATCGGCTTCTTTTAGAGCTTCGAGCACAGCATCATCCGTGAAGTTATACATCTCAACGCCTTCACTCTCGTTGATAATGCGTTCTTCACTCGCTTTATCGAGAAGTTCAAGGATTTGACCGGGTGATTGTTCAATGAATTGACAAGTCAACCCAGCAGAGGAGGCTCGGGTTTTAATGAAATCTCCAATTGTGGCCAAATAGCCAACATTGGCGATCGCTATTGTTAGCTGATCAGTGCCTGTGAGAGGATTGTACTGAATACCCAAGGGAGAGACAAGATTATCCCGACACCATTGCAATGCAAAGAATTGGTCTACAAGTGATCGAATATTTGGATTTGTTTTCACCATATTATTTTTCAGTAGCCCATGCACTTTGCCCATGCTTTACACTTTTTCTTGCCTGCGGGGCTTTTTCTAAAAGCTTTCTTAGTACAGCGATCATCGGGGGGGCTGCCGCATTCAGGGTCTTTATTGGCGCAAGCTGAATCTCGATTGTATTGTTCCCTTGATTCGTAAAGCCCACCTTCAGGACCACTGCAAATCCATTGCGTAATGCTGCAAACCCCGGGTTTGCCTGCATTGGGGGTGAATTCACCATCAGGACCGCTTTCTAAACGTGTGGAAATGTCATTTTCACATTTGACTTCGATGTTGTCATTTTCACACTTGATGAATTGATCTTCCGATGCCATTTCTTCGCCAAGGCAGAAAAAATTCGTCTGGTCGCCGCAACTTGGTATAACAATCGATTTAATTTTGTCTTTATCAGTACCTTCAAGATACACACTTTTTGCATCGATGCATTTGAGTTTGTTCATCTCTTCTTCTGAGCCGACATCAATTCCTTTATGGAACCACATCACTTTGCTGGAGCCACATTCGAGAAAGCTGACCGGCCCGCCGGTGTATTTATCCTGCAGTTTTTCATCAAGCTTTTCGGTGCAGATTTTGCCATACTTGCTTTCTAAAGCTTGTTTATAGCCGTCTTCACCGTTAACAATTGTTCCCTCGAAAGCCCAAGTTTCCAATGTACAGCCATTGATTCTGCATCCTTCCCTCTCTGGAGGATTTCCATCGGGGTATTTGATACAGGAGCTGTCATTCTTGTCGTCCCACTTAATCTTTTTGCCATCACCGGGAGGTGGGCCATTAAGCCAGGCGTAGAAGGGATCATTGCATGCTATTTTTGCCTCTTGAACAGCTGTGTTATGTGCAATGAGCTCCATAAGCTCTTTATCTGGCTTGCAGTTTTCTCCAGCCCAGCTTTTGCATGATCGCTCATCTGAGGAGACTGGAGTCGCAAATTTAGTCAGCCGACCATTGTTATCAATGCTGAAGCCCATCTCGAATAGAACTCTATCTTCTTTATCGATTGGCTTTATTTTGAATACAGAGCAGGTGTTTAACCCATCTATGATTTGGTACTCATCGGACTCCAGTAGTTTGTCAGAAATTATATTAGAATCTATCGGGTCTGACGGATTGGTGCCGCTTCTTATGTCTTGAAGGCATTTGACTGCAGCCGAATTAAGCTTGGATTTAGCGGAGTCAATCCTTGATTGTTTAATCATATTGCCAACCATTGGGACTGCCATCGCCCCAAGAATCGACATTATTGAAACAACTGCGACCATCTCCAAGATCGTGAATCCCCTGCCCTTTGCAGCGAAATTTCTTGAAGATGGCATTTGCATGTATTTATTTTATTGATTTAGTCGTGGATGTTCAATGTCTTGTTAATTACCAAGTTATTCCAGCGATGGTGCCGTTTTTGGTTTTAGTTCCATTTTTTACTTCAATGGCAATCCATTGCACATCTGAGGAATCATATGCAGAATGCGATGAAGTTAATGTTGCCTTCAATGTTGCGTCACATTTTCCGGCGCTAGTTGTTGTGTAAGCGAAGTACCCGTCATCTGTTGGTTCTTCATATTCGGCGGTACCTGCAGCTGTTCCCTGAGCGACCTGGAAGGCGCACTCTTTATAGGCTCCTTTTAAATTGGCTTGTGCCGCGGCATTGGCAGCCTTCTCGTTCATTCCAACGAAATTTGGTACCGCAATGGCCGCCAAAATGGCCAGCACTGCTACGACGACAACAAGCTCAATCAACGAGAAACCCTTCTCGCCAGGCTTGAGGCTCAGTGCTTTCTGTGTGTTGGGTCTCGAGAGGTAGGCTGTGAGGAGACTCATTGCATGATTATCGTATCTTAAAATACTTAACCGGCGTGGTGAAGTTGTCAAGCGCCTAAGGCCTTATTTTGGTTTTCTTGCAGAACTTGCATGCCTTCACGACACGGGGGCGAGTTGCAGTTGGCTGCCGAGCGGCTTTGCTGCAAGCCAACTCAGCTTCTTGATGCCAGTGCTTCCTTGGTGCCTTGGACGCCTCGATGGCTTCCTTCTGTAAGGCACTCAATTCGGGATTACCCGGATCGGCGGTATTCCGGCTTGCTGCAGGCGATGGCAACGGTGCATGGCCTTGATCCTTCTTTTGTTCTTCCTGGCAACGGTGCGGCAGAACTGTTCACCTGGGCGGCTCGCGACGCGGCGGCTGCTGGTCTCAGCCGATTGCCAGCCCCAGGATTTGCGGACTACAGCCGTGCCCTGCGCTGTTGGGAGGGTCGAATCGCAGAGACCCCCTTGCCGCTGTTCTGGCTTGGGTCGTTTCCCCACACTTATCCCGATCCTGGCGATGGGGATGTCGCCTGGATCTGCAATCCCCACAACCCCACCGGCCAGCTCTGGAGTCGTTCCTCGTTGGAGCCGCTGCTTGAGCAGTTTGCGCTGGTGATCTGCGATGAAGCTTTTCTCCCGCTGGTGGCGAATGGCGAGCAGCAGTCGTTGATTTCCCTGGTGGCAAAGCACCCCAACCTGGTGGTGATCCGCAGCCTCACCAAGCTCTATGGCATTGCCGGATTACGCCTTGGCTATGCCGTGGCACAACCGGAACGGTTGCAGCGCTGGGCGGAGTGGCGCGATCCCTGGCCTGTGAACGGCGTTGCCCTTGCGGTTGGCGAACGCTTGTTGGCATCACCCCGGCGATACCGCCGTTGGTGTGATCGCGTGCAGCGTTGGACGGCAACGCAGGGAGTCTGGATGCAACAACAACTTGCGGCTTTGCCGGGGATCACGCCCATGCCTTCGGCAGCCAACTTCCTGTTGATCCGTGCCGAGCACTCGTTGGTGCCCCTGCGGGAAGCGGTGGAGCAGCGGCATCGAATCCTGTTGCGTGATTGTCTTTCTTTCACTGGGCTGGGGGAGAACTGGCTGCGGATCGGGCTGCAGTCGCGCCGCAACAATCTCCGCATCGTGAGGGCATTGCGCCAGGAGCTGAAACGCAACCCTTTGGGCTGAACTTCAGGGCAGCTGTTGTTGCAGCAGTTCCCTCAACCGTTGGTCTGCATCGCGCACCGCCAGCTGTGCCATCCCCCGTCGCATGGCGGGAAGCAGAGATGGGTCGGCCTGGGCCTGCCCCAGGCGATGCCCCAGCAGGCGATTAATGGTGTTGCTCAGCATCTGCTCCTCAGGATTGTGCTGATGCACGATCACGGCACCCCCCAGTGCAGCGGCGCAGGCGGCGTTGGCTTCCTGGTGCCCGTCCGCCGCCTGGGGGAAGGGCACCAGAATCGTTGGCGTCCCGCAAACCGCCAGTTCGCTGAGGCTGCCGGCCCCGGCTCGGCTGATGGCCAGATCGGCGTGCTGCAGCAACCCGGGGACGTCGTCACTGAAAGGGCGTTCCAACAGCAGAGGATGCTTCAGCTGGCCCACCTCCGGATCATTGCGGCCGGTGAGATGCACCACCCGGCAGCCCTGTTCCAGAAGTTCCGGCAATACGGCCCTCACCATTCGGTTCAGCCCCACGGCCCCCTGGCTGCCGCCGATCACCACCAGTAGTGGCCCTTCTCCATTCGGCACCCATGCCGGCAGGGGCTGGGCTTCGAGGAAGGCGGAGCGAACCGGCATGCCGGTGAGCTGGGGTGTGCAACCGGGAATCCGCTCCGAAGCCACTGGCAGCCCCACGGCAACGGCACTGCAGAAGCGGGCTAGAAGCCTCGTTACCCGGCCGGGGATGGCGTTGGCTTCATGCAGCACGGCTGGGATACCGCTCAGGCGGGCCGCCAGGATTGCCGGTGCGGCGATGTATCCGCCCGTGGTGAAGACCAGCTCAACCCGCTCCCGTTGCAGCAGTCGCTTCACCCGCCAGCCGGCGGCGACAAGGCGTAGCAGCTGAACCAGCTTGCTGAGGCCGCGACCCTGCAGCCCGCCGGCCTTCACGGTGTTCAGCTTGAAGCGTTCCGGTACGAGCTCGGTCTCCAGCCGGTCCGGCACCCCTAGCCAGCGCACCTGCCAGCTGTCGTCCAGGCATTCAGCAACGGCCAGGGCGGGGAAGAGATGGCCGCCCGTGCCACTGGCGGCGATCAAAAGCCGGGTCATGGCGGCGGACGTTCCCGTTCGTGGCGTCTAACTTAAATGGATTCTTGGGGGCGGTCTGGTGCGGTTGCGGTGGTCGCGGAAGGCAGCCCTGGTGTCGCTGTTGTGCAACCTGGTGCTGCCGGCAACAGCCGCAGCGGTGGCGACGCCGGAGGCGGCGTACGGTGATCGGCTTGAGGCGGCGCTCAATCAAGGGGACGCTGCAGCGCTTCGCGGCTTGGTGGATCCTGGGTTGCAGGATCGTCTTCAGCGCCGTTACGAGCGATTCGCTGCGGGCTTCCCCGATGCCAGCTGGAATGTGGATCTGCTGGAACCGTTCGCCGATGGCCGGTCGGTCCTGAGGGTTTCGGTGAAAGGTGTGGGGCGTTCCGATGGGTTGCTGTATCGCCTGCAGGCCAGCCAGACCCTGGCGGTCAGCGTTGATGCCGGTGTGATGCGGGAAGAGGAACTGCTCGATGACCGTTCGTTGCTGCGCAGCGGTACGGCTCGACTGCCGATCAGTGTGCGGCTGCCCAGGGCGGTGCTCACCGGCAGCCGTTACGACATCGATGTGATCGTGGATGAACCGCTTGGGTCAGCCATGCTCGCTGGTGGTCTGACCCAGCTCGATGAGCAGGCGGCTGACGGGTCCGTGCAGCCCAACATTCAGTTGGAGCCCCTGGGAGGGGGAGGGTTGTACAAGCGTGTGCAGGCACCGCAGACGCCAGGGGTTCAGACCTGGGCCGTGATGCTGGTGCATCCCGATGGTTTGGTCACCGCCACCCAGCGGGTGAAGGTGGCATCGGATGCGGCGGAATTGGCACGATATTGAGTCTTAATTGCACCAATATCTTCACGTTATCGTTTCAAATAGCCGATGAAGGACTGACACATCCTCATCGCCGTGGCCCCGGCCCATCAGTTCGGCCTCCTGCTGCTGCACCAGACTGCTGATCGGCAGTTCCAGCTGCACGCTTGCCGCGCTGCTCAGCGCAATGCCGAGGTCCTTGTGGTGCAGCGCCAGCTTGAACCCCAGGGGATAGGTCCCCGCCAGCATCCCTTCGGCCCGATGAATCAGGGCCCAGGACCCTGCCGCTCCCCCCTTGAGGGCCTCCACCACCTGCTGCATCGGTAACTGCAGACGTTGCCCCAGGGCCATGGCTTCGGCAACGGCGGCATAGCTGCCCGCAACCAGCACCTGATTCACCGCTTTCACCTGCTGGCCGCGCCCAACCGCGCCGAAGTGATGCACCGTGCCGCCGATCACCTCGAGCACCGGCCGCACCAGGTTCAAGGCGCTGGCCTCTCCCCCCACCAGCACCGTGAGGCTGCCGGCCTTGGCACCTTCAGTGCCGCCGGTCACCGGTGCGTCGAGGTAGCTCACCCCGATAAGGGCCAGCCGTGTGGCGCAATCGATGGCCTTGGCCGGTGAGATCGTTGAGCAATCCAGCACCACGCAACCCGTGCGCAGCCCTTCGCTGGCTCCGCCGGCCCCAAACAGTACCGCCTCCACTGCGTCGTCATCGCTGACGCACAGCAGCAGCACATCCACACCGTTTGCGGCCTCGGCGGGGCTGGCGCAGCGGTGTGCATCTGCCAGATCCTGGCCCGCTTCCGCCTCCCGGCTGCGGTTGTGCAGCTGCGTACGGAAGCCGGCGTTGATCAGGTTCACCGCCATCGGTCGGCCAAGGGCTCCGAGGCCCACCACTCCCAGCTTCAGATCACAGGTGGCCATGGGGTCGGTCCGTCTTGATCCGATCCTCGCCGGCCATCAAAAAGCCCGATGCGTCCTGATAGGACCATCGGGCTTGGTTGGCTGTTAGATGCTTCAGGCGGCGTCGAGGGCAGCCACGCCGGGCAGCACCTTGCCTTCCAGCAGTTCGAGGCTGGCGCCGCCACCGGTGGAAATGTGCGACATCTTGTCGGCCAGACCCGCCTTCTCAACCGCTGCAACGGAGTCGCCGCCGCCGATGATCGTGCAGCATCCCTTGCCGCTCAGTTCAGCCAGCGTGGTGGCGATGGCGTTGGTGCCAGCGGCGAACTTGTCGAACTCGAACACGCCCATGGGGCCGTTCCAGATCACGGTTTTGCAGTCGGCCAGTGCGTCCTGGAACACCTTGATCGAGTCGGGGCCGATATCCAGACCCATCCAGCCATCGGGGATCGCGTTGATGTCAGCGGTCTGGCTGTTGGCGTCGGGAGCGAAGTTGTCAGCCAGCAACACATCGGTGGGCAGCAGCAGCTGCACGCCTTTGGCTTTTGCTTTGGCTTCTAGTTCCTTCGCCAGTTCCAGCTTGTCCTCCTCCACCAGGCTCTTGCCCACCGAGAGGCCGCGGGCCTTGTAAAAGGTGAAGATCATGCCGCCGCCGATCAGCACCTTGTCGCACTTGTCGATCAGGGCTTCGAGCACGCCGATTTTGGAGCTCACCTTCGAGCCGCCAACAATGGCCGCCAGGGGACGCTTGGGCTCATCCACAGCACCCTGCAGGTACTGAAGCTCCTTCTCCATCAGGAAGCCTGCGACGGAGGGTTTGAGGAACTTGGTCACGCCTTCGGTGGAGGCATGGGCGCGGTGGGCGGCGCCGAAGGCGTCGTTCACATACATATCGGCCAGACCAGCCAGTTTTTCGGCGAAACCGGCGTCGTTCTTTTCTTCTTCTGCAAAGAAGCGCACGTTCTCGAGCAGCACCACGTCGCCGTTGGCCATGGCGCCCACCTTGGCTTCGGCGTCAGGGCCGATGCAGCTGTCGGTCTTGGCCACGGTCTTGCCCAGCAGTTCGCTTAGGCGGGCGGCCACCGGTGTGAGGCGCATGCCGTCGTTCACCTGGCCTTTGGGGCGGCCAAAGTGGGCGGACAGGATCACCTTGGCGCCCTTGCCGATCAGGTCGTTGATCGTGGGCAGGGCGGCACGGATGCGGGTGTCGTCGGTGATGGCACCGGCATCGTTCAGGGGCACGTTGAAATCAACCCGCACGAGAACGCGTTTGCCGCTCAGGTCGCCGGCGTTGAGGCTGGCCAGGGAACGCTTCGCCATAGGGTTGTCTCGTGCGGTAGAAAAACGCGCATGACATTAACCCGTGTTTTGTCGTTGCAGGGTGGCCATAACGGTTGAGCCTGTTAGCTGGTTCCCGTGATGTTCTCAACCATCCTGTTGCCGCTGGCTTCCCATGCCCCGGATTCGGCAACCCTCGCGCAGCTGAAAAACCTGGTCTGCGGCTCGGATGGCAGTGTTGTGCTCTTGCGGATAAACTCCGATCAGGCCAGGGAAGTTCTGGAGTTTGAGCCGGTTCAGCGCCGTTTGGACGCAGCAGGTCTGAACTGCACCGTGATCGAGCGTCCGGCGCAGTTCTCCGGCGACAGCCCGGCGGCTGTGATTGCTGAGGTGGCGGCCGAGTTGAATGTGGATGTGATCGTGATGGGCGGCCCCGGAGTGAACCTGGAGATCGACAGCACGAGCACGGCGGCGTCAGTGATCGAGCTGGCCTCCTGTCCTGTGCTGGTGGTGCCGTCGTGAGTTCACCACCGATTCAGTGGTATCCCGGCCACATCGCCAAGGCGGAGCAGCAGCTGCGGCGCCATCTCGACAAGGTGGATCTGGTGATTGAGGTGCGCGATGCCCGCATTCCGTTGGCCACGGGGCATCCCCACCTCAACCGCTGGATCAAAGGCAAGCAGCATCTGTTGGTGATCAACCGGCGCGACATGGTGACGGCGGCGGCACGGACCGACTGGGAGGCCTGGTTCAAGGGCCAGGGGCAACGCACCGTGTGGTGCGACGCCAAGGCCGGAACCGGTGTGAAGCAGGTGCAGCAGGCTGCGATTCGGGCCGGGGATCAGCTGAATGAACGGCGCCGCAACCGCGGCATGCGCCCCAGGCCGGTGCGCGCGCTCACCCTGGGATTTCCCAATGTGGGCAAGTCGGCGCTGATCAACCGTTTGGTGAGACAGAAGGTGGTGGCCAGTGCCCGCCGGGCTGGGGTGACCCGCACGCTGCGCTGGGTGCGGCTGGGCCAGGACCTCGACCTGCTGGATGCACCGGGGGTGCTGCCGCCGCGGCTGGATGATCAGCAGGCGGCCCTGCACCTGGCCCTCTGCGATGACATCGGCCAGGCCGCCTATGACGGGGAGCTGGTGGCTCAGGCCTTTCTGCATCGGCTGATCCAGTTGGTGCCGCAGGAGGCCTCGGGGGTGTTCATCGCTCAGCTGGAGAGCCGCTACGGCGTCGCTTTAGAGGGCGAAACGACCGATCCAGCCTTCTGGCTGGAGGCTGCGGCAGCACGGCACACCTCCAGCGATACCGCTCGCATGGCCCAGCGTTTGCTCGATGATTTCCGCAAGTCAGCCCTTGGCAGCATTGCCCTGGAGTTGCCGGGATGAGCCCCGCCTGGAATCGGCCCCCCCTGCCGGAGGAGACCTTCACCGATCGCTTTGGCGAAGGGGAAGGTGAGCTGGTCACCCTCAGCTACCCCAAACCATTGCCGATGCGGCTGGATCGCTGGTTGGTGAGCCAGCGCAGCGAACAGAGCCGTGCCCGCATTCAAAAGTTCATCGATGCCGGCTATGTGCGGGTGAACGGCAAGACGGGCAAGGCCAAGACCCCGTTGCGGCAGGGGGATGAAGTGCAGCTGTGGATGCCTCCGCCGGAACCGCTGCCTTATCTGAAGCCGGAGCCGATGGATCTGGATGTTCTGTTTGAAGACGACCACTTGATCGTGATCAACAAGCCGGCCGGGCTCACGGTGCATCCTGCCCCAGGCAACAAGGCCGGCACGCTGGTGAATGGCTTATTGCACCATTGCCCGGACCTGCCTGGGATCAGCGGCAAGTTGCGGCCGGGCATCGTGCACCGGCTGGATAAGGACACCACCGGCTGCATCGTGATTGCCAAAAGCCAGGAGGCTCTGGTGCGCTTGCAAGAGCAGATCCAGAAACGGATCGCTTCCCGTGAATATCTGGCGGTTGTTCATGGGGTGCCTGGAGGTGATTCCGGAACGATCGTGGGGGCGATCGGGCGGCATCCGGCTGATCGCAAAAAATATGCGGTGGTGAGTGATGAGAACGGTCGCTATGCCTGCACCCATTGGAGCCTGCAGGAGCGATTGGGCGATTATTCGCTGTTGCGTTTCAAGCTCGACACCGGCCGTACCCACCAGATCCGGGTGCACTGTTCGCATATGAACCATCCGGTGGTGGGTGATCCCACTTACAGCCGCTGCCGCAAATTGCCGATTGATTTGCCGGGGCAGGCGCTGCATGCCTTTCAACTGGGATTGGATCATCCGATCAACCGTGAACGGATGGTGTTTGAAGCACCCGTGCCTCCAGTGATGGAGAAGCTGCTGGGGGTTTTGCGGCGGCGCAGTGGCTCAGGAAAGTAACAAGCGAATCACCCCACAGAACTGATTCGTTGCTGGATTGGTTCGGTTGAGACGTGGAAGAATCAGGGCAAGTGGTCGTCTTGTTGATGATTTATTGATCCAGGAGTCCGAGCTTCAGTCCGGCAACGGCTGCCGCGGTGCGGCTGTTCACTTGCAACTTGCGCATGATC
This sequence comes from Synechococcus sp. AG-676-F02, assembly GCA_003208975.1. GTDB lineage: Bacteria > Cyanobacteriota > Cyanobacteriia > PCC-6307 > Cyanobiaceae > Parasynechococcus. The sequence goes on from QCTY01000018.1 coordinate 13,365, forward strand.
GATTGCATGTGATCACGAGCTGTTGTTGGAGCGATATAAAGCTCTGCTGCCATCTCTTTGTTGCTCATTCCATCGGCGGCAAGTTGCAGCACCTCTCGTTCCCTCTCGCTGAGAACATTGGGTGGATTGGTTTTTTTGGGATGGACCCGATTGAGTTCAGGGTCAATGAATTGCTGATTTTGATTAACGGCACGAAGTGCTGCCGCCAGAACGCATGTAGGCCCTCCAATGTTGTGGTCGAACACCACGCCTGATAAATAAGATTTTTGGAAAATGGCTGGATTCAGTGTGTGGTTATCGGTGAGAATCAGAATGAAACGATGGTCGAGATTTGACTCTGTCAAGGTCTGAATCAGTTCCAGCCCTGAACCGTCAAAAAGATGTTCTGTGACAAAGACAACCGCTGGATAAGGGCTCTCATTGAGATGATTCACAACTGCTTCCTTTGAGGTGCTGATCAGACCCGGATGGGAGCTGTTGAGCTTGGTGAGTTCATTCACCGCCTCCAGTGCGACAAGCTTCGGGTAAACGCAGCTGATGATCGATCGATCATGGATCAGTCGCCCAAGCTCAGAGAGGAAATTCGTGAATGACATATCCATGAGTGTTCGGTTCTTAATGAAGGGCAGCAGATTTCAGAGGTGAGGTGATTGAACTGGTTGACAAATCAAATCGATTGTTTTCTATAAGCGTGTTCAAGCGGTCTGCCAGTGGCTATTCGTCTGCGCTGTCGTCGACTCTGGATGTCGTCTCTGATGCGATTGTTCCGCAAACAGATGGTGCCCTTTCCGGTGAGACGCCATCTGATTGTGGTGGACGTGCCGCGCTGCTGAGATCCAGAGCTCCTAGAGGGTTGGCAAGCGGGGGCAGGCGTCCACCAAGGTGCGGCTGATTTTGGCCTTTGGTGCGGCGAAAATGCGATCACCGGGCCCCTCTTCCACGATCCGACCGTGATCCAGCACGATCACGCGGTGGCAGAAGCCACTGGCCACGGTCAGGTCATGGGTCACAAAAATCAGTGCCAGCCCCAGCTCGTCTTGCAGGGTTCGCAGCAGGCCGAGCACGTCGGCCTGCACTTCGGCATCGAGCATGCTCACGCTCTCATCGCAGATCAGCACCTGGGGTTCGAGGGCCAGAGCCCTGGCGATCGACACCCGTTGTTGCTGACCGCCCGACAACTGCCGCGGCAGACGGTCCTGGAAGTCTTCGGGGGGGTTCAGGCCAACCCGTTTAAGCAGCTCCCTGCTGCGTTCCCGTGCCGCTGAAGGACTGCAGATGCCGTGGATCAGCAGTGGATCAGCGATGGCATCCCCCACGGTCAGGGCCGGGTTGAGACAGGCCAGAGGGTCCTGGAACACCATCTGCAGGGCTCGCCGGACTTTGCGCAGCGACTCGCCCTTCAGCTGCAGCAGATCGTGCCCCAGCAGATCCACCCTGCCGCCGCGGATCGGGCTGAGCCCCATCAGGGCCCTGCAGAGAGTGCTCTTGCCGCAGCCGGAGGCTCCAACCACCCCAAGGCTTTCTCCGGCACTGAGTTCGAAGCTGACGCCGTCGACGGCCTTCAGCCAGAGCGGCGACCAGGGCAGGCCACCGATGGCATGCCAGCAGCGCATCTCCTCCACGCGCAAAGCTGGTTCGCTGGGGGGATGCTCCGGCGTGTGGCCCCCTTCCCGCTCCCGGGCGGAGGCCAGCAGCCGTTGCCCCACATCGGAGCGGGGCGCCGTCAACAGCTGCCTGCTGGGTCCGTCCTCAACCTTGCGTCCCCCATCGAGCATCGCCATGCGATCACACCAGCGGGCAGCCATCGCCAGGTCGTGGCTGATCAGCAGCAGGGCGCTGCCCAGGTCGCGGCAGAGCCCACTGAGCTCAGCCATCACCTGGTTGGCCACCGCCACATCGAGGCTGGTGGTGGGTTCATCGGCAATCAGCAGAGGCGGGTCCAGGGCGATGGCCAGGGCAATGGCCAGCCGCTGGCGCATGCCGCCACTCAGTTCGTGGGGAAAGGCGCGAAAGCGCTTGCCGCCGATACCCACCCGCTCAAGCAGCTCCTCACTGCGCTGGCGGTGCCATGCCGCCGGTCGGTCCGGACGGTGGGCCCGCAGGGTGTCCAGCAGGTGGCCGCCGGCGTTGAGCAGCGGATTCAGCCGGGTCATCGGATCCTGAAACACCAATCCCACCGCCCGTCCGCGCAGCTGCCGCAGTTCGGCGCGTTTTAACTGTCGTGGGTCTTCGCCGGTCAGTCGCAGCCCTCCCTCGCAGAGCGTGTCGGGGGGTAGCAGCTGCAATACTGCGCGGGCCACCGTGCTTTTTCCGCAGCCCGAGGACCCAACCAGGGCCAGGGTTTCTCCCGCTTCGAGCCGGAGGTCCAGGCCATCGAGGGTCCAGTTGTTGCTGCCGGGATATTGCAGGCGCAGCTGTTCGAGCTCGAGAACAGTCCGGTCCATGGGCAGGACGGGGGGGCGAGCTCTGCATACCATGGTTTGACCCATAGGGTCGGATGCATAACGCAGCTGCGCCACCGGAGACCCCCCGAACCACCAGAGGTTCGGTACAGCGACCGCGCGGCCTTCCTGAACTGCGACGCCACCCCGTCAGGCATCCCGATGATTACGGCATTGCTCTGCCGGATTGGCTGCGGGAATGCATCGTCAATGTGCCCCCCGGTATCGGTCAGAGCTGCCCGACAGATCCGGAGGCGTTGCTGGTCGCCGCTTTCGACTTTGGCTTTCAGCTCCACGAAGGCCAGTTCCGCGCTAGTGGTGATCCCTATATCATCCACCCGGTGGCGGTGGCAGACCTGCTCCGCGATATCGGTGCCAGCGCACCGGTGATCGCCGCAGGCTTTCTCCATGATGTGGTGGAAGACACCGATGTGAGCCTCGTGGAGATCGAGGCCCATTTCGGCGCTGAGGTGCGTGAGCTTGTCGAGGGTGTCACCAAACTCGGCGGCATTCACTTCAACAACCGCACCGAGGCCCAGGCGGAGAACCTGCGCCGGATGTTTCTGGCCATGGCCAGTGACATCCGAGTGGTGCTGGTGAAGCTGGCGGATCGGCTGCACAACATGCGCACCCTTGGGGCGCTTAAGGAGGAGAAGAGGCAGCGCATCGCGCGGGAAACCCGGGAGATCTATGCCCCTCTCGCCAACCGCCTCGGGATCGGCCGGTTCAAGTGGGAATTGGAAGACCTGGCGTTCAAGCTGCTGGAACCCGAGGCCTTCCGCGAAATTCAGGAGGAGGTGGCCACCAAGCGCAGCGAGCGGGAGCAGCGGCTTGCAGTGACGGTTGGATTGCTGAATGAACGGCTGGAGCGGGCTGGTCTCAGCGGTTGTGAGGTGAGTGGCCGGCCGAAGCATCTCTACGGTATCTGGAGCAAGATGGAGCGCCAGCAGAAGGCGTTCCACGAGATCTACGACGTGGCGGCGCTTCGAATCATCACCCCGAGTGTTGAAACCTGCTACCGCGCCCTCGCGGTGGTGCACGACACCTTCCGACCGATCCCCGGTCGTTTCAAGGATTACATCGGTCTTCCCAAGCCCAACGGCTACCAGTCGTTGCATACCGCGGTGATCGGTCGTCACCGGCCGATTGAAGTGCAGATCCGCACGGTGGAGATGCACCGGGTGGCGGAGTTCGGTATCGCCGCTCACTGGGCCTACAAGGAAGGCGGCTCACCCGCCAGCAGCAGCAGCGATGCCGACCGGTTCAACTGGTTGCGGCAGCTGGTGGACTGGCAGCAGGAGGGGGGTGACGACGACCACAACGACTACCTCTCCTCAATCAAGGAGGACCTCTTCGACGAGGAGGTGTTTGTGTTCACCCCCAACGGCGATGTGGTGGGCCTGCGCAATGGGGCAACGCCGGTGGATTTCGCCTATCGGATTCACTCAGAGGTGGGGAACCACTGCCATGGAGCTCGGATCAATGATCGGCTCTGTCCGTTGGCAACCCCTCTGCAGAATGGCGACTTCGTCCAGATCCTCACCAGTACCACCGCCCATCCCAGCCTCGATTGGTTGAATTTTGTCGCCACACCAACGGCGCGGAATCGCATTCGTCAGTGGTACAAACGCAGCCATCGCGACGAGACAATCGAGCGCGGCAAGGATCTGCTCGAGCGGGAGCTCGGTCGCGACGGTTTTGATGCATTGCTGCATGGCTCGGCCATGGCGCGGGTCGCGCAGCGTTGCAATGTCGGCGACACCGACGACCTGTTGGCATGCCTTGGTTTTGGTTCAGTGACCCTGCATCAGGTGCTCAACCGGTTGCGGGAAGAGATCCGTTTGCTGGCTGAGCAGGACAGCCGCCCCCCCCAGCAATGAGGAGGTGGCCCGTGCTCTGGTGCCATCGCGTGATGCAGCACCCCAGCGGCCTCACCACGACGACGCAATTTTGGGTGTTGAAGGTCTGGACTACCGGCTTGGAGGCTGTTGCAGCCCTCTTCCGGGTGAAGCGATCGTCGGCACCGTGGCCCTCGGCAACCATGGGATCACCGTGCATCGCCAGGATTGCTCCAATGTGGAGGCGATCCCCAGTGAACGGCGCCTGCCGGTGCGTTGGAATGATCATCGCGACGCAGACCGTCAGCGGTTCCCCGTGCAGATGCGGATTGAGGTGATTGACCGCGTCGGCATTCTCAAGGACATCCTGATGCGACTGTCCGATGGGGCGATCAACGTCAGTGATGCTCGGGTGACGACGTCAGCAGGGCGGCCAGCACGGATTGATCTGCGGGTGGAGTTGCAGGGATCTGCGCAGCTCAGCCGCACGATGGATCAGATCCGCTCGATGGCCGATGTGATCGATATCGCCCGGACCGGGACAAGCTGACGGGATTGGAATTGCGCCCATACAGGTGGAAGGCCAGCAGACCCAGCAGCAGTGCCATCAGCGCACCCACCAGTGCGGATCCCAGCAGAATCCTCTGGCTGAAGTCCCAGCCCTGATTCCAGAGGTTGCTGCGGTTCACCCCCTCGAGCACCGTTGTGGCTGGGGCTGGCCCCATGACCCAGCAGCCCAGTTTGTAGTTGAACCAGTACAGCGGCACGTACGTGAGTGGGTTGCTCACCAACGTGCCCGCCGCCGCCAGCAGACGATTCCCTCGCACCAGGGAGGCAAGCCCCACGCTCAGCATCATCTGCAGCCCGAAGAACGGGAAACAGCCGCAGAACACCCCCGCGGCGAGTCCCCGAGCCCGTTCACCCGGTGAACCCTTCTGGCGCCACAACCAATGGATGCCCCGCTGCACACGAGTGCGGATCTTTTGCCGCAGCCGGCGCATGAACAGAGGACCGTCGCTGAAAGTGGACAGGATCTTAGGAATGGGGTTGCGATCGCCATCTCCCCACTGACCACCCCGCTGACCACCTCAGACACCATTGCCGCTGTGGCAACGGCGGTTGCCCCAGGCCAGGGGGGAATCGCTGTGATCCGTCTCTCCGGTCCGGCGGCGGAAGCGACCGGTCGGGCTGTTGTGCACTGTCCTGGAACTCAGGAATGGTCTTCCCACCGGATTCTTTATGGCCATGTTTTCGATGCCGCAGGTCAGCAGCGTCTGGATGAGGTGTTGCTGCTGCTGATGCGCGCACCACGCAGCTTCACCGGTGAAGATGTAGTTGAGCTCCACTGCCATGGCGGGCTGATCGCTGTGCAGCGTGTTCTGGAGAGAGTTCTGGACGAGCCCGGTGTGCGGCGGGCTCTGCCGGGAGAATTCAGCCAGCGGGCCGTGCTGAATGGCCGGTTGGATCTCACCCGTGCCGAAGCGGTGAGTGAGCTTGTGGCGGCCCGCAGCCACAGGGCTGCCGATCTCGCCCTTGCTGGGCTGGATGGGGGGATACAGCTGAGGATCACGGCTCTGCGGGAGCGGTTGCTCAATCAGTTGACCGAGCTGGAGGCTCGGGTGGATTTCGAGGACGACCTGCCCCGGCTGGATGCCGATGCATTGCTGGCGGAGCTGCAGCTGGTGCGCAATGAACTGCTGCAGCTGGTGCAGGACGGGAAGCGCGGTGATGCTGTGCGCACGGGGTTGCGTGTGGCGTTGGTGGGGCGCCCCAATGTGGGAAAAAGTTCCCTGCTCAATCGCCTGAGTCGTCGTGAGCGGGCGATTGTGACCGACCTGCCGGGGACCACGCGGGACTTGTTGGAGAGTGAAATTGTGCTGGAGGGTGTTCCGATCACCCTGTTGGATACGGCTGGCATTCGCAGCACGGAAGACGCGGTGGAGCAGCTGGGGATCGCGCGCAGCGAGGAAGCTTTGAGCTCCGCTGATGTGGTGGTGCTCATCGCCGATGGCCATGCTGGCTGGACGGCCGAGGACCAGGCCTTGTTGGAGCGCATTCCCGAGGTGGTGCCACGGCTGCTGGTCGCGAACAAATCGGATCTGCCCCCAGGGGCGGTGCCAGTACCGGCGGATGTCCGCTTCTCGGCGCTGGAGGGGATTGGTGAGGAGGATTTTGTAAAGGCTCTGCTGCAGCGCTGTGGAGCGGGCGAGGCTGCTGGGGTGTTGCTGGCACTGAACCAACGCCAGCGCGACCTGGCTGCGGCTGCCGCGGCTGCGCTTGACCGCAGCCGCGAGGTGGCGTCCCAGCAGTTGCCCTGGGATTTCTGGACCATTGATCTGCGCGAGGCGATCCGTGCACTGGGGGAGATCACCGGAGAGGAGCTCACCGAGGCGGTTCTGGATCGTGTGTTCTCGCGTTTCTGCATTGGGAAATAGCCTCAGCGAAGTCGTCAAATCCGTTGTGGACTGGCAGACCCCGGCGCTAACGCGTGCCCTGGATCGATGGCTGGAGGAAGATCTCGGCCGTGGCGATCTGAGCGCTGCGGCGCTGCAGGACCGCCAGGGGCAGGCCCATTGGATCGCCAAGCAGGACGGTCGCTTTTGTGGGGGGCCGCTGGTGAGACGTCTTTTTCAGCGGCTCGATTCGGAGGTGCAGGTGCGGCTGCTGATCGAAGACGGCACCGCCATCAGCAGTGGCGACCGGTTGCTGGAACTGGTGGGCCCGGCCCCGGCGCTGGTGGCAGGGGAGCGCACGGCGTTGAACCTCGCCATGCGTCTCTCGGGAATTGCCACGGCAACGGCATTGCTGGTGGCTGATCTTGAGGGCAGCAGTGTGAGGCTGGCGGATACCCGCAAGACCACGCCGGGATTGCGGGTGCTGGAGAAATATGCGGTGCGCTGCGGTGGTGGCGTGAATCACCGCATGGGTTTGGATGATGCGGCCATGCTCAAGGAGAACCACATCGCCTGGGCGGGCGGCATCACGGCCGCCATTCAGGCCGTCCGGCAGCGGGCGCCGTGGCCGGCCCGGGTGATCGTGGAGGCTGAAACTGCCGCTCAGGCGATCGAGGCGGTGCAGGCCGGTGCCGATGGGGTGTTGCTGGATGAATTCGGGCCTGATCAGCTCAGGGACCTGGTGCCTCGGTTGCGGCAGCTGAGCAGCACTGGTGTGGTGTTGGAGGCTTCTGGAGTGCAGCCAGAGGCTCTGAAGGCCTATGCCGCCACCGGGATTGATCTGATTTCCACCAGTGCCCCGGTCACCCGAAGCCGTTGGCTCGACTTCAGCATGCGATTCAGCTGAAGCCTGGGTTGGGAATGGTCAGTGTTGTTGCTCATCCAGACACTTCCGATGCTCTAGCTTCTCTAGAAATCCATTGCTGGTGTGCTTTATGCCGTGAAGGCTGATGCAATCGTCACAGTCCGATCATGTTGTGGAGTTATTGTTTCACGATCTTATTCGATATAAATGCAACCTGCTGATCCAGAAAAATGTGATTCTCAGAATTTCCTGGATAAAAGTGCATTTTTCTTGGTCGCCGAGGCCCGTATTAATCCCTGGTGGGAGGAAAGAATTTCAAGGCTGATCCAATCAGGTTGTTTGGAGGAAGCAGGTGCTTTGTATCGTGAGTTTCAGTCTAAATCAGTACAGGAATCATGACCCTCGTTGCGAGTCTGACGCTCGGCAATTTAATCCTAGACAATATAACTGTGTTGGTATTGTCTATAGCTACAATCGCTTTTTTTGGAAGCTTCATTTTTATTTCTAGAACAAACGATATGAAAGGAGCATTGCTCTCCTTGTTGCCAGGTCGTAAAAAATAGACTGGGCTCGAAAGACAAAAAGGTCAAGTCACCTCTCACATTCACCAAGCAAGAGATGACTTGTAGTTGACCCGTTCAACCCCGTCCAAGGGCGACAAATTAATTATGGCAAATTAGTTCAATTTTTATCGTGATCTACGATCTTTAGAAAGGTGAGATTCGTTACTTCAT
>QCTY01000019.1:0-21355 GCA_003208975.1 Synechococcus sp. AG-676-F02
GGCCTTCATTCCACAGGTTCTCAAAACATGGCAATCCAAAAAGGCCGAAGATGTCTCCTATGTTCTTTTGGTTGCCTTCTGCAGTGGTTGCTTTTGCTGGATCATATATGGGTATATGACGAAAGCATATGCGGTGTTAATTGCCAATTTAATTACGTTTACTTTGAATCTTTTAATTCTCGCAATGAAGTTTGTTTTTGAAAGGACAATTAGAGAAGAAACACTTTGAGATTAGACATGACACGATATTTTTATGTGCGTGCGCTGCAGTATCATTTGTTTAACTTTGGCGCTAGTTTTAACGGACTTACTTGTGTAGCACGTTGACTTGATTTTTAAATTTTTGCTTTAGTAGAAATGATTTGAGTGATGACGTCTTGACTGAACCAAAGTTGCCTAGAAGAGAGTCTCTCTACGGTGAATTAATTGGATGCAGACCCAAGCCTAAAAAAGTCGAACTTAAGCCTGAAGAAGTAAAATTTGATTATATTCAAAATCCAATTATTGCGGCCCGTGAGAGAAAAAAGAAACGATTTGAAAAATTTAATCCAACGATCTTGTTGGCCATTGCGTTGATGATCGGCGTCGATATATGCTTGATTTCATTGAATTAGGTTGCTTCTTTCAATTATTATCGCCAAAACCATTGAATAATTCTTTGTGAATGATAAACGTATGGTATAAAACAGTTCCTGATTCAGGCTCTAGTCTATCTCCGTCACAATTAAATCCAATGCTGCAAACAAGGTTGCCTTTCCATGCGATATTGTCCGGGTTTTGCTGTTTAGACCATCTAAATAGTTCATTCGAAACTGCTGGCAAATGAATTGCAATCTTTTCGCAGATTTTATTTAGTCGATATAATGCTGGTGGCTTTGAAGGCAGCGATAAAGCCTTTCGTAAGGACAATTCGTCAAAAATACCATTATAACGTATGTATTCGAGGATATCTATTTCAAGTTCTGTTAAACCTGCATTTTCAACTGCAATTTCGAATTGGAATTTATCAAGTTTAGGTCTCTCCATTCTGATCCTCCGTTAAATCGAGACCCACATCCTGCAATGATTTAACGGTATCAGAAACTGCTGGTACGTAAGCAACTTTACGCCTAAGCTTGTCCATTAAAAAGGTAAGCTTTTCCTTGATGATTTTAAACATCACGCCTTAATATGTTAAGTAAATTCATGAGTTTTTTGTGACACATTTTCATGCCCATGGTTGAATTTTTTCAGGTAGAAATGATTTAAATAATGCAGAAATACTGAACGATCCGCTTCCCCATATTGTCAAGACTGCAAAAATTGCCAAGTACAGCGCTGAAGTCTCGTATTCATAATTGTGTGCATCAACGATGCCAAGGGGTGCTCCCTGTAAACCGGTATCAAGCCCATGAAATGCCAATGCAAAAACCATTGTTGAAGCCAAACCGATCGCCGAAGCTCGTGTTATGAGGCCAGCTAAAAGGCAAATTGACCCAATAATTTGGGTGTAAGCGGCTGCCGTGGTCCATAGAGCGTGGTTAAGAGGCAGGAAGGCAAAGTATTGATCAACGATATAAGTTGTGAAACCCTCAACATCAGAAAGCTTTTCAATGCCATGGTGAATCATCAGTGTTGATGCAAACAGTCTTAAAACCAGCAAGCCAGCGCTTGTGATTTTTGGGTTAACGCCTTCAGTCATGAGGTTTTGAATTTGACTATATTATGCCATCTGTCAATTCATCACGTGGATTGGCCTTATGGCCCTGTGCGCTTATCGGATATAGTTAGCTGAATTTTTACGCAAATGCTCTTGCCACTTTTTCTTACTAATGATTAGTTTAGATTCAAAATCTTGAGTTTCTTGGTCATAGTAATCTGAGCTGATTGGAGATTTAATCTCTTCGCACGTATCAAATTCTTGGCCAATCGGCAACTTTTTAATGACGTCAGTTGGCGCCTCTTTCCACGTCATTTTGAATTGACGCTTTGTTGGGCAGAAAATAAAATCGACCATTCTCTTGCCTTGAGCTTCTAGATATCGTTTGTATCTCATATCATCAACAAGAAACCAATGCCATGTATTATCTTGTTTTTTGATCCTAAACACTCTGATGCTACTTAGATTCAAGATTTTGTAGATTGCCAATGTTGAGCATTTGCTTTTGTTTGCGAAAGGATTGTGTTCTAATGCTTTTGCTTTCTTCCAGTCGACTTCACCAATTTCGTTGGCACACCCTGCTTCTCGAAGAATAATTCGTTCTGTGTGCCAAATCAAGCTCGAGAGGTCGCTTGTGAGGCGATTTTGAATGCCAGGCATAGCGTTTAACTGCTGATTCGTTGTAGAAAACCCGGTTTCATTTTGATTTTTTCGCCAATTTCTTCTACCATTTTTTGAGAATTGTTGTGAACAACAACATCAACTGCGTTGACGACAGAATGAATTTTCCATAACCCAACTTGAATTTCAGATCGGGCGTAGGTTATCTGCCACGAGTCGGGAGAGGGCCGACCAACCTGTTTAACGGTGATCTCTGTCCAGAACGATGTCCGACGATTCTCAGCTTCATAGCAGTAACGAACAGCCCCGTCAGCGGATTTGACTTTCTGAAATCCTATCTTCAGCAGTTGATCGTGCCAGCTGGACATCGCTTGTAGCTCCATCATGATGATTTTAGTACGTGGAGTGGCATCGCCTATATGCGTTTGCGTTTGTAGCTCAGTATTGCTCAAGCGTCGCAATGGTGATCACAAACATTTTGAGGAAACTGTTAAGGTGTAGAAGCGTCTAAAGGAAGCGGCACAGTGGATCAAATTGAACAAACCAATTGGTTGAAAATTGCAGAAGCGATGGAGACAGCTGGAACGACCGAGAGCTGGTTTTATAAACGTGCGCGAGCAATAGCCGATGGGGAACCGGACCCAATGCCCAATGTGAATGAATTAATGCCGGACAATCAGTCGGCAGAAACATGACTGAATGGCATAAAACATTTGAATCTGTTTTAACGATTGGTGGTAGTGATTCCTCAGGCGGAGCTGGGATTCAGGCTGATTTGAAGACGTTCAATCGTCTTGGTATTCATGGTGCCTCTGTCATTACATGTGTTACGGCTCAAAATAGTCAAGGTGTTTCTCATATTGAAGCTATCAGTTGCGACTTGATTCGTCATCAAATGAGGGCTGTGCTCAGCGACCTTTCTGTGAAAGCACTCAAGACAGGAATGTTGTTTTCAGCTGAAATTATCGATGAAATTGTTGGTTTTTTGGTAGATTTTTCTGGGTTTAAAATCGTTGATCCTGTTATGATTTCCAGGGCTGGATCTATCTTGTTGGGCGAAGAAGCCATATCATGCTACAAGAAATTGTTGTTCCCTTTGGCATCATTAATTACTCCCAATATTTATGAAGCCAGTTTGTTGACAGATTGTTCAATTTCAACGCCGGCGGATGTGGAGCAAGTTGCTTCTAAACTCCTTGATTATGGCGTTGAAGCTGTTCTTGTTAAAGGTGGTGGATTGCAGGAAATTGCTGGCCAAGATTATTTTTTAACAAGACAGGGGGTTGGCACATGGCATGTCAGCCAATTCGTGCCAACGCCTCATACACACGGTACGGGCTGCACTCTCAGTGCAGCCATCGCCGCATTGTTGGCTAGTGGTGCTACATGGTCAGATGCAATTGCAGACTCGAAGCACTATGTGAATGAAGCATTGCTTCATTCAGCTCCTTTTGGTAAGGGGCCAGGGTGTGTTTGTCACTTTTCTTCTGGCCTTTAAGTAGCTTAGTGAGTCGTTAATAATGAGATTAAATGTTCAGTGATTTAGGTGTTGGCATTGGGCAGACTGGCTGACGCTCCGGTGTTGGCATTGGGCAAGTAGGTTCAGTCATGGCTGATGGTTCTTTGTACGTATCTGTCAAAGCATTGCCAGTAAAACTTCGCCATAAGTTCAAGTACTCAAATCAGCCCGCCCCTTTATGTGTCATAGGATTCGCTTGCAGGTTCTTATTGTCTGCCCTCTTGTATTTTTTGCTTTTGATGTTTATTTCTTTTTGCTCATAATTGGATACGGCTTTAGTAAGCAATGAACGAAAATTCCAAGCCATTGTCGACAGTCAGGCCTTTTCAAGATCCTTGTGCTGGGGATTTAATTACACCAGTTAATAGCAATATCGCAGTTCGATCAATAATTAATCTGCTGCCGATGTACCGGCAAGGTCTATCGATAAAGTCTAGGGGGCTTCAGCTGGGATCAGCATTTGGTTTTGTCTTGTACGGACCATTTACAGTTCTTGGGCCGATGCGTAATACTGAATTTTCAACGACCATTGGTTTGTTTTCAACCCTTGGCGGTGTAACCATACTCACGACATTGTTTTTCCTTTATGGCCAAGCTGGAGGTAAATTTTATCAGCCTCCCGCAAATCCAACTGTACCCAATCCTCCCAAGGAGTTGTTTAATTCCGAGAGTTGGACACAATTCCAGACTTTTTTCTGGCTGGGAGGAAGTCTAGGTGCTCTCGTTGCTTGGTTTATTTACTCCAACGAGTTCATCGGTAAGCTATATCAAGTGAGCCTTGGCGGCTAATTTGATGCTATTTGAATGCATAAAATTATATCAATAAATTATTAATTATTGAATTTATTTGTCTAATTTATTAATCCTCGAAATATGATAGTTTGCGACTTTAATCCCAAACTATTTGTCTGCTGATTCGGGATCTTTTTTAGCTGCAGGAGCTGGTTTTTTTTCAGTAGCGGCGGGATCTTTTTTAGCTGCAGGAGCGGGTTTCTTTTCAGCAGCGGCGGGAGCTTTTTTAGCTGCAGGAGCTGGTTTCTTCTCAGCCGCGGCGGTTTTTTTGGGCTTTAACTTGGAAGCATCAAGATTCTTTTCGCCAAAGGCCTTAAAGCCGAGGAAAACCAGGCCTCCAAGAACGGGGATCGAGCTAACTCCCCCCATCGCGATTTCGAATCCGCTCAGTGCCATTTAGATCTTTTTCCTAGCCCAATTTTATCACCAAAGCCTGACCGTCCTCCTTCACGTTCATTTGGCGTATTGGCGTTAATCCATTGGTGAACTATTTAATGCAATTTTAAGTATAAAAAGCTGCTACTGCGCTTGCTTTAATGCAGGCGACCCTCCTCTCTTGATTCGCGTGTTGGCGTGATTTGGATCGCTTGTATTTTTCGCTTGGTTCATAATTAGCGTCTTAATTTAGAATAGCCCTGTGGTTAAGAGTTCGGTTGGAAATCAGCTCCCTTTCAGGCTTGTAACCCAGAACGCGAGAGTTAAGCGGCTGTCTGAATCTTTTCCGGATATTCGCCCGGACCAGTCCACTGAAGCGGCCGCCGAAGTGATTGATAAATGCTATCGCCAAATCTTTTTTCACTCCATGTCTTGTGACAGAGAAATATTTCTCGAGTCTCAATACAAAGATGGGAGTATCACTATTCGTGATTTCGTGCGTGGGTTGTTGCTGTCTGACCGATTTTACAGGGGCTATGTAGCCTGTAGTTCTAATTATCGTCTTGTTGAGCAGGTTGTTGGTCGTGTCCTCGGTCGTCCAGTGTTCGGTGACGATGAAAAAAGATCTTGGGCAGTGGTGATTGCTGAAAAGGGTTTTGTTGGATTTGTGGACGATATTCTTGATAGCCCTGAATATATGAATCGCTTTGGTTACGACTCTGTGCCAGAGCAGGTCAGCCGAAAGATCCCGGGGCGTCCGATCGGTGAAATGCCGATTTATCAACGTTTGCCCCGATATGGAGAGGAATGGCGTGATCGTTTGATCAGCGAAAGTTTGATGATGTCTGTTGTTGAGTTCAATAAAATATCCAATCCTCTGACAGTTTCGAGGTTGATTTATGAGAAGCCAGAGGGCCGAATCCTCAAGTTTTGGTTGGCATTCTTAGTGATAGCAGCTTCAACCTCTGTTGTGGTCGTTCTTTCTGTCGTTAACGCGATGTTCACGATTCGCTGATTCGTTTTGAGCCGTGGATGATGGATCCTTCCAGGATGAATTAGGTGTTGTTCATGCTTTTTCAACACCTTTAACTCTCAATGAGTCACTGCAGACTGGCGATGAGCCTGTCTTAGGAGGCGAGTTGCGTCAGAAGGCTGTTTGGGTTGAAGAATCAGATTGCATCGGCTGCCGTTATTGCGCGCATGTAGCTTCCAACACCTTTTTAATGATTGCTGAGACGGGTCGTTGTCGAGCCATTCGTCAGGACGGAGACTCAATCGAAAGAATACAGGAAGCAATCGATACGTGCCCTGTTGATTGCATTCACTGGGTTGATTTTGAACACTTGATTAACCTCAGGCAACGTCAGTTAGAAACTGCCAGGAGTCGTGGTATTCCACAGGCCTGAACGTCTGGTGTGGTAGAGGATTAAGCTAAAAGCAGCCCTAATCCTTTTCGGGTATTTCAAGCCTTTACACGCGTGAAAATACTCTTTAACTTTCCAGATAAGTCGGCGATAGATCTGACGCGCAATCTGGCGGAGCAGGTTATCACCTTCGGCAAGTGCACCCACAGGCTTAGGTCAAGATGCCACTGCACGCTTGTGTTGACTGACTGGTTTGAGATGCCGGGCTACAGGCGCATCGTGACTTCAAAATCAACGTCGTAATGGCTGTGCGGATCGATCGAATGTGGGATCATCTTCACTGTTTCGATCCGATCAATATTCTTCTTTTGTAGTAGCAGTTTCAGGGCAGTGGTTGGTTTAATTTCGAAGCCAAAGTTTCCGAATTGGCTGAATGTCAGGACATAGGTCTGATCGTCCATTGCGCGGGCAGTCATGGGTGCTGAGCAGCGTTGAAACCACAGCTGATGGTGATCGAGATGATGAGCAATCGTTTCTGCAGGCAAACGCATTTCCATCGAGTCGGAAAATCTGCTGATGTACCGGAACACTTGAGGTCCTGCGGCGTGTCACAGGCTTTCGATGTTTGGTCGCGACGTATGGATCACGACTGGAGAAAAGCTGGTTTCGGACCGCTAGAGGTGCATCAATGTCAAGGTCTTCGGCTCTCACTTTTCGCTCAATTGAATCAGTTTTCCAATGACCTCCTCGACAACTCGGTCTGGGGTGGAGGCTCCTGATGTGATTCCCACATTCACTGGTCCTGAGGGCAGAAATTGTTCGTCGGTTCGCAACGCTTCACTCAGAGGCATGTGTTCCACCGTATTGGTGCTCACATCGATCCGATCGGGGGTGTCGATGTGGAAGGAGCGGATGCCTCGGGTGATTGCGATCTCCTGGAGGTGTGTGGTGTTGGAGGAGTTGAATCCTCCGATCACAACCATCAGATCAAGGGGCTCATCCACCAACGAGAACATGGCGTCCTGACGTTCCTGCGTTGCATCACAGATGGTGTTGAAAGCAAGGAAATGATCGTTCAGCTCCACGGGTCCATATTTCCGAAGCATCGTGCGTTCAAACAGTCGCCCGATTTCTTCGGTTTCGCTTTTGAGCATGGTGGTCTGATTGGCGACTCCGAGGCGGACCAGATCTTCATCAGGGTCGAATCCCACTGAGCAGGCTTTGGCAAAGCGCTGCATGAAGTCGTCACGATCACCTTTCCCAAGGATGTAATCCGCCACGATCTGGGCTTCTTCAAGGTCAAGCACCACTAAATAGGTGCCTGCAAAAGAACTTGTGGCGAGCGTTTCCTCATGCTTCACCTTGCCGTGAATGATCGAAGTGACGATCTGCTTCTTGTGCTTCTCGACGGTGTTCCACACCTTGGACACCCAGGGGCAGGTTGTGTCAACGATGTGGCAACCCCGTTCGTTAAGCAGCTGCATTTCCTGCACCGTTGCTCCGAAAGCCGGAAGGATGACTACATCACCGTTGTTGATGCCTGAAAAATCCTTGACGCCCTGTTCCACAGGGATGAACTGAACGTTCATCTCGCGCAGATGATTGTTCACCGAGGGGTTGTGAATGATTTCATTGGTGATCCACAACCTTTCTTCCGGGTAGTGCTTTCGGGTTTCGTATGCCATGGCAACGGCTCGTTCCACGCCCCAGCAAAAGCCGAACGCTTCTGCCAATCGAATATTCAGCCGACCGTGGCTGAGTTTGTAGTTGTTTTCGCGGATGGTGCCGATCAGGCCACTTTGATAGGCCTGCTCAAGGCTTTCGGCCACTTCTTCGGCACGCCCGAAGCCTCGCCGGTTGTAGCGCTCTGAATTGTGAAGGGAGCGCTTGAAGGCGTGGGTGTCCATTGGGAGCGCAGGATTGCGTTGACTCTATGGGGTCTGGCTTGTGGACCAAGCAATTAAAAAGCCCGGCCGGATGGCCGGGCTGAAAACCGAACCCTGAAGGGATCAGTTGTTTGTGGTCGAGAAGCCTGCGTAGGCCTCCATTCCGTGTTCGCCGATGTCGAGACCTTCGGTTTCTTCCTGCTCAGTAACGCGAATGCCTCCGAATAAGGCTCCGATGATCTGCCAGGCGATGAAGCAGGTCACCACACTCCAGATGGCATAGGCAGCAGCACCCAGGGCCTGGATGCCTAGCTGCTCAATGCCACCTCCTACCAGAAGGCCGAGGCCGGAGCCGTCGCCCTGGACGTCGTAGCCCCAGAGACCGATCACGATCGTGCCCCAAACGCCGCACACACCGTGAACGGAGAACGCTCCGACGGGATCATCGATGCCTGCGGCATCGAGTGCAGCGACGGAGAAGACGACGATGATGCCGCCGACCGCACCGGCTACCCAGGAGCCCATCAGGGTGAGGTTGCCGCAACCGGCAGTCACGCTCACCAGGCCGGCCAGGATGCCGTTGATGATCATGGTGAGGTCAGGCTTCTTGGAGGTGATTGTGGAGATCACCGTGGCAGCGATGGCACCACCAGCTGCGCCGAGGGTCGTGGTGACGGCCACGTAGGGAACCCACTGGTCCATGGCCAGCTGGGACCCTGGGTTGAAGCCGTACCAGCCGATCCAGAGGATCAAAGCGCCGAGGGTGGCGATGGACATGTTGTGGCCAGGAATGGCCTGAACCTTGCCGCCGACATATTTTCCGATGCGGGGTCCAAGCAAGGCTGCACCGACGAGACCGGCCCAAGCACCGACGGAGTGCACGATCGAGGAACCAGCAAAGTCGATGAATTCGACGCTGCCAACACTGTTTAGCCAGCCGCCGTTCCATTCCCAGCTGCCAGCAACCGGATAAATGAAGGCAGTGAGGACGAGCGCGAAGATCACGAACTCACCAAACTTGATGCGCTCCGCCACAAGGCCGGAAACGATCGTGGCTGCTGTTCCGGCGAAGGCCGACTGGAACAGGAAATCAACAGTGGGAACCAGGCCGGCATCGCTGATGGTCTCAGCGGTGACGGTTGGATCGAAGAAGAAGCCTGCGAAATACAGCCAGCCGTCGATGACGGAATCGCCGTACATGAAGGAGTAGCCCACGAACCAGTAGGCCGTCACCGCCAGGGCGAAGACGAAGAGGTTTTTGGCAAGGATGTTGACGGCATTCTTCTGGCGACACATGCCTGCTTCAACCATGGCGAAGCCGGCGTTCATGAAGATCACCAGAATCGTCGCCACCAGCAACCAGAGGTTGTTGGCAAGAAAAGCCGCTGAGAGCTCAGGAAGCTCTTCGGCCTTGGCTGAGAGCGTGAAGATCCCCAGCCCCATCAGAGCCAGTGGCGCACATGCCATCCAGGTCATGGCGCGATTCGAGCTGAATCCCCTGATGCTCTTCATCAGCATCATGGGGCCTTCCAAAAGGCTGGCCTCCTGAAGGGTTTTACGCCGCTTTTTCGGTGGCGCTTGGTATGCAGTTGTCATGAATGAGAGAGCAGAGCTGCTGTTGAGGTCCTATGCACAAAGTGCACAACGACCGACGGAACCAACCGTGGCCTCCAGTGTGCAGGTCAAGTGTTCGTTTGGATACCAAAATCAAATCTTTGCCAGTGGCCGTCGCCCTTGCCAGCTGATTTTGTTCGCGTTGAAACCAAAGCAGCAGGGCAGAATTTCTACTCCTGCCGCCACGGCTTCCCGGAACAGCGCGCCGTAGCGCGGGTCGGCCCGATCCCCCGGTGCAAAGTCGTGCACATCCGGGCGGCTGAGACAGGGCACCAGAACCGCCCGGGAATCAGGCAGCACCCCCATCAGTTCCACCAGATGTTTCTGACCACGTTCGGTCACTGTGTCCGGGAACAGAGCCGTGGGTCCATTGGTCCAGGTGGTGTTTTTGACCTCCAGATAAATCTGTCGCTGGTCGGGGTTGTCGTCCGCTGGAGTCAGCAACAGATCGATGCGGCTCCTTCTGTTGGTTCCGTAGGTCACTTCGGCTCGGATTGACGTGATTGGGCCCAGCGGTTCCACCAGGCATCCCGCTTCAATCGTTGCCTTGATCAGCCTGTTGGGCAAAGCGGTGTTGATGCCCACCCAGCAGGGCTCGCCATTGGTCCCTGGGACTTCCGCCTGCTCCCAGGTCCAGGCCAGCTTGCGTTTTGGGGAGGGGGCATGGCGGAGACGCACACGCTGCCCAGGGATCAGAACCCCAGTCATTGGGCCGGTGTTGGCGCAATGGGCTGTGACCGTGTCGCCATTGGCCAGCTCCACGTCCGCCAGAAAACGCTTGTAGCGCTTGATCAGCACCCCTTCCTGAAGGGGCTCGAATTCGAGCAGCGCAGTTCCGAGGGCAGGACAACCGGTCATGGCGGAGGCCAGGGGATGTCCATGGTCCACTGCCGCCGCCCCCACAATGCGGCCAAGTTGTTGAGCCGCGATGGCGCGTTCACTCAAAGGGATCGCTCTGGTGGTCAGCCTCGGAACCCTCTTCAGCAAATTTGGCGGCCTCCTCCGTCAGCTGGTGATTGCTGCGGCATTTGGAGTGGGCGCGGCTTACGACGCGTACAACTACGCCTATGTGCTGCCCGGGTTTCTGTTGATCCTGCTCGGGGGAATCAACGGGCCGTTTCATAGCGCCATGGTCAGCGTGCTCAGCCGACGGCCCAAACGCGAGGGAGCCCACATCCTTGCGGCCTTGAACACCAGTGTCAGTGCCTTGCTGCTGCTGGTGACGGTGATCCTCGTGCTTGCAGCTGATCCGCTGATCGGCCTGGTTGGGCCGGGGCTCAGCCCTGAGCTGCATGCCATCGCCACCGTTCAGCTGCAAGTGATGGCGCCGATGGCGCTTCTCGCTGGCTTGATCGGTCTTGGCTTCGGCTCGCTCAATGCGGCAGACGAATTCTGGATCCCGGCCATTTCACCACTCATGTCCAGTCTGGCCATGATCGCTGGGGTCGGACTGCTCTGGTGGCAACTCGGTGGGGATATCGCGCTCCCAGCTGCTGCAACGACCGGTGGTGTGGTGTTGGCGGCGGCCACCCTGGTGGGGGCCATCTTTCAGTGGCTGATTCAGTTGCCCGCCTTGATGCGTCAGGGTCTGGCCCGCTTTCAACTCGTCTGGGATTGGCGGCATCCCGGTGTTCGTGAGGTTTGGGCCGTGATGGGTCCGGCAACCCTGTCTTCTGGAATGCTCCAGATCAATGTGTTCACCGATTTGTTCTTTGCATCGGGGATCGCTGGTGCGGCTGCTGGTCTCGGTTACGCCAACCTGCTTGTGCAGACGCCGCTTGGCTTGATTTCCAATGCTCTGCTGGTGCCGTTATTGCCCACGTTCGCCCGACTCACAGAGCCTGAGGATCGGCCTCAGCTGATTCATCGCATCCGCCAGGGCTTGATGCTGTCCACTGCGTCGATGTTGCCGCTGGGTGGTCTGTTCATTGCGCTCGGGACTCCCATCGTTGCGCTGGTTTACCAACGGGGCGCTTTTGATGCCGAGGCCGCGCGGCTGGTGACAGGCCTGCTGATGGCCTATGGCCTTGGGATGCCGGCCTACCTAGGCAGAGATGTTCTGGTTCGGGTCTTCTATGCCCTTGGCGATGGCACAACACCGTTCCGTTGTTCTGTGGCAGGGATCGGTCTCAATGTGCTGTTCGATTGGCTGCTGGTTGGTGGTCCCACCCCCTGGGGCAATCAGTCTCCGTTCAACTTCGGAGCGCCGGGGCTGGTGCTGGCCACGGTGGCGATCAACGTTCTTACCTGCCTTCTGTTGCTTCTGATTTTGCAGCGAAGGCTGGAGGGTTTACCTCTTCGGGAGTGGGGTCTTGATGCGGCAAGGCTTGCTCTGGCAACAGGTTTTGCCACATTTGCGTCCTGGAGCCTCATGGCGTGGGTGGTCTGGCCTTCCGGTTGGATCGGCTTGATCTGGCAGATAGCCGTTCCGGCCAGCCTGGGGCTGTTGGTTTACTGGGGAGCTGGAACAGCCTTTGGCAATCCTGAAGTGACCCAGATCGCCGCTGCACTCCGTCGCCGGCTGCCAAGGCGCTGATTGCAAGGGTTCAGTCGAGTTCAACCTCTTTGATCGCTCTCACCTGGAGGGGAACCTCAAGCCTGTCGCGGCCGATGGTCTGGGGACCTGAAACCGAGGTGATCTTGGCTTCGATGCCGAATTCCTTGAAGGCGTTTTCCATTTCTTGAATCAAAGCCTCCTCCACCTGCTGTTCGGGGTCTACGACCTTGCCTATCAGCCGTGCTCCCAACCGACCAATGCGTTGACGAACCACCTCACGGGCGTTGGTGACCTCAATGATCAACACCACTTGATCGTGCGATCGGTTTTCGACTTTATCGGCAGTACGGCTCCAGGATTTCTTCAAGGTCCCGCAGCTGGGCCGGAGGAATCAATCGCGCCAACGGCATTTGACTGGCCCCCCCCGCAATCGGAACTGATACGGCTTCAAGGGATTTGCGTGCAGCCACCGCCGCGCTTTCGTTCACTCTGGCGCTGCATTCGATCGCCAGGGCCTTCGCCAGGTTGGCGTCGCCCAAGTACAGATGCCAACCAGAAATCTGGATGTAGAGGCGATCGGAGAGGGCGCTTTGCAAATCTTGCAGCTCGGTAGCTGGCAGAGACATCAGCAGATCAGCAAGGTAGGGCTCAATCCTGACGTCACTCTGCGGGTTCCGCTGCTTTGGGTCGCTGCATGATCACGCTGATCAGCTGCCCGATCAGAAGAGCCAGCCAGCTTCCAGTGATCCATGGCAGGGTCCCATCAGCCAAGGGATGGCGCATCTCCTGCAGGAACCAGATGCCGCTGTTGACGGCGGCAAAAACACCTGCGTGAAGGCAAAAGTTGACGATCCGCTCGAAATGGCAATAAGTCGGATCATTTTTGTCAGCGGGTCCGTACCAGCGAATCGGCATCTTCCAGAGTGATTCGGAACTGTTTCAATCCTGGCGCGGGTTGGGTTCGAGTTGACGCCGGGACCCTCGATGGGGTCTCATGGATTTACGCCAGCGCTTGTAGCTCAGCGGATTAGAGCATCTGACTACGGATCAGAGGGTCGGGAGTTCGAATCTCTCCAGGCGCGCTGTTAACTGCCTCCCGGGGCAGTTTTTTTTGTCTTGACAGGACCCAGTGCCGCAGCGATTTCTTACCCTCAGCAAACGCACGATTGTCAAAACCAATGAGCCAGGTCTCCGGCAGCTCCATCGATGCTGATTTAGCCCAGGTGGATCCAGCCATCGCCGGGTTCATTGAGCAGGAGCTTCAACGCCAGGAGACGCATCTCGAGCTCATCGCATCTGAGAACTTCGCATCCAGGGCCGTCATGCAGGCTCAGGGTTCTGTGCTGACGAATAAATACGCCGAGGGTCTCCCCAGTAAGCGTTACTACGGGGGCTGTGAACACGTCGATGCCATTGAAGAACTGGCGATTGAGCGTGCGAAGGAACTCTTCGGTGCTGCCTGGGCGAATGTTCAACCCCACAGCGGCGCTCAGGCCAACTTCGCAGTCTTTCTCGCCCTGCTTCAGCCCGGCGACACAATCATGGGTTTGGATCTCTCCCATGGAGGACATCTCACCCATGGTTCGCCCGTCAATGTCAGCGGCAAATGGTTCAACGTCATTCAGTACGGAGTTGATCGGGATACCCAGCGTCTGGACATGGACGCGATCCGTCAGCTTGCTGTCGAGCACAAGCCGAAACTGATCGTTTGCGGCTATTCCGCTTACCCGCGCACGATTGATTTCGCGGCGTTCCGCGCTATCTCAGATGAAGTGGGTGCTTACCTGCTGGCGGATATGGCTCACATCGCTGGCCTTGTGGCAGCTGGCGTGCATCCCAGCCCCGTACCCCTCTGCGACGTGGTGACCACGACAACGCACAAGACGTTGCGAGGTCCACGAGGTGGCCTCATCCTCTGCCGTGATGCGGAGTTCGCCAAGAAGTTCGACAAGGCGGTTTTCCCCGGAAGCCAGGGTGGACCGCTTGAGCACGTGATCGCAGCCAAGGCTGTGGCATTCGGCGAGGCGTTGCAGCCCTCCTTCAAGGCCTACAGCCAGCAGGTGGTCGCCAATGCAGGCGCTTTGGCGGAGCGATTGATCGCTCGTGGCATCGATGTTGTGAGTGGAGGCACCGACAACCATTTGGTGCTGATGGACCTTCGCGGCATTGGAATGACCGGCAAGGTGGCCGATCTACTCGTTAGCGATGTGCACATCACCGCGAACAAGAACACGGTGCCCTTTGATCCTGAATCCCCCTTCGTCACCAGTGGTCTTCGCCTGGGGACAGCAGCACTGACCACCCGTGGCTTCGATGCCGATGCGTTCCGTGAGGTCGCGGATGTCATTGCTGACCGCCTTCTCAACCCTGAGGATGATGCGATTCAGCAGCGATGCCTCGCACGGGTCGAGTCGCTTTGCCAGCGATTCCCGCTCTATGCGGATGCACGTGAACCGGCGCTTGCCTGACTGGACCAAGAGACGTTGGTTCCCATCGTTCGAGCTTCCTAGGATCTGAGTATTCCCTTGTTGAAAGGGCTGTTCTGATCCCGGAGCCCGCGTGAATCTCGCTGCCAGCCCGCTAGCGGTTGCCACGCTGAGCTTTGGTACGGCGGCTGTTGTGACCACTGGCTTGGCTCCGATGGTGCGAAGCTTTGGTTTGAGCCTCGGTCTTACCGACAAGCCTGATCCGCGCAAGCAGCACGACAGACCAATGGTGCGTCTGGGCGGCATTGCGATGGTGCTGGGCTTTCTCCTTGCCCTGACAGTGATCTGGGTGCTTGGGGGATTTGGCCTGCTCGCTCCCGAGCGTGATCAGTTGATCTGGAGCACGCTCGCCGGATCACTCTGCTTTTTTTGCATCGGTTTCGCCGACGACCTCTTCGAGCTTTCTCCCTGGCCGAGATTGATTGGCCAGTTCGCAGTCGCCAGCATCATCTGGAGCCAGGGAGTCCGCATCGGAGCCATCGATCTGCCTTGGTTGAACAGTTCAGGGTCCGCTCTGGTGCTCAGTGATGGATTGAGTCTGTTGGCCACCGTGGTTTGGTTGGTTGGAATCACCAATGCGATCAACTGGCTGGATGGCTTGGATGGTCTCGCTGCAGGCGTTGCCGGTATCGCTGCGGTGGGTCTCATTTCTGTGAGCTTCTCGTTGCATCAGGTTGCGGCTGGCTTCCTGGCTGCAGCACTTGCTGGTTGTTGTCTCGGTTTCCTTCGCCATAACTTCAACCCGGCCCGGATCTTCATGGGCGATGGAGGGTCCTATTTCCTTGGGTTCACGCTGGCGGCGGTCAGCATTGTTGGCCCTGCCAAAGGATTGACAACCGTCAGTCTCGTGTTGCCTTTGCTGATTCTTTCGCTGCCTTTGGCCGATATGTCTGCCGTGATCATGGGCCGTCTGCGGGAAGGCCGCTCACCGTTTTATCCAGACAGGCGCCATCTGCACCACCGTTTGCTTCGAGCCGGTTTCAGCCATCGACGCACGGTTCTTCTGATCTACGTGTTCACCCAGTGGCTGGCGGCGCTTGCCCTGGTCGTTGCCAATGCAGAGATGAGGTTTCTCTGGTTGGGTCTGGCAACAGCGATTCTGGTGGCCACGGTTGTGATCAGCCGCAGGCAACTGCAGACGGAACGGGCTCTCTGCCAAACATCTCCTTCAGCCGTTGCTGACCCGGCTTCGATCGGTGATCCCCATGGCTGAGGCCGGCGTTGAGATTCTGTGTGTAGGCACCGAGCTGTTGCTCGGAGACATCCTCAACGGCAACGCACGCTGGATTGCGCAACGACTCGCGGCGCTGGGATTGCCTCATTACCGCCAGACCGTGGTGGGCGATAACTCGGAGCGACTGGCAACGGCTGCGCGCGAGGCGGCGACCCGCAGTCGTGTTCTGATCACCACCGGAGGGCTTGGCCCAACGCCCGATGACCTCACAACGGAGTCGCTGGCGGCAGCGTTTGACACACCGCTGCGGGAGTATCCGGAGCTTTGGCAGGAGATTCAGGCGAAGTTGTCCAGCGGTGGCCGCCCCGTAGCTCCGTGCAACCGTCGCCAGGCTTCATTGCCCGAGGGGGCTGATGTTCTGCCCAACCCACTCGGTTCAGCCCCAGGGATGATCTGGTCTCCGAAGCCTGATTTCACAATCCTCACCTTCCCGGGCGTGCCTTCGGAGATGCGGGCGATGTTTCAGGAGACTGCCGAGCCTTGGCTGCAGCAGAATGGCGGGGCAGTGGGGGTTTTCGTCAGCCGGGTGCTGCGGTTCAGCGGTATCGGTGAATCAAACCTTGCCGAGCAGGTGGCTGATTTGTTTGAGGGCTCCAACCCAACAGTTGCGCCCTATGCATCCCTCGGCGACGTGAAACTGCGGCTCACCGCTTGTGCAGCATCTTCAGTCGAGGCAGAAGCACTGCTTCACCCCTTGGAAGCGGACCTGCGCCAACGCACTGGAGTGCTTTGCTACGGCAGTGATGACGACAGCCTGGCGTCTGTTGTCTTGGACCAGTTGCGCCGCCATCATCAGACCCTTGCGGTGGCGGAGTCCTGCACTGGCGGTGGCATTGGTGCAGCATTGACCGCGGTGCCAGGTTCCTCGGCGGCATTTGCCGGTGGGGTGATTGCCTACAGCAACGCGGTCAAGCAGCGTCAGCTGGGTGTTCCGTTGGATCTGTTGGAAGTCCATGGGGCCGTCTCGGATGAGGTCGTCAGGGCCATGGCAGAAGGAGTGCGTGATCGGCTGGAGACCGATTGGGGGGTGGCTGTCAGCGGTATCGCTGGCCCCGGTGGCGGTAGCCCCCAGAAGCCCGTTGGCCTGGTTCATGTGGCTGTGGCAGGGCCTGATGGCTGTGAAGCGACAGCACTTCGTTTCGGTGAACGCCGCGGGCGCGGGGCGATACAGCAACTCACACTGATTCGTGCTCTTGATCTGTTGCGTTTGCGCTTGCTGGCTCAGTCCTAGGGTCGATCCTCTGCGCAGAACGACTGTTGAGTTCCGGCACCCTTTACGACAAGGTGTGGGATCTCCATCGGGTGACGGAACTTCCCGGTGGATCCACCCAGTTGTTCGTGGGTCTGCATCTGATCCATGAAGTCACCAGCCCCCAGGCCTTTGCTGCGCTGAAGGACAAAGGTCTGACCGTGCGTTGTCCGGAGCGAACCATTGCCACGGTCGATCACATTGTCCCCACCATTTCGCAGCAGCGGCCGTTTGAAGATCCCTTGGCTGAGGAGATGCTCAGCACCTTGGAACGCAACTGTGCTCAACACGGCATTGTGCTGAACGGTCTGGGCAGTGGTCGACAGGGAATCGTGCATGTGATCGCTCCAGAGCTGGGTCTGACGCAGCCAGGGATGACCGTGGCGTGTGGCGACTCGCACACCTCCACCCATGGTGCGTTCGGTGCCATCGCTTTCGGTATCGGCACCAGTCAGGTGCGTGATGTTCTCGCGAGTCAAAGCCTGGCGATGAACAAGCTGAAAGTGCGTCGAATCCAGGTGAATGGCCAGCTCACCGATGGTGTTTCCGCCAAGGATCTGGTGCTCCATGTGATCCGCACGCTCGGGGTTAAGGGCGGTGTTGGTTATGCCTATGAATTCGCTGGCCCTGCCATTGAGGTTCTGTCGATGGAGGAGCGGATGACGCTCTGCAACATGGCCATCGAGGGGGGCGCACGCTGTGGATACGTCAACCCCGATCACGTGACGTTCGACTACCTCAACGGCCGAGTCCATGCCCCCAGCGGGGAGGACTGGGATCGGGCTGTGGCCTGGTGGAGCTCCTTAGCCAGCGATGCGGATGCCGTGGTCGACGATGAGGTGGTGTTCAATGCATCAGCCATTGCTCCGACGGTGACCTGGGGCATCACACCGGGGCAGGGTCTGGGGATTGATGAATCCATCCCCATGCCTGAAAGCCTTGAGGTTGGTGAGCGTCCAATGGCCGAAGAGGCCTACCGGTATATGGATCTGCAACCGGGAACTCCCATCGCCGGTGTCCCGGTGGATGTGTGCTTCATCGGTAGTTGTACCAACGGTCGTCTCAGTGATCTGAGGGCTGCTGCTGCCATCGCCCGAGGTCGTCAGGTGGCCGATGGAATCAGGGCCTTTGTGGTGCCTGGTTCTGAGCAGGTGGCCAAGGCGGCGGAGGCGGAGGGGCTGGATCAGGTGTTTCGGGCGGCCGGCTTCGAGTGGCGTGAGCCAGGTTGTTCCATGTGCCTGGCGATGAATCCCGATCGTCTGGAGGGGCGACAGATCAGTGCCAGCTCCAGCAATCGCAACTTCAAGGGCCGTCAGGGCTCCGCCAGTGGCCGCACTCTGCTGATGAGCCCGGCCATGGTGGCTGCTGCTGCTGTTCACGGTCGTGTGACCGATGTTCGCTCCCTCACCCCTCAACCGGATTTGTGATGCCCAGCTTTCCTTCCGGGCCGATTCAGCTGGTTGAAGGCCGTGCTCTCGTCGTTGCTGGTGAAGACATCGACACCGACAGGATCATTCCCGCCCGCTTCCTCAAGTGCGTCAGTTTCGATGCCCTTGGAGATCAAGTCTTTGCGGATGACCGGAAGGAGCTGAATGGGGAGCATCCCTTTGATCAGGCTCAGTTCCAGGGAGCATCGATCCTGGTGGTGAATGGCAACTTTGGCTGTGGCTCCAGTCGGGAACACGCACCTCAGGCGCTCATGCGCTGGGGAATCCGCGCCGTGGTGGGGGTCAGCTTCGCCGAGATCTTCTTTGGCAACTGCCTTGCTCTCGGGATCCCCTGCTTGACCGCGGCACCGGACCAAATCAAGGCGATCCAAGCGGTGGTTCAGGCCGACCCCTCCCGCTCCTGGTCGCTGAACCTCGAGGTGATGAAGCTGTCGGCCGAGGAGGAGAGCTGGGAGGTTGCGGTGGATTCTGGTCCTGGAGAGATGCTCCGAAGCGGGCGCTGGGACGCCACATCCCAATTGCTCGATAACGGTCCCAAGGTGGATGTCCTGATGGAGCACATGCCTTATCTCAATGGATTCCAAACGGTCCGCTGAACCCCTGGAAGTTTTTGCTGATTTCCTTTAGATTTGAGCAAAGCTTCAGCTTTATTCGCTGATGGTTGGCCTCTACGACAGGCAAGGGTTTCTCCGCTTCGCGGGCGGGAGTATTGATGCCTGTCTGGAATATGCCGCCCTGTTCGAGATCCCATTGACCTCAGGATCCCTGCAGGATCTGCCGGAGCCTGTCGTGACCTCCTTCAGGATTCGGGGGAGTCGTTTTCTGGAAGGGCGCAGCAGTTGAAGCCATCACGGCAGATTCTGCCGTTGTCCATAGCCCAGTTGAGAAGGGCGACCCTGTTCTTTGATCCAGTTTTGGTGAAGACGTTGCTCACGTGGTTGTCGACCGTGCGCTTGCTGATGGTCAGCTTGTCGGCAATTTCCTGATTGGTGAGCCCATCAGCCACCAGCTCGATGATTTCGATCTCGCGAGCTGAGAGTGCGATGGTCAGAGGATCTGTTGGATCGTCTGTGGCCATGGGTAGTAACACCCCTTTGCTCAAAGCTTAGTGCTGATTTGGGCTGGCGATCCTGCATAGTTATTCGGATTCACGAGTTACGGTTTGACAACGGCGCTCCAGCGCACCATTGAGTCTGGGAAACAGATTTTTACAGCTGAAGTGATGCCTCCGAGGGGTGGGGATCCCTCCAATGCCCTGGCCATGGGCGACCTTCTCAGGCGACGTGTTCATGCTGTCAACGTCACAGATGGCAGCCGGGCGGTGATGCGCATGAGCAGCCTGGCCGTTTGTCGCCTGCTTCAGGACGGTGGCCTGGAGCCTGTGTTGCAGATGGCCTGTCGTGATCGCAATCGGATTGCGCTCCAGGCCGACCTGCTTGGTGCCCATGCCCTCGGTCTCCGCAATCTGCTTTGCCTGACAGGTGATCCGGTGCGTGCCGGCGATCAGCTCGATGCCCGGCCAGTGAATGAGTTCGATTCGGTGAAGTTGCTGCAGCAGGTTGGGGCGTTAAATCGGGGCGAGGATCCGCGCGATGGCGATTTGGCGGATGGACCAACCGACTTGTTTGCTGGTTGTGCTGCCGATCCTCAGTCCCGCAGTTGGAGTGGCCTTCAACGTCGTTTGCAGCGGAAGCATGCTGCGGGGGCCCGGTTCGTGCAAACACAGATGGTGATGGATGCGGCTGCGTTGGAGCGGTTTCAGCGTGATCTGGCCGAACCCATGCAGTTGCCAGTGTTGGCAGGGGTCTTCCTGCTCAAGTCGGCCAAAAACGCCCATTTCATCAATCGAATGGTGCCCGGAGCCAGCATTCCCGATGATTTGATCGAAAGACTCGATCGTGCGCCTGACCCTGCAATGGAAGGAATCACCATTGCCGCAGAGCAGGTGAAGCGTTATCTCGGCATTGTCCAGGGAGTTCACCTGATGGCGGTCAGAGCTGAAGAACGGATTCCAAAAATTCTTGATTTGGCTGGAATCAGCTCGCTGCCTGAGTGAGATCTGTACCCAGCAGCTCCGCCATGGCCTTCTGTTGGGGTGACGGCTCCACCAGATCCTGGCGACGGGCGTCTGTGATCAGCCAGTCGAGAGAAGCCTCCTGCAGGTCAAAGTGATTGCCGTCTCTGCCGACGCAGTAACGGCCGAAAACCAACTTTTCGACTAACTGCACGCCAGCGCCAATGCGCGAGTAGTCGAAGATGATCGAGTTATCGATCACTGCTCCTTCGCAGATGTGACAGCTGGGACCGATCATGGTTGGGCCAACAATGGTTGCCCCGTCTTCGATCTTGGTCATGCCCCCCACGTAGACGGGGCCGCTCACGTTGATGGTGTCCCAGTTGGCGGCAACATTCAGTCCAGTGAAAACTCCAGGGCGCACTTCCTTGCCGGGGATGCCCACCTGACGAACCTCTCCCAGCAGGACGCTTCGAATGGCTTGCCAGTAGTCGGGTACCTTGCCGATATCGACCCATTCAAAGTCCATTGGGATCGCATAAAAGGGTGCTCCCAACTCGGCCAGGGTCGGGAAGAGGTCGGATCCAATGTCGAAAGATTGTCCTGAAGGGATGTGT
>QCTY01000020.1:0-20621 GCA_003208975.1 Synechococcus sp. AG-676-F02
AGAATGTTGCAGAGCAGCAGGTCAGCCCGACGCCCCGCAAGCAAGCCCTGCAAGGTCTCAACCGAACCCAGAGCCACCGCCAGCTGTACCTCGTCATGCTGGTTGAGTCTGCGATTGTCGGTCGTGGCCCGAACAGCAAGAGAGTCTGTATCTGCCGCCACCACGGATTGAGCCCCCAGGCCAAGGGCCGCGAGCCCCAGAACCCCACTGCCGCAACCCAGATCGGCCACCAGGCTCCCTTTGGGCGGAGACATCTCCAAAGCCTCGAGACAGAGGCGCGTGGTGGGATGGCTGCCGGTTCCAAAGGCACTGCCGGGATCCATCCGGATCACCAGGCGATCGGCATGCTCCAAAGGCACCTCAAGCCAAGCCGGCAAGATCAGGAATCCGTTGCCGACAGGATCCGGTTGCCAGTGCTGCTTCCAGCTCAGGCTCCAGTCTTCATCGGCAACGTCATCCCAGCGCCCCTCTGGCAAAGTGAGGCCAAATTGCTGTGCCATCGGAGCGAGACTGGCCAGCAACTGGCGGCGCTCAGCGTCTGGCCACTCGGACTTTGGGAGCCAGAGCAGCAGCTGCTTGCAATCGGGCATCTCCGGAGCGTGCTGCACGGCATGGCGGTGCAACCCCAGATCATTCAATTTCCAGACAAGCGACTCCTCCAGTTCAGGAGGGCAGCTCATCGTCAAACGCCACCACATCAAAGGGTGACCGGATGCGCTTCCTGAATGCCATCGATTGCCGTCAGCGCTTCCAGCAGAGCTGCAGGAACGGGATCATCAATGCTCAGCACCATCACCGCATCACCTCGGACGATCTTGCGACCCACCTGCATCGAGGCGATGTTGACGTTGTGCTCGCCCAGCAGCGACCCCAGCTTGCCAATGATCCCCGGCATGTCGCGGTGACGGGTGAACAGCATGTGACTGCTTGGGGTCACGTTCACCGGGAAGGCATCGATGCTGGTGATGCGCAGTTCACCATCAGCAAACACAGCACCGGTCACGCTGCGGCTGCCCTGATCACCGCGGCTGATCAGCTGGAGCGAACCACCGGTGAAATCACGGCTGGCTTCATCCTTCACCTCGACCACCCTGATGCCGCGGGCCTTGGCCTCCAGAGAAGCGTTGACGAAATTGATGCTGTCCCCGAGAACAGCCCCGAGCAGACCTTTCAGCGAAGCAATCAGCAGCGGCTGGGAGGGATGGCTGGCGAACTCACCTTGTAAACGCAGTTCCAGCTCCTGAACCTGACCACCGGCCAGCTGGCTCAGTAAGCCGCCCACGGTCTCCGCCAGCTGGAGGTGCGGTTTCAGCCGCTCCATGATCTCGGCACTCAGGCCTGGAATGTTCACGGCGCTGCGCGCCGGCAGGCCAAGCAGCACATCGCGAATCTGCTCCGCCACATCGATGGCAACGTTCTCCTGGGCTTCCTCCGTAGAGGCCCCCAGGTGCGGAGTCAGCACCAGTCCACGCTCAACAGCCCGAAGCGGTGAGTCCTCCGCAAGCGGCTCGCTGGCGAACACATCCAAACCGGCACCAGCGATCACCCCCTTGTCGATCGCTTCAGCGATGGCGGCTTCATCAACCACACCTCCACGGGCACAGTTCACGATCCGTGCACTGGGCTTCATCGTGCGCAGCAGCTCTGCATTCACCAGGTTCTCGGTGTCCTTGGTGCGTGGGATATGCAGCGTCACGTAATCAGCCGTACGGAACAGCTCAGCCAGCTCGGTCAAACGCACCTGCATCTGCTGAGCCCGATCTGCGGCGACGAACGGGTCATACGCAATCACCTCCATCCCCATCGCCCGGGCAACCTTGGCCACGTGGGATCCGATCTTGCCGAGGCCCACCACACCGAGGGTCTTTTTGTAGAGCTCGTTGCCAACGTATTTCTTGCGGTCCCATTTCCCGACACGCATGCCGGCATGGGCCTGGGGCACATGCCGGGAGATGGAAAGCATCATCGCCAGGGCATGTTCCGCAGCAGCGATGGTGTTGCCCTCGGGGGAATTCACCACCAAAACACCGCGCTGGGTGGCGGCGGGCACATCCACGTTGTCCACTCCAACGCCGGCACGGCCAATGATCTTGAGACGCGACGCCGCCGCGATCACCTCTGCCGTGACCTGAGTTCCCGAGCGGATCATCAGTCCGTCGTAGTCACCGATCACCTGGACCAATTCCTCCGGGGAGAGCCCAGGGCGCTGATCAACCTGCGCCACCTGGCTGAGAATGTCGATTCCGGCCTGGTCAATCGGATCGGATACCAGAACTTTCGTCATCAAAAGGGCGCAGCACTGCCTTTCGGAACTGTAGAGATCGGCACTAACCAACCTCTCTAATCAGGCTGACAGGGTTCAGACTTCATCCCATTGAATGTTTATGGATGCCCGTCTGCGTGGTGGTGGTCTCCGACAACGCGGCAGCCGAAGGGCTGACGCAGCAACTGCGGGACACCGACGTGCCGCTGATGCAGTGTCTGGCAATCCCTCCTGAAGGGGATTCAATCAACTCGGTGGAGCTGCTCAGCCCCGACGTCACCCGTGACAAGCGTCAGAAGTCCATGGCGCGCTGGTTGATGCCGTTCGGATTCCTGGCTGGGGTGACATTCACCAAGATCACCACATTGACCACCTTCGCCAGCTTCGGCCCCTGGGGGGAGACCCTGATCGGGGGCCTGCTTGGCATGGGCTCCGGCCTGATGGGCAGCTACGCCGCCGCGGCCAGCGTCGATTCCGACAACGATGCAGGTGTGCGCATCCTGCGCAATCGACGCGATGAAGGCTGCTGGCTGGTGCTGGTGGAAACACCCAACGGCATCGAACCGCCCTGGCAGGTGGTGCAACGCAACCGGCCGAAGCAGGTGGTTCGTCTCAACGATCTATGACCCTGCCTCGGGACCAGCTGCTGGATGGGGCCAGGGATCCAGCGGGACTCGCTCCACTGGTTGATCAGGCCGAGTTGGTTTTGCGCACCTGGCAACCGATCTGGAGCGAGTTTCTCGACGCGCCTCTGCAGGAGGAGGGCCTGCAACGACTGAACGGACTGAGTGATCTGGTCTGGCAGCGCGACGGCGGTTATCCCGGTGCAGAACGATGCAGGCTGCTCTGCCGCCGAGGAACCGATGAAGAAGAGGGGGAGATCGCAGCCCCGATCAGCGGCCTTCTGATCGAAGGTAATTTTCTGTTTGACCCTCTCAGCCCCATGGATCTTCGTCAGGCTCTGAGGGAGATGGGGGCCAGCGAACAAGAGCTCGGCGACCTCTGGGTTCGTGGCGATCGTGGCGGGCAAGGACTCGTCATCCCGGACTGCGCCACTGCTCTGCATGAGCGCAGAGGAAGGATTCGCGATGTGGAGATCCTTGTCGAAAAGGTTGAACTCAGCCAGTTGCAGCTGCCTGCCCAGCGCACGCCCAAAAAGCTCACCACCGTTGAGGCGTCCTGCCGGATTGATGCCATCGCCTCCGCTGGATTCGGCCTGTCCCGTTCAAAGGTGGTGACGCAGATCAAGGCGGGACGCCTAAGGCTGAATTGGCAACCGGTGCGTCAAGGAAGCCGCGAGATCAGCATCGGAGACCGGTTGCAGCTGCAAGACAGGGGAAACCTTGAGATTCTGTCCTGCCAACGCACCAAAAGAGATCGATGGCGGATTGAACTGCTGCGTCGATGAATCCCGCATTGAGGGCACGACAGCCCTGCTGCTAAATTCGAATCCGAGCACAAAAAGCAAGCAACGCTCTTTGTGATTGGCTCGGGCGATTAGCTCAGGGGTAGAGCACTACATTGACATTGTAGGAGTCACTGGTTCAAATCCAGTATCGCCCATTTCATTCAGTTAATTGCTTCAGTTGTTTTCAACTAAGCGAAAGATTCTTTATTAACTTCAAAAGATTGTTTCTCTTTTGATGGTGCATACGGTCGTTGTTGGATTGGGCCGTTCAGGCATGGGAGCCGCTCGTCTCTTGGCTCAATCCGGCACTGCCGTCACCGTGATCGATTCCGGAACAAGCGAGGCTCTGAACCAAAGATCCAACCTCCTTAAACAGCAAGGCATGGAGGTGCATCTGGGCATTCCTTTGCAGGCCTCGAGCTTCGATCCCTGGCTGAATGATTTGCAACGGGTCGTGATCAGTCCAGGCATCGCCTGGGACCACCCAACCCTTCAACATCTGCGCAGCCACGGTGTGGCCATTGACGGAGAGATGGCCGTGGCATGGGACGCGCTGCAATCCATCCCATGGATCGGCATCACAGGCACGAACGGCAAAACCACGGTGACCCATCTGCTCAGCCATGTGCTGGAGCACAGCGGTCTCAATGCCCCGATGGGCGGA
This sequence comes from Synechococcus sp. AG-676-F02, assembly GCA_003208975.1. Lineage (GTDB taxonomy): Bacteria > Cyanobacteriota > Cyanobacteriia > PCC-6307 > Cyanobiaceae > Parasynechococcus. The sequence continues at coordinate 4,336 of QCTY01000020.1, forward strand.
AACATGGGCTTTTCAGCGGCCGAGATGGGCCTCGAGCTCCAAGGGAGCACGACGAACCACCCCGACTGGCTGGTCATGGAACTCAGCAGTTATCAAATCGAAGCCGCTGAACGGATTCACCCCGCAATCGGCATCTGGACCACGCTGACTCCCGATCACCTCGAACGACACGGCACCCTGGAGCATTACCGGGAGATCAAACGCGGATTGCTGGAACGATCCGAACTGGCGATCTTCAACGCCGACGATCCCGACCTGCGACAACAGCGCAAAAGCTGGAACGGTGGACTGTGGGTCAGCGCAAACGGCCCTAGCCCCGACGACAACCCTGTTGATGTCTGGATCGATGCTGAAGGGTGGGTGCGTGAAGCTGAACAGACCCTGTTCGAGGCCAAAGCCCTCAAGCTGCCGGGCGACCACAATCTTCAGAACATGCTCCTGGTCACGGCCGCAGCCCGGCGCATTGGCCTCACCGCAGCACAGATCGAAGCAGCGCTACAGGCTTTTCCGGGCGTGCCGCATCGGCTTGAACCACTCGGACAGCTCAGAGGGATCGCTGTGTTCAACGACAGCAAAGCAACCAATTACGACGCTGCGGAGGTGGGCTTGCGCGCCATGCAGGGACCCACAGTGGTTCTGGCGGGGGGATCCGTGAAACGTGGAGACGCGTCAGGCTGGCTCGAACAACTGACCCAGCAAGCCTGCGGGGTCGTGCTGTTTGGTGACGGGGCAGCGGAGCTGCACCGGATGATCCAATCCTCGAGCTATGCGGGTGATGTCCATTGCTGCAGCGACTTGGCAGAGGCTGTCAATGCAGCAGTCGTTCTTGCTCAGCAGAAGAACGCCAGCAACATCCTGCTGTCCCCAGCCTGCGCCAGCTTTGACCAATACAGCGATTTCGAAGCACGGGGTGATCACTTTCGTGGACTGATCGCAACCCATCCATTCAGCTCAAGCTGAAAGAAATCCGTCGAGACAAACGCCAACAGGCCCAGGACGGCTCAAGAATGGTGGAAGCAAGAGCAAACAAGCGTGGCCTTCTGGCTGATGAAAAGTGAGCCGGATGCCTATGGCATTGCCGATCTGCGCCGGGAGAAAACAACACTTTGGGATGGCATTCGCAATTACCAGGCCCGAAATTTCATGCGCACGATGCAACCCGGCGACCAGGCGTTTTTTTATCACTCGAATTGCAAACCACCAGGCATCATCGGCCTGATGGAGGTCATTGAAATCGGATTGCTGGACCCAACCCAGTTCGACCCCCAGGCGAAGTACTACGACCCGAAATCAAACCCAGACAAACCGCGATGGGATTGCGCGCGGCTCGAGTTTCGCGGAGAGTTTTCCGAGCTCATGAGCTTGGATCAACTGCGCGAGCTTTACACCGAAGAGCAGTTGCCGGTGATCAAGCGAGGCAATCGGCTTTCAATCCTGCCCGTTCCTGATGCCACTGCTGAAGATCTGCTGGCGCGCCTTGGCGCACTCCACTGAGAGGCTTGTTGCCAATGGCTGAGCTTCGGCAACTTCAAGCCGAACTCAGACGCCGTGGAGGAGGGTTTCGCGGCGAAACATGTTGCCGACATACACACGGGTGATCTCCCGAGACTCGATGCCGTTTTGCACCAGGAATCCAGCCAAAGCGGCCTGCACCAGCCTGTATTGATCCCAGTTGGGGTGGGTCTCGATGAAACGGGTCATCGCCCGCTGGAGGGGCGCAGGCAACTCACTCTGGAAACTCACCACGCTGTCGCTGTACTGGGGCGTTGAACCTGACTCTTGCTGCATCTCTTCCTCGGAAACGAACACTAGTTGTCCACAAGAACAGGCCCGAGTCAAGCGCGTATCAGGCAACACTTGTCGCAGCAGTCTCCGAATAAGACAACCTCCCTCACTGCAGTCTGGATTGGCAAAAAATCTGACTACACCCGAACAAGCAGGAATGGGAACCTCGTCAAGACGCATCACCCGAGCAGCAGGCTTTTCCACAGAGTCGCGCGACAGCGGACAAATTGAGCTCAGCCCTGTGGAAAAGCTGTGCACTGCATCCCCATCCGAGGTGGAATGAATCAATGAACAAAGATTGATCAGCTGAGCTAATCACGACTGCTGTCCCACATCGTTCTCACGGCACCGACCAACGCCATCGCTGCGGGGATAGGCCAGTGCCCCTCAACCCCTCGGCCAGCTACGGGCGTCAGAACCACCGACAGTGTCCACCGCTCTCGATCACCATCCAGGCAGCCCCACCATGGGCCGCGTTCAAGCTCCAGTTCGATGGCCTCTTCCGCCATCAGCTGGTCCACCAGGGCCGCATGATTATTCACCAGCCCAATCAGGAGTTCACAGAACCCTGACCATTCAGGTTCGGTTAATTCAAACGCCCATCCCTGCCCTCCAACAAGAACAGTGAATTCGCCTCTCTGTAAGTCCCGGGCTACGCGCCAGCCAGGACCCTCCTGTTGAATCACGAAGGAACCTGGATCAACCAGGCAGCAGATCCGGCTGATCCTGCTCATCACTCAGTTCAACGATGGCCCGTTGAACCGGCTTCACACTGGACTCCTCCAGCAGGCCATCAAAATCGTCGAAACGACGCTGCTTGGCCCGGAAGGCAATGCGGACCGTTGTGAGATAGCGATTGCTCGACTGGCGAATCAGACTTTCGCCTCGCTTGGCGAGATCTCCAGTATCAACACCTGCCGAAATCACAACACTGTCCCAAACGTCATCTCAATCTAGGTCCCCAACGTCAGGCCAATTGATCGCTGTGGAAAGGCACGTGCATCGGGTAGGTGCGCGGTATGGATCCCGGCGCTCGCAACACGATTTGCCGCCCCAAACCTAGCGCTGCCAAAGGGAGACGCAGGTGCATCAACAGGGCACTGACCTGCTCGAGATGGGCCGCATCCATGCACTCAATGCGAATGCTCCCCCAGCTGCGCCGAAGGCGACAGTCCCGCAATGGCTCCAGCAGCCCTTCCATGCGCTGATCCTCGCGGTAAAAGGAGAAGATCAGCTGCTGCAGTCGATCCATCTGCGCCAATCCCCTTAATCTCACGTTGTCTTCACCGTGCACTGGCCACGGTCTTGGCCTCTGTGGGAGAAGGAAAGCTTCAGCATTCGGTAACCAGCGGCACCCTGGCCATTGATCTGGGCAGCACCACCACCGTGGTTGCTTTCACCCCGAGCGGACAACGGCAGGCCGACTTGCTCGACCTGCCTCAGATCTGCCGCAGACCCGGCGAAGTTCCCAGCCTGATCTGGACATCACCGGAATCCACGCTGCTGGGACGTGAGGTGCTGGAAGCCGGCCTGGTCGATCAGGACGACCCCTGCCTTTTCGCTGATTTCAAACGTCGGATCGGCAGTGCCCTGGACGACGGCACCGCCGCTCGAGCTGGACAGCTGCTGCTTGAAGGAATCTGGGCTCAGTTGCCGGACAGCATCGACGTTCAGCGGCTGGTGCTGAGCGCACCTGTGGAAACCTATCGGGATTACCGCCGCTGGCTCTTGGAGGCCTGCGCATCCTTACCAGTTAACGAAGTCGCCCTGGTGGACGAGCCAACGGCGGCGGCCCTGGGTGCTGGTTTTTCCCCAGGAGCGCGCATCCTTGTTGTTGACCTGGGCGGAAGCACTCTGGATCTGGCCCTGGTGGCCCTTCAGGGAGGTGAGGGGCGTTCAGCACCTGTGGCACAACTGCTGCGGCTGGGGGGACGCGAACTCGGAGACAACAGCCGCCAGCAACTAAGGCATGCCGAGGTGCTGGGCAAGGCTGGCCTACGGCTGGGGGGGCGAGATATCGATCGCTGGATTCTCGACATCTGCTGCCCGAACGCAAGCGTCACTGCCGCTCAGCTCAATGCAGCTGAACGGCTCAAATGCCGCCTGAGCGATCCGGAGCTGCCAGACCTGACCGAACTGGTGGAAGAGGTGTCAGACGCAGAGACAACAGCACTGCGCCTGTCACGCCGGGATCTGGAAAATCTGCTGAAAGAGCGCGGTCTCGGCAAGGCCCTTGAGGAGCTGCTCGAAGCCACCTTGACCGGTGGCCGTCGTCATGGCTGCGATCTAACCGAACTGGACGGCGTTGTCGCCGTTGGAGGAGGAGCCCAATTGCCCTGGTTACGGCGCTGGCTTGTTGAGCACACCGCTCCAGCGCCACTGGTCACGCCTCCACCGGTGGAAGCAGTGGCCCTGGGAGCGTTGAGCCTCACACCCGGCGTTTCCATCAGGGATGTGCTGCAGCGGGGGGTGTCGCTGCGCACCTGGGATCAACGCACCCAGAAGCATCAATGGCACCCACTTTTTGTGGCCGGTCAGCCCTGGCCAAGCCCCGAGCCTTTTGAGCTGGTCATGGCCGCCAGCCGGGATGATCAGACGCAACTCGAGCTTGTGCTGGCGGAACCCCAGGAACAGGGACGGTTCAGCGTGATCGAAGTGGATGGTCTGCCGGTTCTGCAGCAAGGAGCTGCCGGAGAACTGGAGCATCGTCCGTGGTCCGGTGAGCCGCTGCGACTTCCGCTCAATCCACCGGCCCAAGCCGGTGAAGACTGCCTGAAGCTGAGGCTGCGCATTGACAATGCAGCTCATTTACAGGCGGAAATCACCGATCTACGCAGCGGTGAAACGCTTCCCCTTCAACAACTGGGCAGCATCCGCTGATCAGGCCGTCCACAACAGGGATGACGCCTCTGGCCGACTCCATACAACTGATGCATTGACCCACCGCCCTTTCGTGGCACGACAACCCCTGCTGCTGCAGTTCTGGGTGGTTCCTACCCTCACACTGCTTATGGCAGTGTGCGGCCTTGCCTTCTGGTGGCAGCAGCAGTTGCCAGCAAGGGTGCGGCGAGCAGCAGCCAATGAGAATTGGTCCGAATGTCTTCAAGCCAGTGAACAACTCCAAGCTCTGAGGTGGCCTGGGACGAAGGCTTCAGCCGAACAGACCCTCTGCCGACGCCTTCAGGCTGAGGCCCTCTGGATGAAAGGAGAGCAACTGGCGGCCCTTCGGCTCCAGCAACAGCTCGTCATTTCGGCTGGGTCGACAGCTGAAGACACAGCCCAACTGCAGGGGTGGAGACAAAGCATGAAGGAACAGGCGTTGATCAAGTATCAGCAAGGCGATCTAACGGAAGCGCTCATGCTGCTGAGCAGTGTTGAGCAGTCCGATCAGGACAAAACGCTCAGCGCAGCCCTCGAAGACAACTGGCATCGCAACCGCCTCGAGGCGGAGCGAGCGGGTGATCTGGTGGGAGATCAGCGCTGGTGGGAAGCGCTGGACCGTCTCAACCGCGTGGATCACCCCTGGTGGCAACAGCAGACGCAGGAGCAGCGACAAACCGTGAATGCGGCCATCACGGCCCTCAGCTCCAGCGAGGAGCATCTCCAACACGGCACCAGCCAAAGCGATGTGATCCAGGGGGAATCGCTGAACATGGCCGTTCAAGAAAAGCTGGAGCAGGGCGTGGAGGCCTGGACAGCGTTTGAAGCGGGATGCAGAAGCCTGGGGGGAAAGGTGGAAGAGGACGGCCCGGAAAGTTTTTGCCGAGCTGATCTCACCGCAAAGCCATGAAGCGGACCCGACCTTTGGTCGGAATCCTGATGCAGAACAGCGCCAGGGCTGGCAAGGGAGCGAAATCAGTTGCTCCGTAGCGGTACCCGTGGCCTTCAGATGCGATGAGAGGACGCGTTAACCGGGTGACTTCATCCCGGCGCATTCAGGCGACGCAAGAAAACACCTTCTTCGTCATCCACATCGCGAAGCCGCAATTCGATGGTTTCTTTGCGGCGCGTTGGAACCACCCGGCCGCAGAAGTCGGGTTGGATGGGCAGCTCTCGATGGCCCCGATCGACCATCGCCAGCAACATCACCCTTTGGGGACGGCCCCAGCTCTGCAACGCTTCCAGCGCCGCACGAACGGTGCGACCGGTGAAAATCACGTCATCCACTAGCACCACCTGACGCTGCTCAACGCTGTTTGGAAGCGTGGTGACCTGAGGCATTCGGGTGCCGATGCGTTCCAGATCATCCCGATGGAATGTTGGATCGATCGATCCCTGCGCAATGGGGTGGCCGGTGAGCCGCTCCAACTCCCTCGCCAGCACCTGCGACAACTGAACCCCACGGGTGGGAATCCCCAGAAGCATCAGGCTTTGGCTGTCATCAACGCTTTCCAGCACCTGGGAGGCCAGGCGAGACAGAGTTCGGCTCAGCTCCCGATCCGAGAGGATCGGGATCCGATCGGCATCAGGACGCTCGCTCATATGAAAGAGGGGGGTGTGTTGTTACCAGAAAAGAGCAGCTTGAAGGCGGATGGAGCGTTAAGTTGATTCTGCAAAAGTCCTAAAGAACCGACGCGAGTGGGGGGTACGTGGACAACAGCAGTTCCAATGGTTCAGGGAGAAACAGGGGAATTGCACCTGTCGTACTGACCATTCTGGACGGTTGGGGCCATCGAAACGATGCAGAGCACAACGCTATCCGCCAGGGCGACACCCCGGTCATGGAAGCTCTCTGGCATGCCTACCCACACACATTGATCGAGGCCAGCGGGTCCCATGTGGGGCTGCCGGATCAGCAGATGGGCAATTCCGAGGTGGGGCACCTCACCATCGGCGCAGGTCGAATTATCCGCCAGGAGTTGGTGCGGATCAGCGACACCGTCCGCCAGGACCAGCTCAAGACCACCAAGGTGCTGCAAGAGCTCGCCGAACGGATGGTGAGCAACAACGGCACCCTGCACCTGCTGGGACTCTGCTCCGATGGCGGCGTCCACAGCCACGTCGACCATCTCTGCGGACTGATTCGCTGGGCCGCAGCTGCAGGCATCCGCAAGCTGGCAGTTCATGCCGTGACGGACGGTCGCGACACCCCGACGCAAAGCGCCTGGGGTTACGTCCATGCCGTTGAGACTGCACTCGCTGAGACGGGAGTGGGCGAATTAGCAAGCTTGTGTGGTCGCTACTGGGCCATGGACCGGGACAAACGTTGGGAGCGCACTGAAAAGGCCTACGACCTCTACACCGATCCAACATTCCCTCAGGCTGACCAAAGCCCCCGAGAATTGCTTGAAGCCAGCTACGCCGCAGGGGTGACGGACGAATTTCTTGAACCCCTGCGACTGAGCAAGGCCGTGATGCAGGACGGGGACAGCGTTTTGCTGTTCAATTTTCGTCCCGACCGGGCCCGTCAGATCGTGCAGACCCTGTGTTTACCGAACTTCGATGGCTTTGAGCGCCGTCATACCCCTGCGCTGGATGTGGTCACCTTCACCCAGGTGGAGCAAGGCCTGCCTGTGGCTGTGGCCTTTCCACCCGAACCCCTGAACGACCTTCTCGGCCAGGTTGTCTCGAGTGCCGGATTACGCCAGTACCGGACTGCAGAAACCGAGAAATATCCCCACGTGACCTACTTCATGAACGGGGGAATCGAACAGCCCCTGCCTGGAGAAGAGAGGCACCTCGTGCCTTCACCTCGGGTCGCCACCTACGACCTATCACCCGCCATGTCGGCCGATCAACTCACCGAAAGCTGCATCGCCGCCATCGAGGAAGGGACCTACAGCCTGATTGTGATCAACTACGCCAACCCCGACATGGTGGGGCACACCGGCGTCATGGATGCGGCCAAGGAAGCCATCGCCACAGTGGATGGCTGCATCGGGCGCTTGCTGGATGCTGTGGGCCGGCGTGGCGGCACGATGCTGATCACCGCCGACCATGGCAATGCTGAACTGATGCAAGGCCCGGACGGTCAAGCCTGGACTGCTCACACGACAAATCCTGTCCCCTTCATCCTGGTGGAGGGGGAGCAACGCAAGTTGATCGGCCACGGCAACGACATATCGCTACGAAGCGATGGAGGTCTCGCTGACATTGCTCCGACCCTGCTGCAGATTCTCAACCTCGACCAACCTGCCGCGATGACAGGCCGTAGCCTGATAGAACCGGTTTCCAATATCGATAAAGCTCCAATGACTGCCCGCCTTCCCCAGCCCGTTTGATGCTCACGTCTGTTTTGTCCTGGGCCTGGATCGGTAGCGGTGTTCTGCTGATCGTTCTGGTTTTGCTTCACAGCCCAAAAGGCGGTGGCATGGGAGGCCTGGCCGCGAGCGGGAGCTCCATGTTCAGCAGCTCGAGCAGTGCAGAAGCAACACTGAATCGCATCACCTGGACGGTATTAGCTGTTTTTCTCAGCCTTGCAGTGATCTTGAGTGCGGGCTGGCTGGGTTGAGATAGTTCGAGAATTCGTTACTCGATTCTTCAATACACTCAATTTCAGACAACAACAATATTTTATTCTTGAAGCCGGCACTCATAATCCTGCTCTATTTAACAAGCAAACCAACCTGAGCAATGCGGTTTTCCAGTAAAAGCAAGAGCAGAATCCGTAAAACCACAATTTGCAGCCCTACGAGCCAAATATGAGCAAAATCCCTTTCACTACCTTCATACACATTGGCCACGGAAAAACTGGCACTACTGCAACCCAGTCAGCACTTGCATTGACCAGGAAAAAACTCAGAGAATTGGGGATTATTTATCCAATACAAGAAGAAATAGCAGCCAAGGCGGAACAACTCGAAATCACTTCAGGCAATTGGCTGGCCAACCCAAGCAAATCCGTAGCAGATTTTTTTCTAGAAGCATCCAAAAAATATCACAATGAGAACACATCCTGCCTGGTCTTTAGTTCTGAAAATCTTTTTTGGAAAATAAATGAACTATCAGAACTTTCTGATCAAGAGCTATTCAGAATCAATCCTCATGTCATTTTAGCAGTTAGAGATGTTGAAGAAATGCTGTCATCCGAATATCTTCAAATGGTAAAACGCCACGGCGAGAGTCGTAGCTTTACGGAATACCTTAAAGCCCGTAACTACAAATCAGGGCACCATAAGACCAGTAACTTTATCATTGAAACGCTTAATCGTCGCTCAATAAAGCTTTCAGTTTTTAACTACTCAAAAAATCGCCAAAACATCACTCGATTGATTTTCGATAAAATTGGCGCAAGCAGTATTGAGGTGCCGAAAAACTTAAGCCAAAAGGCTGTAAATCGAAGCCTTACAACCTTCGAACTAAAAGCTGTAATTGCCATTAATAGCTTATACGGAGAGATCCTCGGCCGAAAAGCAGCTGATCGACTTGTAGAATTTTTACCCGAAGTAGCTGCCGACTCCTGTGAATATACAGAGGAGGAAAGGAAATTAATTTACGAAATCAATCATTCAAGCATCATCGGAATTAATAACGCCCTTGAAGAAAGCCAGCATCTCTACACTTCGCCAAAGCGACCTAAATTACTAAAAAATTCCCCCAAGACTCAAGAAGCCAACGAATCGGCCAAGCTATCCTCAGATATCATCAGAGAAGTAATATCAGAACATACACAAAATGCCTATATCAGCAAAAACACTCCCTCTCTTTCAAGCTTGACCATCAAAAAACTACGAAAGATTGGCAAAAGAAAAAAATTAAATCCAAGCATTCGGCAAGATATTGCAAAAATAATTGAATTTTTTGAAAAAACCGGATAACAGATCCCTATTTGAGCACAACATTTCGCCAAGCGATCTGTTTAAATCTTTTATTCCAGCAATTAATAGCTTATATAAAAACAAAACCTTGCGGCCAATAGCTTAAGCATCATCACGAAAATCTAAAAATAGATTAATTGCTTTCGTTATCAGCAAAGAGGACAATCAGAAGGAAGATCTCAGTAAAAAGCCCCCGCCGAAGCGGAGGCTTAAATCCAAAACCAAACGTTGGATTAATAACAATCAGTAGTCGAAGTCGCCGCCGCCCATGCCGCCGCCGGCAGGAGCTGCATCCTTCTTCTCAGGCAGATCAGCCACGATGCACTCAGTGGTCAGCACCATGCCGGCAATGGATGCGGCATTTTGCAGTCCGGAGCGGGTCACCTTGGCGGGATCAACGATGCCGGCACCCAGCATGTCGACGTATTCGCCAGAGGAAGCATTGAAGCCTTCAGCGTCAGCGCGGGACTTGACGTTTTCGGCCACAACTGCGCCATTGGCACCAGCATTTTCAGCGATGCGCATCAGGGGAGCGGTCAAAGCCGCAGCCACGATGTTGGCGCCGATCAGCTCTTCCCCAGACAAGCTGGATGCAGCCCACTGCTCCAAAGCAGGAGCCAGGTGAGCCAGGGTGGTTCCACCACCAGGAACGATGCCCTCTTCAACCGCCGCCTTGGTGGCGTTAATGGCATCTTCGAGACGAAGCTTCTTGTCCTTCATCTCGGTTTCAGTAGCCGCACCGACCTTCACGACAGCCACGCCACCGGCCAGCTTGGCCAGACGCTCTTGCAGTTTCTCCTTGTCATAGGTGGAATCGGTTTCGTCCATCTGCTTCTTGATCTGCTCGCAGCGGGCGCCGACAGCCGCCTCATTGCCTTCAGCAACGATGGTGGTGGTGTCTTTGTTGATCGTGACGCGGCGGGCTGTGCCCAGCATCTCTAGCTTGGCGTTCTCCAGCTTGAGACCGGCGTCCTCGGTGATCAGCTGACCGTTGGTCAGCACGGCCATATCTTCCAACATGGCCTTACGGCGATCGCCGAAACCAGGAGCCTTCACAGCGGCCACGTTCAGCACACCACGCAGACGGTTCACCACCAGGGTGGCGAGGGCCTCTTTCTCGATGTCCTCAGCAATGATCAGCAGTGGCTTGCCAGTGCGGGCGATCTGCTCCAGTACGGGCACCAGATCCTGAACCAAACCGATCTTCTTGTCGGTGAGCAGGATGTAGGGCTCATCGAGGACGGCCTCCATCCGCTCGGTGTCGGTCGCGAAGTAAGGGGAGATATAGCCCTTGTCGAAACGCATACCCTCGGTGACCTCGAGCTCGGTCTCCATGGACTTGCCCTCCTCGAGGGAAATCACACCTTCCTTGCCAACCTTGTCCATGGCATCGGCAATCATCTTGCCGACTTCTTCGTCGTTGCCGGCGGAGATGGTGCCCACCTGAGCAATGGCATTGCTGTCAGCGATGGGCTTGGCCATTTCCTGAATCTTGCTGACCAGGAAATCGGAGGCTTTGTCGATGCCCTTCTTCAAGGTGATGGCGTTGGCACCCGCAGCCACGTTGCGCAGTCCCGCCTTGACCATGGCGTGGGCCAGGACGGTGGCAGTGGTGGTGCCGTCACCGGCAGCATCATTGGTTTTGGAAGCGGCCTGGCGAATCAGGGCAACGCCAGTGTTTTCGATGTGATCTTCGAGCTCGATCTCCTTAGCGATGGTGACGCCGTCATTAATGATCTGAGGAGCACCGAATTTTTTCTCAAGCACCACATTGCGGCCCTTGGGTCCAAGAGTCACAGCAACGGATTCGGCCAGAATGTCGATGCCTTTTTCGAGTGCGCGACGCGCGTTCTCGTTGTAAATGATGCGCTTTGCCATGGAAGGCGTGTCCTTAATTGGTTGGTTGGGTTAAACGCTGAAGTCCGGGGACCGTCTCAGTTGACGATGGCCAGGATGTCCTTCTCGGTGAGCAGCACGTATTCATCGCTGCCGAGCTTGATGTCCGTACCGGCGTACTTGCTGTAGAGCACCTTGTCGCCGACACCAACCTCGGGAGCCTGGCGGCTGCCGTCATCGTTGCGCTTGCCGGGGCCGATTTGAACCACCTCGCCCACCTGGGGCTTTTCTTTGGCTGTATCGGGCAACAGGATGCCGCCGGCGGTCTTCTCTTCGGATTCAGAGACCTTGACGAACACGCGGTCGCCCAAAGGCTTGACGGTGGAAACGCTGAGAGAAACAGCTGCCATGGGGTAATGCAGGAGCAGGGACGGGGCGCCGAAGCGCTTATTCGACTCGAGCTGGCACTCGAGGCCGACGAGTGCCAACGTATTCATGGGGCTGCCACTTCGACCAGTGCGGTCACGTGCGGTTGACCGAACCCCAACCCCAAGACGAGGGCAGTGGTATGGTTGCGCCGCTCTGAAAGGGCCCGAGCGCGCTGCGCCTGATCCCGCATCTCTCCTTCTTATGGTCGCTTCTGCTCCTGCATCCGCTGGCACCAAGGGCGTGATCCGCCAGGTGATCGGCCCGGTTCTGGACGTGGAATTTCCCGCCGGGAAACTGCCCAAGATTTACAACGCCCTTCGCATCGAAGCGAAGAACACCAGTGGCCAGGATGTGGCGCTAACTGCTGAAGTGCAGCAGTTGCTGGGTGACCACCGCGTTCGCGCTGTTGCCATGAGCGGCACCGACGGACTGGTCCGCGGCATGGAAGCCGTCGACACAGGCGCACCTATTTCTGTTCCCGTCGGCGAAGCCACCCTCGGCCGCATCTTCAACGTGCTTGGAGAGCCCGTTGACGAGCAGGGTCCGGTGAACAACACGGCGACTGCGCCAATTCACCGCGACGCACCTGCACTGACTGAGCTTGAAACCAAGCCCAAGGTGTTCGAAACAGGCATCAAAGTCATCGACCTTCTTGCTCCTTACCGCCAGGGCGGAAAGGTGGGCCTGTTCGGTGGTGCCGGTGTGGGTAAAACCGTTCTGATTCAGGAACTGATCAACAACATCGCCAAAGAGCACGGCGGTGTATCCGTCTTCGGTGGCGTGGGCGAGCGCACCCGTGAGGGCAACGATCTCTACGAGGAATTCAAGGAGTCAGGCGTGATCAACGCTGACGACCTCTCGAAGTCGAAAGTGGCCCTCTGCTACGGCCAGATGAATGAGCCCCCTGGCGCCCGCATGCGCGTGGGCCTCTCGGCTCTGACCATGGCGGAGCACTTCCGCGACGTGAACAAGCAGGACGTGCTGCTGTTCGTGGACAACATCTTCCGCTTTGTGCAAGCCGGTTCCGAGGTGTCCGCTCTCCTCGGCCGTATGCCCTCAGCTGTTGGCTACCAGCCCACCCTCGGTACCGACGTCGGTGCTCTGCAGGAGCGTGTCGCATCCACGGTTGAAGGTTCAATCACCTCGATCCAGGCTGTTTACGTTCCTGCCGACGACCTGACCGACCCCGCGCCGGCCACAACGTTCGCTCACCTCGATGCCACAACGGTTCTGAACCGTGCCCTGGCCTCGAAGGGCATCTACCCCGCTGTGGATCCTCTGGACTCCACCAGCACCATGCTTCAGCCCGCTGTTGTGGGCGATGAGCACTACCGCACCGCCCGTGCCGTTCAGTCGACCCTCCAGCGCTACAAAGAGCTGCAGGACATCATTGCGATTCTTGGACTCGACGAACTCTCAGAAGACGATCGTCAAACCGTGGATCGCGCCCGCAAGGTTGAGAAATTCCTTTCCCAGCCCTTCTTTGTAGCTGAAATCTTCACCGGCATGCCCGGCAAGTACGTGAAGCTGGAAGACACGATCACCGGCTTCAACCAGATTCTTTCCGGAGAGCTGGACAACCTTCCTGAGGGTGCCTTCTATCTCGTTGGCAACATCGATGAAGTGAAGGCCAAGGCTGAAAAGATCGCCGCAGAAGCCAAGTGATCGTGTCGGGGGTGTGAATCACACCCCCGTTCACTTGTGATCCTCCGTTCGTTCTCTTTTTCTCAGCAAGGTCCATGTCCCTCACCCTCCGCGTGCTGGCACCCGACCAGAACGTCTTTGATGGCAGCGCCGATGAGGTGATTCTGCCAAGTACCACTGGCCAGCTCGGCATTTTGCCTGGTCATATTTCTCTGCTGACCGCCATTGATGTTGGTGTTCTTCGGGTCCGCAGCAACAGCTCCTGGAGCTCCATCGCATTGATGGGGGGGTTTGCTGAGGTGGACGCTGACGAAGTCACTGTTCTGGTGAACAATGCCGAATTAGGCAGCGCCATTGATGGAAACGCAGCTGAAGCAGATTTCCAGAAAGTCAGCTCAGCGGTTGCGGGCATGGAAAATCAACCGGCATCGCCTGAAAAGCTCAAGGCTCAACAACAGCTCAATAGGGCCAGAGCACGGATGCAAGCCAGCAAGGCCGCTGAATGATCAACACCCATCTCTTTTGATGGGTGTTTTTTCACTTGAGGCAAGACAACCGAGGCACAAGCCTCGGTTTTTTAATGCCGATGCTCGAACTTCTTTCTCAACTTTCGATCGGAAGGGAGCAATGTTGGGCAAAAAAACCCCACCATTCGGCGGGGGAGAAAGTGAATGGCTTTTGACGCGCAAGCGGTACCGCAGAAGGTGACTTCGGGGAACTTGGCCTTCGCCTCTTCCAGACTCTTGCCTTTGCCCTCTTCCTGCCAGTAGTTGATCACCTCGGTGGCCTGATTGAGCACTTCAACACGCTCGTTATCGGTGATCCAGCTCTTGCCTTCCAACTCGGTCTTCAAGGTTTCCCAGGCATCTTCACGGGGCCAGAAGAAATAAGACGTCAGGGGGCTTGGACCGCCACCCACGATCTGGTCCACCGCCAAAGCGACGTTGTCAGGAAGCCAGAGAATTTTCAGCAGGAAGCGACCTTCATCAGCCTTGGGTGTATAGCCGGAGGGAACACCATCGGCGTCGATGGTGGCCGATGCCAGAGCTGCAGCAGCACCGCGCAGCACCGGACGGCCCTCGCCCTCACCTGAGGGCTTTTCAGTGGAATTGCTATCAGCTGCCTGGGTGGCACCTTCAACCGCGTCGGCGGCCGGAGTCGTGACCTCCTGGTCGGTGGGGGCAGCGCCTTCGGTGACCGTCATGGTGTCAGCGCTCAAGTCAAAACAACAAAGAACTAACCTACCAGCCGCTCACCACCTGATATCTGGATAAGCCCCGCATCCTGCTGTTCGATATCGACGGTGTGATCCGCGATGTCGCTGGCAGCTATCGGCGCGCTCTGCAGGAGACGGTTCAGCACTACAGCAGCTGGCGCCCAAGCCCCCAGGATATCGATGCCTTGAAGGGGGAAGGGACATGGAACAACGACTGGGACGCCAGCCTGGAGTTGCTTCGCCGCCATGGCGGCGATCTCCCGGCAAGGGGTGATCTGATCGATGTGTTCAGCGGTTATTACTTCGGCGGAGATCCTGAGGGTGATCCCAGCGAATGGACAGGTTTCATCGGTGATGAACCGCTGCTGGTGGAGCCGACCTTTTTTGAGGAACTCTCCAGCCGAGGGGTCCGCTGGGGATTCGTCAGCGGAGCAGAACCACCCTCGGCTCGGTACGTGTTGCAACAGCGACTGGGCCTCAACGATCCAGCCTTGATTGCCATGGGGGATGCCCCCGACAAGCCAGATCCGACAGGACTCCTGAGCCTGGCGGCAACCTTGACGGCGGGAGAGACCCCGGAATGGATCGCTTACATCGGCGACACCGTGGCGGATGTGCAAACCGTGCTCAGAGCGCGCGAGCGTCGGCCAGACCTGTCCTGGCGCAGTGTTGGGGTGGCACCTCCCCATGTAGAGAACGTGACGGCCTATCACCAGCAACTGCTCGATGCCGGTGCCGACTTCATTGTGGGAACGACGCGGGAATTGCTCCCGGCCCTGATCAACTGATCCGATGGTGCGCCTGCTTCTACCGATCCTGATCGGGCTAATCGCACTGGTTTCGATCGAATTCAGCGGAGTGATGGCCTGGTTGCTGGTGCAACCCACCGGCATCGTTCTCACTGGGCTCGGACTGCTCAGCGGTGTGGTGCTGTTGCTCTCCAAAAGCGTGGCAAACCAGGCCGATCGCGTCGCGGAACTGATCGGCCAGCCCTACGGAACGCTGGTGCTGACCGCAGCGGTGATGACGATCGAACTTGCCCTTGTGGCCAGCACCATGCTCACTGGGGAGAGCAATCCAACCCTGGCCAGGGATTCAATGTTCTCGGTGGTGATGATCGCCCTGACCGGCGTCACCGGACTGTGCAATGTTCTGGCCGCCGTGCGACGGGGAGCGCTGGGACGAGATGGACAGGTGGACACCAGCCAGATGGCAGCCCCCAACCTGCTGGGGGCGCTGACCTACTGGGATCTGATCAGCACCATGTGCGTGCTGGCGCTGGTGATTCCCAACTTCAGCCGCAGCACCACTGAGGCCAACTTCAGCACTCCGGTGAACGTGGTGCTCTCCGTTGTGGCCTTCGGGGTTTACGCCATCTTCCTGACGGCTCAGATGGGTCGCTACCGCAACCTTTATACCGAGCGGGAAAGCCTGGTCATCGCCGTGGAGGGGGGGGGGCGAAACGTCTGAGGCTGAAGGCAGCCATCGCCCGCTCTGGAAGGCCGCAATCCTGCTGGTGGTCGGACTTCTGGTGGTGTGCCTGATCGCCGAATCCATGGGTCAGCTGATCGAAACAGGCATCACCGATCTCGGCCTGCCCAATTCGCTGGCCGGGGTGC
>QCTY01000021.1:0-20611 GCA_003208975.1 Synechococcus sp. AG-676-F02
ACGAACGCAGCTGTCGTCGCCGAAGGCGACACCAGGAACGAGGGCCAGCCCTTCAATCTCAAGGGCTCGCTTGCAGAACTCCAGGGAGGCAGAGACGTTCGGCGGCAACTGCGGGAAGGCGTAGAAGGCACCCTGGGGCGGGACGAGGGTGATTCCGTCAATCGACTGAAGACCCTTGCAGAGCAGCTCGCGCCGATGGTTGTAGCTCTTGGCCATGGCATGGACGCAGTCCCGAGAACCCTGAAGAGCAGCCAAGGCACCACGCTGCGCAAAGCTGCAGACATTGCTCGTGCTCTGGCTCTGCAGTGCAGCTGCCGCCTTGATCACAGACTCCGCACCGGCCAGATAACCCAGGCGCCATCCGGTCATGGCCCATCCCTTGGCGAAGCCGTTGACGGTGAAGCAGCGTTCCCGCAGATCCTCGGCCACAGCGGCAAAGCTGTGATGAACCTGGCCATCAGCCAGAAGATGTTCGTAGATTTCATCGCTCATCACCAACACCCGGGGATGACGACGCAGAACCTCCGCAAGGGCCTTCAGCTCCTCGAGACTCGACACACGGCCGGTTGGATTTCCGGGGCTGTTGAGAACCAGCAACCGGGTTCGCTTGGTGATGCGGCGTTCCAGCTGATCGAGGTCAAGTTGAAAGCCGGATGCTGCACTGGTGGGAACGGTGACCCCCACCGCCCCGGCAAGAGCAGCCATTTCCGGGTAGCTCAACCAGTACGGCGCCGGGATCAGCACCTCATCACCGGGATTGAGCAGAACCTGAAACAGGTTGTAGATCGCCTGTTTGCCGCCATTGGTCACCAGGACCTGCCCAGCAGTGGTGGAGCAAGCGTTTTCACGGGTCAACTTGTCAGCGATGGCTTGCCGCAGTTCCGGATCGCCGGCTGCAGGGCCATATCGGGTCAATCCAGCCGAAAGAGCATCACGGGCTGCTTCCGTGATGAAATCGGGCGTGTTGAAGTCCGGCTCGCCTGCGCTGAGACTGCAGATGTTGCGACCTTCGCTCTGAAGGGCCTTGGCCTTGGCGCTGATCTCAAGCGTGAGCGAAGGCTTCAGGGCGACGGCCCGTTGAGACAGTTCAGGCGGGCACTGCATGGTCGACGCACCATCCCAAGCGCGTTCAAAGTTGCATCCTGCCGCACCTTGTGTCACCGACAACACCTTCGTGCCTGAATTGATGGAACCGATCACCCTCAACTGGGTTCTGGCGGCCAAAGAGCCTGAACATCTGGCACGGTTTTATGCATCCTTGCTGGAGCTCAAGGCGTCCCAGGGTTTGTCACCACATCACTGGCGCCTGACGATTCCGGGCGGAACAACGCTTGAGATTTATCGACCATCGCGTCAACGTTCATTCCCTGAGAGGGGCAGAGCTCTTGCACCGTGCCTTCGGCTCCCCCCCCACCAGGCCCCACTCGCAACACTGCTGGAATGGGTGAAACAGGCCCAAGGTCTTGGTGCCGTTGTGGAGGAGGAGCCACGGCTGGAATCCTTCGGAGCCGAAGCCTGGTTGAACGATCCGGAAGGAAATGCTCTGTTGCTACTGGTGCCGGTGCAGTCAGCTCCGAGCAGGGGATGACGGTCGATCTGAACGACTGCCAAGGCTGCACCGCATGTGACCTGGCGACGACCCGTCAATCCGTGGTGATCAGCCGTGGGAATTCGTCCTCTCGGCTGATGCTCATTGGCGAAGCACCCGGAGCTCAGGAGGATGCAGAGGGTCGACCTTTTGTTGGCCGGTCCGGCAGGGCCCTGGATTCCCTGTTGATGGAGGTGGGCCTGGATCCGGACCAGGACCTGTATGTGTGCAATGCGATCAAGTGCCGTCCCCCCAACAACCGTCGGCCGAAGAAGGGTGAATTGCGCTCCTGTCGTCCGTGGCTCGATCAGCAGCTTGCGTTGGTTGACCCGGTTGTGATCGTGCTAACCGGCGCCACAGCGGTTGAGGCGATTCTTGGAATCAAAGGTGGTATGACCCAGCTGCGGGGGCAGTGGCAAAGCTGGGAAGGGCGTGCGGTAATGCCGATTTTTCACCCTGCCTATTTGCTGCGGAATCCATCCCGTGAAGCGGGTGCGCCACTGGATCTCACCCGTCAGGACCTTGCCGCGGTTCGGCAGCGGTTGTGCGAGCCTTGGCCCGATTCTGGTTCGGACCCATGACTGCCCTGGATCGGCGCTACGACACCAAGATCCATCGCCGTGTCACCCGGACCGTGATGGTTGGCGACGTACCGATCGGCAGTGAGCACCCGGTGGTTGTTCAGTCGATGATCAATGAAGACACGCTGGATATTGAGGGATCCGTCGCCGGAATTCTGCGTCTGGTCGACGTCGGTTGCGAGATCGTTCGGGTGACAACACCCACGATCGGTCATGCGAAAGCGATGGGCAAAATCCGGGCTTCCCTGCGGGGAAAGGGTTGCAATGTTCCTCTTGTGGCGGACGTGCACCACAACGGGATCAAAATTGCTCTTGAGGTTGCTAAGCACGTCGACAAGGTTCGGATCAATCCGGGATTGTTCGTCTTTGACAAGCCGGATCCAGATCGGACTGAGTTCACCAAGGACGAGTTCGCCGCAATCGGTGGGCGGATTCGCGACACCTTTGAACCTTTAGTCACGACGCTGCGGGATCAAAACAAAGCACTGAGGATCGGTGTGAACCATGGCTCCCTGGCGGAGCGGATGCTGTTCACCTACGGGGATACCCCTGAGGGAATGGTGGAGTCGGCCATGGAATTCGTTCGTATCTGCAACGAGCTCGATTTCCACAACATCGTGATCTCGATGAAGGCGTCACGCGCACCCGTGATGCTGGCGGCCTACCGGTTGATGGCTGACACGATGGATCGGGAGGGCCTCAACTATCCACTCCACCTCGGTGTGACGGAAGCCGGTGACGGTGATTACGGCCGGATCAAAAGCACCGCGGGTATTGCAAGCCTTCTCTCGCGTGGTCTCGGGGATACGTTGCGGGTGTCGCTGACCGAATCGCCGGAGAAGGAAATCCCCGTCTGTTACTCGATCCTGCAGTCCCTGGGACTGCGCAAAACCATGGTCGAGTACGTGGCTTGTCCCAGTTGTGGACGCACCCTGTTCAACCTCGAGGAGGTCCTGCACAAGGTGCGTGACGCCACCCATCATCTGAAGGGTCTGGATATCGCCGTGATGGGCTGCATCGTCAATGGCCCCGGGGAGATGGCCGATGCCGACTACGGCTACGTCGGCAAAGGGCCTGGAACCATTGCTCTGTATCGCGGTCGCGACGAAATCCGCAAGGTGCCGGAATCGGAGGGTGTCACGGCCCTGATCGATTTGATCAAGGGAGATGGCCGCTGGGTCGACCCTGAATAAGGTCGTTAGGCTGAACAATCTGATCTGAGAGATCTTGGCAAGCCTGCCTCGCCTGCGTTCCCTGCTTCGTTCCGGTCCTCTGGTGATTGCCCTTGGCATCAGCGGTATGGCTGTTGCGGTGGCAGCGCCAAGGCTTGGATTGCCAGGTACTTCATCAGCTGCGATTGCGGACAGCCCCAAAGAGGTGCTCGATCAGGTTTGGCAGATCGTGTATCGCGATTACCTCGACTCATCCGGTGCTTACAGCACCAGCCGTTGGCGACAGTTGCGACGCACCTTGCTGGCGAAGTCCTATGCGGGTACAGGAGAGTCCTATGAAGCGATCCGAGGCATGCTCGCCAGCCTTGACGATCCCTACACGCGTTTTCTGGATCCCAAGGAATTCAAGGAGATGCAGATCGACACCTCCGGCGAATTGCGTGGGGTGGGAATTCAGCTGAGCCTCGACAAGGAGACCAGAGAACTCATCGTTGTTGCTCCAATTGAAGGAACGCCAGCATCTCGAGCTGGAGTGCAACCCAAGGATGTGATCGTCACCATTGATGGTGAGAGCACCCAGGGGATGAACACCGAGGACGCGGTGAAGTTAATCCGCGGGCCGGAAGGGTCAAAGGTTGTTCTGGGTCTTCGTCGTCAAGGGACGGTGATCAACGTGTCGCTGAAAAGGGCGCGCATTGAGATCAATGCAGTCTCATCAAGCCTCAACATCAGTGCCGATGGCAGCACGAAGGTGGGGTATATCCGGTTGAAGCAATTCAATGCCAACGCGTCAAGGGAGATGCGGGCTGCGATCAAGGCGCATGAAAAGAGCGGTGCAGAGGGATATGTGCTCGATCTCCGCAGCAACCCCGGCGGTCTGCTTGAGGCCAGCATCGACATCGCACGCCAGTGGCTGGATGAAGGAACAATCGTGAGCACGCGAACCCGGGAGGGAATACGTGATGTGCGGCGGGCGACCGGAAATGCTGTGACGGACAAACCGATGGTTGTGCTGATCGACCAGGGCTCGGCCAGTGCCAGTGAAATCCTCTCCGGGGCACTTCAGCAGAACCAACGCGCTCAGCTGATCGGTCAGAAGACGTTTGGCAAAGGCCTGGTGCAGGCGGTTCGAGGATTAGCGGATGGTTCCGGAATGACCGTCACGATCGCCAAATACCTCACTCCCGACGGGACCGATATTCACAAAAACGGAATTGAACCTGATGTGGCGGTCTCGTTCACTGAACAGGAAATGAGGCAATTCACGTCAACAGACCTGGGCACTCAACGTGACAGCCAATATCGGATGGCTGAGAAAACGCTGCTGAAGTCGATGACTGGATCGGAACTGAGCCTTAAATACAAGCCGGGCAGCAGCAATTTGGTCGCAGCTCTGGGCTACTGATCAGCCGATCGGCTGCATCATGCCGCCGCCGCCGCCACCGTTGGAATCATCATCATCGGAAGCTGGCTGGAGCAGTGCAAACAAGCCAAGGGCGATGGCACAGAACAAACCGCTCATCACCTCAAGGGGAAATCCGCTGGAACCGATTTCGATGAATTCGCCCATCTGATTCCTCAAGACAGAACCAATGTAACGAAGAATTGCGCGTCTGGTGAAGTTTTTCTCAGAAACGCAGCGAAGTCATCACACCCTCAGCACCTCAGCGTTCTTCAGCCTCTGTTCCTCTTGTTTTTGCGCTTGCGTTGTTCCATCCGCATCCGGGATCTGGGCCACCATCAGCCGCAGCCACTCCATGAGCTGCTCGAGTTGCTTGTCCATCGGGAGTACGCCGAGTCCCCGGGCCAGCACCTTGTGCTGAATGCCATGTCCGGCCTGGTAAACAAGCCTGCCGTGAAGGTGTTGAGGAAGTCCCTGGCGTAGCAGGCGGAATGCTGGCTCCTCCATCGGGGTTTCTAGAACGATGTTTGGTTTTTCCGGTTTGATCCGGGCGAAACCGCAGCGCTTTGCCAACAGTTTGAGCTCCATCAACTGCAACAGCGACACAACCGCCGCTGGAAGAGCCCCGTACCGATCCGCCCATCCGGCTGCGAGTTCCACCAGAGTTTCCGACGAGGTGCAATCTGCTGCTGCTCGATAGGCCGCAATCTTCTCGTCGGGCTCCGTGATCCAATCGGCAGGAACGAACGCCGTGACCGGGAGGTCCACCTGTGTGTCTTCGACGATCGGGATGTCTTGGCCCTGAATCTCTGCCAGCGATTCCTGCAACATTTCCATGTAGAGGTCAAAGCCGATCGTTTCCATCTGGCCGCTCTGTTCCACACCCAGCAGGTTGCCCACACCGCGAATTTCCATATCGCGCATGGCGAGCTGATAGCCGCTGCCCAGTTGCGCAAACTCCTGAATTGCGCGCAACCGCTGTCGTGCTGCTTCGCTGAGGGAGGCATTACCGGGATAGAACAGCCAGGCATGGGCCTGGATGCCGCTGCGTCCAACACGACCCCGTAACTGATACAGCTGCGACAACCCGAAACGCTGAGCGTCCTCGATCAGGATTGTGTTGACGCGCGGGATATCGAGGCCGCTCTCCACAATCGTGGTGCAAAGCATCACATCTGCTTCGCCGGCATTGAATGCCACCATCGCGCTTTCCAGTTCACCCTCGGCCATTTGGCCATGGGCCACCAGCAACTTCAGGCCTGGAAGCATCTCCCTCAGACCAGCGGCCACCTCCTCGATTCCCTCCACCCTTGGCACCACATAAAACACCTGTCCACCTCGATCGAGCTCCTGTCGGATGGCACTGCGAACCGCTTCCGGGTCCAGCGCCGCAAGGTGTGTCTTGATCGGTCGACGCAACGGTGGTGGTGTGGTGATCAGGCTCATTTCCCGCACACCGGAGAGGCTCATGTACAGCGTTCGCGGGATGGGAGTTGCCGACAACGTGAGCACATCCACGTCTTTGCGCAGCACCTTGATCTTTTCCTTCTGATTCACACCAAAGCGCTGCTCCTCGTCCACCACCAACAGCCCGAGCTGTTGGAAACCAGCTCCCTTGCTGAGCAGTTGATGGGTGCCAACAACGGCATCAATCGTGCCCTTTTTGAGTCCTTCCAGGATTGTTTTTCGCTCTGAAGAGGTTCGGAAGCGGTTAAGTAATGCCACCTTGATCGGATAGGGGGCGAAGCGTTCCGACAACGTGCGCCAGTGCTGTTGGGCGAGAACGGTTGTAGGGGCGAGCATGGCCACCTGCTTCCCGGCTGTGATGGCTTTGAAGATGGCCCGGATCGCCACCTCGGTCTTCCCGAAGCCCACATCACCACAAACAAGTCGATCCATCGGCTCACCCTTCTCCATATCCCTTTTCACATCGGCTGTTGCCTTGAGCTGATCCGGCGTTGGCTCATAGGGGAATGATTCCTCCAGCTCGCTTTGCCAGGGACCGTCATTTGGGAAGGCGAAACCGTTGGCCTGCTGGCGTTCGGCGTAGAGCTTCACCAGATCAAGGGCCACCTTGCGAACAGCCTTCTTCGCCCGCTCCTTGGCCTTGCTCCAGGCAGAGCCTCCCATCTTGCTGAGCTGAGGAGGTGTCTCGCCCGTGGCGCGATACCGCCCAAGGCTCCCCAGCTGATCTGCCGCGACGCGCAGGATTCCATCGGAGTACTGAACAACGAGGTAATCGCGTACATCGCCGGAGATCGCCAGCTTCTCCATGGCTTTGAAGCAGCCGACACCGTGGTTGCGATGCACCACGAAATCACCCGGACGCATCTTGTTCGGGTCCACGGTCCGGCTTGCGGCCTTGCGTCTTCGACGCACATAGCCACTGGATCCGAGGGTCTGTTGGCCGAAAAATTCCCGGTCGGTGACCAGTGCGATCCGCCAGGCGGGCAGCTGGAAGCCTTCAAGTTCAGCCGTGCCACTGGTCTTCAGCGCTACGGGCGTGTTCTGTTCGACCAGTTGCTTGATCGCTGTGTTGTCGCCTGCATTGGGGATGAATCGACTGATGCAATCGTGTTCCTCCAAGAGGGCCACAGCGCGGCTCGGCTGTGCTGACAAAAGCCAGACAGCTGTTCGCTCTTTTTGAAATCCCTTGATCAGCTCGGCCTGCTTACCGAACTGATTGGGATACGCGGGCACAGGTCGACTGGATAAATCAAAGCTGTTGGGATGGCTGTCTTCCTCGAGAAGTTCAGCCAAATCAAAGCCGCTGAAATGACCGGTCTGGTCGTAGGCCTCTTCGATGCTTCGATGCAGAAGAGGAGGCCAGAGTTGATCGCGCTCCTCTTCTGACAAACCGCATTCATCAGCAACCTCTCGGTGATGAACAGCGGCGTGCTCGAGCCATTGCTGCCCGTGGGCCAGGCCATGCCTCCTCTCGTCGATCACCACTGCCGTGCGTTGCGGCAGGTAATCGAGCAATGAGGCTGGTTGTGACCAGGCCATGCCCATCAGACGGCGCATCCCCTCCGGACATCCACCTTCGAGCAATTGTTCAGTGGCCTGTTCCCCCAACAAACGCTCCAACCCATCGGGCATAAAGTCCCGCAGTGCTTCAGCAATAAGAGGTCCAAACCCTGTGGGGGTCAGCCGAAGCTGCTCAATCGGATCGAGGGAACGCTGGGTTGCCGGATCAAATTCCCGCAGTTTGTCCAGGTCCTCTCCGAAAAATTCGAGGCGAACCGGCAGTTCGCTGCTGACCGGAAAGATGTCGACAATGTCTCCCCTCCGGCTCCAGGTGCCTTCCTGCTCAATGCTCGAAACCCGCTCATAGCCAAGCTGCGCGAGAGTTTCGCCAAGCTGCTCAAGGTCGATCTCATCCCCTTTTCGAAGCGTGCGACAAATGTCCTTGAGTGCGTCCGGTGGAGGCAGATGGGGTTGAAGACAGCGCTCAGTGGCAACAATGGCGTTCGATGCTGAAGCCTCTGGCTCACCAAGCAGGTCGCTGAGCACCTGCAGCTGGCCCCAGATGATTTCGCTGGTTGGGTCAAAGGGTTCATAGGGAGACCCCTCGCTGGTGGGATAGAGGCTGGTGCTTTTCCAACCCATCAGCTCAAGCAGAGAGGTCCAGCGACCAGCCTCTTCAAGGGTTGGAACCACCACCAAAAGCGGCCGTTCATCGCGCCGGGCCAAGGCACTGGCAACGAGGGCGCGACTGGCCCGAGCGGCTCCGCGCATCAGCAAGCGGTGCTCTCTGCCGGAACGCTCGAGAAGTTCCCCGGTGAGGGCTCCCTGCTGGAGCTGAGTCACCAAAGAACGCAGGGGCATCGGACATGCGAAACAGCGAGCAATGATCCTCGCAATTGGAGGGTGGCTGCCGTTGCACCGGAACTCGTCTGATACTCCCTTGCGGGGAGAAAAAGACTTGGCTATGAGTACAGGTGTACGCACTCAGAGGCGTCGACCATGGCTGTGGATCACGGCCCAGCGGCTTCGGTTCATCAAGACCTTCCCTATCGCCATATGCGTCCCGGTCATTTTGTGATCGTCGGCGGCGAAACCAGCGCATCGACGAGCTGGTGGATGGGCCAGGTCGTGTCTTGTGAAGGAGCCATCGCAGAACCTTCAGGTGACGCCTACTGCCAGTTGACAGACGTTGAATCCGGTCTCCAGCGTTGGATTAAGGCCAGAGAAGTCACGCAAGTGATCTGGGCCATGGATGGCTGGCCTGACGCCCTGGTCAAGTCCTGAGGAGATGCCGCGTTTTCGCTGTCAAGTCTGTTGTTGTGGTCCAGCGATCGTGCTTCACCCACCACGGGGAGCCACGCCAATCTGTTCAAGCTGTGGAACCCCGCTGACCCGTCAGCCATTGGTGCGCCCAGTGGCCTTTCTGGTATTGCTCGCCGTTGGAAGCGTTCTTGTGCTTGGCTCGTTTCCGCTCCTGCTGGAACCGCGTCCAGAACTGGAAAGGGGGTCTGAAGTAAAAACGTGAAATCGAACGTCCCAATCAAGACAGGGCAAAGTGGCGGCGCAATGAAATGCTTTTATGGCCCTGAATCAACTCAAGGCATTCATCCTGAAAATGCAGCAGGATGAAAGTCTCAAGCAGAGGGTTTTGGCTGCTTCCACCGCCGACGATGTGTCCAAAATTGCTGTGGCGATGGGATATGAATTCAGCGGCGACGAACTGCTTCGCTTCAATGGCAACAAAGTGGGACAAGTCACCGTTGTCAAACCTGATCATCCAGGCGAATACCATTGATTATTTGAAGCAAAGCACTGAAGCGCTCATTTAAAGAAACAGTGTTTAAGCACATGCCTGAATAGAGAGCTTTAGGCCTATTGATTGATCACAGGTTCGCTAAGGTCTTCTGTCAGTGATCAATGTGCACCCTTTGAACTGGTTAAATTCATTGTACTTTACAATTAAAAAAATATCTTTTGCATGGCAAAGCTGGGCACGGTTCAATTGAAAAAAATCCAGCAGCTCAATACAGCTGATGATTCAAAAATTGTTCGGATTCACAAAAATCTGCTTAATTTGATCATGAGAACACTAGGACTCGATATTTATTCTGTGATGTGGGTTCAGTTCTTGAAAGGATTTGGTTTAGGTGGTTTGGCCATCTGGCTCTTGATGCGCTAGGCCGAGGCAACAGCAATGAACGGCATTGACCTGAAGTGGGTTGATCTGATCTATTTGTGGGGCTTATTCATTTCGAGGAGCGGTTGAGCAGGCAGTAAGCGCCGTAAACCGCCAACCCAAGCATCAGCCAAGGGAACAGAGCTCTTAGAACAGTCAGGCCCATCAGGATGACGACCACACTGATCGCAGTGTTTTTAACGAGCGATTTGCTGCTGCTGGTCATATAACGCCAGCGAGGGATCAAAGCCATGGTGGGAATCTAAGAACCAGCCTCGTACTTGAGGACAAGGTTTTTTCTGGAAAATGATGATGATCAACAGTTTGACATTGGTTCAGGCCTGCCAGGGTTGGTTGTGGCCACTCCAGCCAACCCAAGTGTCAAGCGAGGGGAAATCAAGACGAGTTAGCTCGATAGAGACGAATGTAGCCCATGGATTTGCCCTTAAATGAAGACAATGCAAAGTTATCGTACTTATCCGATCGGAGCTGCCATTAATCCTCTTTAAAACAATTGGTTGACCACATCAGTTTCCCCAAGAATTCACACGAAGAGTTGGCATAAAAAAGACTCCCTGCCTTCAGTCCCTCTTGCGTAATTAGCAGCAACAAAATAGATTAATCTTTGCATCATTACTTCCACGAATTTTAAGTTCACTTCAGGCTTCTGACAGCGTTAGTGGTTTTAATCAGATTGACTGATTTGATTTTCGAGTAAAATATTGAATTGAAGCAACTGCTCATCACTTAATTGCTGCCGGCTTTTGGCCTGTAGATGTTGTTGAAGGAAACCTCTTGCCTGTTCACCCGACCAGCCGAGTTGGCGCAGCATTTGATCACCCTGCGTGATCAAATCCCCTCTCCGAATCGGGACGATGGCTTGATCCGGTTGGTCGCCAACTTCTAACTGGCGCAGTTGGCGCAGGTAGGCAACGAGATCGGCATAACGCGTCAAACGATGCCGGCCAGCATGCCCAAATGCTCGTTCCAGGTAGATGCGTTCCTGATCTCTTCCCCAGCCGATGCGATTGATCTCAAAATCGATTGCGGTTAACTCCTCACTCCAGTCTTCAGGGTCGGACGGGGTTTCAGAAGGCTCTTCAGCGGCTTGATGATGGCGACCTTGTTGCTCAGCAGGAGAACTCTGAATAGGAATGGAGGGAGCATCGATCCGCTCTGCAGCGGGCTGACCGATCCCTTCTTGGGGCAAGTTCTGATCTGGGTTGCTGGGTTGAGCAGCAACGGGTGCGGCTGGACGTTCAGCTGCTGATGGATCGGTTGTCTCTGGTTTTTGAGCTG
This sequence comes from Synechococcus sp. AG-676-F02, assembly GCA_003208975.1. GTDB lineage: Bacteria > Cyanobacteriota > Cyanobacteriia > PCC-6307 > Cyanobiaceae > Parasynechococcus. The sequence goes on from QCTY01000021.1 coordinate 11,186, forward strand.
GAGGGGATGGGGGTTGACCTGCCAGTGAAAGATCGTTTAGCAATCGCTGACGTGCTCGATCTTCAGCTTCTTCAGCATTGGCAGCTTCGCCAAGACGACTCCCAAGACAGTGGTCAGCAGATTGCCAAGCCTCCACCCGCACAACGCAGCGGAGAGTATCGACGTGACAAAGCTCAGCTCGGAAACGCATGCCGCTGAATCAAACCTGCACTTTCTAGGCTGCCGTCATGGATATCACTGCTCTCCCCTCGCTGACTGATCTGTTCGAGGGAGCAGATCAATGGCGAGAGGTGCTGGCACTTCTACCGGTGTTGGTGCTGTTAGAGCTGATTCTCTCAGCTGATAACGCGGTTGCTCTTGCTGCCATTGCCCGCAGCAGCAACCAACCGGAACAGGAACGGTTGGCTCTCAACATCGGCATCGGGCTGGCCATGGTCTTGAGAATTGGTCTGATTGCTCTCGCACAATGGGTCTTGCAGAGCAGTTGGATTCAACTTCTGGCAGCGTTTTATCTGTTCTGGTTGTGCATCAGCCACTTCATGGAGAAAGGGACTGTTGATCAGGCCGACATCCTCGCTGGACGGGATCCGACGATCCAACGCAACCTGTTCAAGACGGTTGTATTGCTGGGGTTCACAGATCTGGCTTTCTCGATCGACAGTGTCGCTGCGGCTGTCGCCGTCAGCGATCAAATCCTGCTTATCAGTGTTGGTGCTGTCATAGGCATCATTGCTCTTCGCTTCACTTCAGCTCTGTTCATTCGATGGTTAGATGAGTTTCCTCGCCTGGAAACGGCAGGATTTTTGTCGGTGGCTTTTGTTGGTTTTCGCCTGGTGATTCATGTTCTTCTTCCCTCTGTTAATCAACCAGAATGGCTTACTTTGATTGTTGTCCTTCTGATGTTCAGCTGGGGGGTATCAATTCGCAGAGTTGAAGCGACAACTCATGCAGGCTGATCACTTTCTAAAACATTGATCGATGCAGCCAAAATACTTTTCTAAAGACACACCTCGACATTTTTTGTATAGAAGAATTTGCAAAATCTTTTCCAGTGTTGTTCTGCCTGGTGAGATCTTTGCCTTCGATCTTTATTTCATCGTCGGTTCAGATTCAAATCAATCTGTGCGCTGCCCCCAGCAGCTCGAATAATGTCCTTTCATCGAATAGCGATCACTCCATCGATCGTTGATACGGCATCTGTCAGGGAACAGACCCTCCACTACCTTTTGGAGGACATCATGAAATGAGCCACTGTGCTTGTTGAGCTTCGCCATGCCAGCAGTGATGCGCTGCTCGACAGGGTGGTGATGGATTCTCCACCCCACCCTGGACGGTGGATCGAATCAGGTGAAACCTCGTATTTGGTGTTGCAACGCCGACATCGCTACAGCCTTTGCAATGGTCGGTATGAGATCGCTTCGGTTGCCCTTCTGGTCAAACCTCAGCAGCGTCCCAGAGATGCACGACGCTGGAGAAACGGTTGGGTGATAGGTGATCCCCATTGCCGCTTCAATGCTCGAAGCCCTTTGTTGCGCTGCGCAGTTTGGCCTGAGGGACCCTGTGATCAATGCGAACACCGGGACGCTCAATGACAGAGGAAGGCTGGTTTTCTGCCCAGTTGATCCGTGGACATGGCGTGGCTTCCGGTCGCAGCGCTGATTCGCCCTATCCATCGGGGACCATCACGATGCAGCGACCCTATTTTCTGGCTGAAGGGCTCGATCTCGGTGATTGTTGGCCTGGAACATTGAACCTGAGTGTTGCGCCCAGAGAAATCAAATTCTGCGACCCTGACTACTGTTTTCACCTGTTGAAGTGGACTGAATTACATCCCCCGGAAACCTTTTCCTTCTGGAGGATTCAGCTATCCACACCCCAAGACGGAATTGTGAATGGCTGGATCTATCGACCGCACCCCGAAACGAAACAACGTCACCAGCAACCGTCCACGATGGTTGAGGTGCTTGCGCCGCGGGTTCAAGGCATCAGTCCGGGATGCAGTCTCAGCCTTCAGGATCCACTCAGCCGGTTGCGTTGTGTTGATGGTCCAGGTCTGAGGGCTCAATTGCTGGAATTTCTTAAATTCAGGGTGCTTGCAGCACAGGATTCATTTTTTAATCAGACAGCTGGAACCACGGAGCGCAGAGCCTGGTTAAACGCTCATCACTGTGAAGCTCTGCAGCTGGATGATGTTGATTTGGATCTGGTCTGGAATCAAGCCCGAATGCTTTACATGGAAGACTGATTCAGGGACGCCGCTGATGCTGGTTTGTACATAACATTGGTCAACGCAGCGTCTGGCTGATGGCAACAGAAGAAATGTTCCAACGTGAATTGCTTCGCAGAGAACTGGATAATGTTTCTGATGCCAAGCGATTGAGAGAAATGGCATTGGAGCTCTATGACCTCTGGCAACGTCAGCGTATTGTGTCCACACAACTTGTTCGACAGGACCTTGATCAGGATTGATTTGTAATCTTGTTGCTAACCCAGTTGACTCCCTATTTCGGATTGCATCTGTTGGACGAGGGTCTGACCACGACTTCTTGATTTGCCCTCCAATTGTGCTTCCCGGATGAGAAGTGGGCAGCCGGAACTGCTGACGACGATGCCAAGATCCTGAACAGCTGCAAGAACTCTTCCAGGTTCATATTTTCCTGTCGGCCATGACCCGATTAACGCAGTTGCCTCTGGTGTGAGTTGATCAATCAGACGCTCTATCAGTGGTTCTGTTGATTGAATTTTGAGACGTTTCCCTTTGCAGCTGGTCTGAGCTCCTGGATACAAGCCCATCACCTGTCGGTGGATGGACAACGCTGAAGCGGACCAGTCGATCTGATAGTCGCCCTTTTGGAGCATTCGCGCGTAGGTGTGCTCATCGCTCTGAAAACGCATGTCCAGCGCACTCCATCGCTCCGCTTCCGACCCGGGGCCGGCCATCTCGATGCGTGGTAGAGCCTCAACCATCAGTTCAGCAGTCAATCGACTCAGGCGTTCTCCCAATTGATCAGCGTTTTCGAGCAGACCGATCTTCAACTTGCGTTCAAGCAGAACGGGTCCTGTATCGAGACCCTCTTCCATCGCCATGATCCCGACCCCAGTTTCAACATCTCCTTCAAGAAGAGACCATTGAATGGGGCCAGCCCCCCGCCAGCGGGGGAGAAGTGAACCATGGCCATTCCAACATCCCAGCGGTGGTTGTTGAAGAACGTCCCTCGGCAAAATCTGGCCGAACGCCACGACGATGGAGGCATCAGGTTGCAACTCAGCCAACTGTTGCTGACAAGCACTGTCGTGTCGAATTCGTTCCGGAGTGAACACAGGGCAACCAAGCTCTTCAGCTCTCTGTTTCACCGGTGATGGCATCAGTTGCTTGCCGCGTCCACGGCGACGATCGGGTTGGGTGATAACTCCGACAATGCTGTGGCCAGCATCATGCAAAGCAGAAAGGGTTTGAACGGCATAGGGCGGCGTCCCCCAAAACAGAAGCCGCAAGGTCAGGCTTCCCCGGTAATGGACAGGCCATCCACCCAGACATGCGGAGCGACACCACGGGTGGTTATCTCTAGATCCTGCTCCAAGTGCACGATGGAATTCATCAGGCTGCGAATGTCTCCGGCAACGGTTGCCGCTTCAACGGAAATACGTTCGCCGTCTTTGACCAACCAGCCATCGAACGGCAATGAGAACGATCCCTGGGTTGCCTTCACCCCGGCATGAAGAGCGGAAAGGTCTTCAATCAGAACGAAAGGATCGGTGCATGTTGTGTGGTTCAGAGCAGAACCACTGCTGCTTCCTTCGCTGGTTTGAACAACAAACCAATCCGGACCGACGGACACTTTGGCGCCAAGACCAGCATGCCCCGTGGGTTGAACTCCGAAGCTTCTCGCCGTTGCCTCGGAATGAAGGAAGTTTCGCAGTTTTCCAGCTTCAATCAGACACAACTTCTGAGTTGGTGTTCCTTCACCATCAAAAGGTGCCGCACTGAGATGACCTGGGTGAAGTCCGTCGTCGTAGAGCGAAAGGTAGGGAACAGCGAGTGAATCACCTATTGAGTCGCGATTGCTCAGACTGACACCATCCAGCACTGCGCGGGCACTGAACATGCTGCTGAAGGCACCGAGCAGAGAGAGGAAGGCCTCTGGTGTGAAGCACACGCGGTAGACACCCGTCTCGATGGGTTGATATCCGAGATGACTGACCGTTCGCTCGGCAGCTTCTTTGATACAACCTGGAATATCGAGCTCGTCACTTCCAAGGGCAAGACGGACAGCTCCGGAGCTGCGGGGTTTACGACCCTGTTCTTCGGCCCTGGCGTACAGATAAAGGCTGGCCTGCGTCCGTTCCATCGTTCGGACGGCGCCATCGCTGTTGAGATAAAGACTGGTGGAGAGGGATTCAGCCATGCCGTTGTAAGGAACGGTCTGAATGGCTGGATGGCGACCCAAAAGATCAGCCTCCGCATCCCGAAGCCTGGCAAGCAAGGGGAGGATGCCCTGACGGGATTTCAACGGTCGATTCAGATCCGGCAGGGGAGCAGTGGCCAATGGAGAAAATTGGGGAATATCATCAGGATTTCCGTATTGGCTTGCTTGCCTGGCACCATCGAGTGCCTGTTGCAGCCCACCGTCGGAAAGATCCGTGGTGCTGGTGATTCCCACAAGCCCATCGCTGTTCCAGACACGAACGGTGATGGAACTCCGTTGTGAAGCCTTCAGCTGCTTTGCTTCACCACGGTCAACCTGCACTGAACAATCGTCACTGCAGGCCGCGCCCAGGTCCCAGTGCTGAACACCAGCCTGTTGGGCAAGCAACTGAATGCGATCCCGGAGCTGTACAGCGTTGAGAGATTGAGATGTCATCCTCAACGGCCTCCAACAGTGATCGTGTCAACCTTGATGTGGGGCTGGCCGACGGTGACGAACACACTTCCGCTGACGGATCCGCAGAACCCCGCTGCAAGATCAAGATCATTGGCGCACATGGATATTCTCGGCATGACTTCTTTGGCATCGCCGATCAGGGTTGCCCCCTTCACCGGACGACCCAGCTGGCCATCTTTAATCAGATAACCCTCCTCAACGGAAAAGTTGAACTGACCTGTTGGGCCGACACTCCCGCCGCCCATGGCCTTGCAATACAGGCCATTGTCAACAGAGGAAATCAGCTCTTCCGGGGTATGCGGACCAGCATCGATGTAGGTGTTGCGCATCCGGCTTGCAGCTGCGAACGAATGACTCTGACGACGTCCGCTGCCGGTGCGTTGATGACCAGTACGGAGCTCTCCAGCTCGATCGCTGATGAAACACTGCAGAACGCCATCTTTGATCAGAACGGTGCGCTGAGGTTCCATTCCCTCGTCGTCCATGGCCAGCGATCCGAAAGCGCCACTGCTGATTCCTTCGTCGATCGCTGTAACGGCGGAATGGGCAATCGATTGACCCACTTTGTCTGAGAACGGAGTGGTGCCTCGTTCGATCTGCGTCGTTTCAAGAAGATGACCACAGGCCTCGTGGAAGATCACTCCACCGAAACGATTAGCCAGAACGACTGGCATTTGTCCGGCTTCCACATAGTCAGCCCTCAACATCTTGCCTGCGCTTTGACAGACCTCTGCAGCACTGGCTTCCACATCCCAGGTGTGCAGATCATCGGGTCTGTCTGAGCTGCCGTAACGACGGCCAACGCTGGAGCGGTGGTCGCCATCAGCAGCGAGAACAGAAAGCCCGGTTGATTGGTGCAGCCTGATATCGCGAGCGAAGGTTCCATCCGAAGCTGCTACCAGAACTTCCTGCCAATCTCGTGCGTAGCTACCGCGACGTACCTGCAGATGCTGGCCGAGACGCTCTAGCTGAGCGGTTCCCTGCAGCAAGCGCGAGCTGGCATCCGCCATGGTCGGGCATGTTGCCAGCCAGGTTTCCTTGTCATGACCATAGTCACGCAAGGTGCTGAGGCCATCAAAACCATTCGCCGTGCTCAAGCCACTGGCCTCAAGGCCAAGCATTGCGAGAGCCTGATCCAAGGAGCGGGTCAGACCCTCCTGGCTCAGATCGTTGGTGCTGACAAATCCGTCCCGACCGTTGAGGAAGACGCGAATCCCTGCTCCTTTGGCAAACGTGGGATTCACGCTGGTGATCCGATCCTGTTCGGCAAGCAAACCAATATGGTCAGTTCGTTCGAGAAAAATCTCAACCAGATCGGCTCCAGCTGAAGAGCCACGTTGCAATAGAGCCTGGAGAGAATCACTCCAGGCTTGAGAGAAAGTGTCAGTCAATGGCTCAGCGGACAGCGGGCTGGAACTTGTCGCTGTCGATGGGAGACATCAGAAAAAGCTTGGCCATCACAGCACCGTTTCCGATCCAATAGGGCAGCTTGCGGAGCAGCTTCACTGGCGCAGAAGCGCTGCTGTTATCGGCTGCCTCCAACGCGGCGTTGTTGTCCACCAGACGTTCAAGTCGATCCCAGAATTTGCTGTTGTTCACATCGAGAACAACAGGAAAAACACGAGCTGACGTTTCATTGGTTTTTTCAATCACCATCTTGTCGTAGGTGCGTGCATCGAGGCTTAGCGCTTCGTAGAACTCCTTTCGGGCAACGTCACGCACATACATCGTTGCGAAGACAGCCAAAAGGAAGAATCGACACCAAAGCTTGGCGATGGGCCCACGAACAGTGTCGGGCTGAGCTTTCATCAGTGCATCGAAGAAATCACCGTGGCGATTCTCGTCCTGGCACCAGTTTTCAAAAAAGTTGAAAATGGGGAAGATTTTACTGTCAGGATTCTTTTCCAGATGTCTGAAGATGGCGATGTAACGCCAGTATCCAATCTTTTCCGAGAGGTATGTGGCGTAAAAGATGAATTTTGGCTTGAAGAATGTGTAGTCCTTGTTGGCCGTCAGAAAACCAAGGTCCAATTGCATCCCGAAGTCACTCATGGCCTTGTTGAGGAATCCCGCATGGCGAGCTTCATCCCGAGCCATATGTCCGAAGCACTCAGCGAGCAGCGGATTTTTCTTCTTGATCCGGCGGCTTAGTTCCTTGTAGAGGAGGAAACCGGAGAACTCAGATGTGCAGCTCTGTTCCAGAAACTCAATGAACACACGACGGGTCTGCGGATCGAGCTTGTCGGCAGCTCCATCAAATTCGTCGTTACGAACGAAATGGTGTCGGTTGTAATCCTTTCGGAATTCCTCGCAGATGGCTTCTAGTTCAGCTTCATTGGGCTGAAGGTCCATGTCGGCCATGGCTTCGAAATCGGTTGTGTAGAACCGAGGAGTCAGGATCGTGTCCTTGACTGGATCCTTGACGCCAACGGCACTTCCTTTTGCGACGGCGGTGGGAGAGACCATCGGCTCCGATTTCACGTCCCCGCAATCTAAAGCCGACCGCGTAATGCTGAGACGTTCAGTTACGCCCTAGCCACTTCTGCCCGTTCAACCGTTGAAGAAGACGGGAAACAAGCAGGGGCAGGGTCATCCGTTTCTCATCGATGAGAAACGATTCCAGCAACGTGGGCTCACTGCCTGGCTCTGCCAGGGCGATGTGCTTCGGGCTGTTGATGTTCTCCTTGGCGAAGCACACCCAGAAACGGCGGCCACCCGGGAGAACCCCGACCACCATTGAGCAATCACCACCGACTACGGGACGAGATTCTGTAACGCGTTCAAGCCGCTCTGGCTTGATGGAGTTTTCCCCCAACTGTTTTTCGACGGCTGGAATGAACAGCGTGTCGATGAACTCCGGGAAGGGTTTGTCTTCCGGCTTGGGGGGCTTGGCTTTTGCGGCAGGCTTTGCCGCTGGCTTCTCTTTTGGTGATTCCTTGGCAGCAGGAGCCGGTTTGGTGTCCTCGCTGGGCTTCTCTTTCGGTGATTCCTTGGCAGCAGGAGCCGGCTTGGTGTCCTCGCTGGGCTTCTCTTTCGGCGATTCCTTGGCAGCAGGAACCGGCTTGGTGTCCTCGCTGGGCTTCTCTTCCAGTGATTCCTTGGCAGCAGGAGCCGGTTTGGTGTCCTCGCTGGGCTTCTCTTTCGGTGATTCCTTGGCAGAAGCAGCCGGCTTGGTGTCGTCGCTGGATTTTTCTGTGGGTTGTGGGGTGTCGCTCAACGCGTCGTCAAATCTTTCAGAACTGTAATCAGCACCATTCGCTGCTCACCAGTCTTGATCAGGGCTATCACCCCAATCCATGGAGTTCACGTGCTGCGATGCAACCGGTTCGGGTTTTATGTCTGGAGCATCAGGGGCTCTTCTCTCCTGCGATACGCCACGCTGAACAACGCGATACGGCACTGCCACGGTTGGAGCTGGATCACGAATGTCCCGCTCAGGCATCGGGTCTGCTCCCTTTGGAGGGTTGATGCCGAAGTCATCAATGGATTGATTGGGCTCGACAGGTTGATGGATTTGGCGTCTCAGGCTGGGCGCAGCAGGCATCAACAACAGAGCTCCCAAACCACTCAGACCTGCACCACCAACACCGGCAAGGGCCATCCAGAGACCGATTGGCTGAGGAATGCTGGTCCATAGAAGAATTTGCAGCCGAGACGTCGTACGGGTTGTTGACACCGCGATCAGCAGCAATGCGAGCAAAGGAGCCAGGCACGGCACCAGCAACAGCCGTTGCAACAGCTTCATTCGATCGGTCCGGACCAGCGCTGAAGTGGTGCAAGGTCCCGCTCCAAGCCGTCCAGTAAGCGAATCACCAAGAAATCAATCATGTCTTCAAGGGTCCTTGGTTGGGTGTACCAGGCGGGGATTGGAGCCGCAATTCGAGCGCCAGCCTCGGCAAGGGCTGTGAGATTGCGTAGATGGATCAAGTTGAACGGCGTTTCTCTCGGCGCAATTACCAATGGCCGCCCCTCCTTGAGGTGCACATCGGCACAGCGCTCGATTAGTCCTGATGCAATGCCTGCGTTGATCCGTCCCACCGTGCCCATACTGCAGGGCACGATCAACATTGCGTGTGTGCGGAAACTTCCGCTTGCGATGCTCACGCTCTGATCATTCCAGCGGTGACAAATCAACTCTCCACTGGTGCTCGACAGACGATCGCGCCAGAAGTTCATTTGTCGTTGGGGATCCACAGGAACGCTCAGTCCCTGTTCCGCCTGAAAGACGGAGTAAGCGCCTTTGCTGAGAACGAGATGAACAGAACGACCGGCCTGCAACAACAGCTGCAGGGTGCGTTCAGCCAGGGGCTGGGCAGAGGCACCCGTGACCGCCAGCACATACGGATCCATGGTCAAGGATTGCTCAGGGTGACGGGCGTCAGTTCAACCAGCGTTTCGGGTGAATCAGCCGCATCAGGTAATGAAGACGCCTCATCCATTTCCGCAGGAATCACCTCAAGATCAATCTGGTTTCGCAGTACATCAACCTTCATCACGTTCACCCGAACCGGATCTCCCAATTGGTAAATGCGGCGGTTCTTGC
>QCTY01000022.1:0-20525 GCA_003208975.1 Synechococcus sp. AG-676-F02
CAGGCCCAACGCAAAGCGATCACTACTGTCAGGGAAGCGACGACGGCCGAGGTCGGTGAGGCGCCAGCGGTTGCTTGGACGGCCCGGCCCACTGGAACAGAGACTGGACTCCACCAAGCCTGCTTCAGCCAGGCTGCGCAGCTGCCGCCTCATGGCTTGAACTGAAATGCACTGAGTTCGGGCCAGATTGCTGGCCTCAGCTTCCCCATGCTCCAGCAAAAGAGCCAATACGGCATCTCTCGTATTTGAATGGAGTGGGAAGCTCATGGATCTCGAGTCCTGACCACACCATGGCATCGACTCTGGATCTGTCGATCTGGCAACAGCCGACATGCGGCAGATCAGCTTGCTGACCTAGGCTGACTATTAAGGAAACCGCAGGTTTCTTTAATCGTCCACTCCTGCATGACTGATCCTGCGCTCAAGTCGACTACTGAATGCCGGGGAGTGGTCCGCACATTCGCGGAAACCAATGCCACGCGAATCGGAATTCTGTGCTGTTCCGATTCTTTTTTGACGTCAGACCCCATCCATTCCAAAGCCGGCTGCCCTGAATGACCAGTTCTTCCACTAAAGATCTCGTCAGCCAGCCGTACAAATACGGCTTTGTCACGGAGATCGAAACCGACAAAATTGCCAAAGGCCTCAGCGAGGATGTTGTTCGGCTGATCTCGGCCAAGAAAGATGAACCGGACTTTTTGCTCCAGTTCCGCCTGAGAGCATTTCGTAACTGGCTCACGCTTGAGGAGCCGGATTGGGCTGAGCTCGGCTATCCCGAGATCGACTATCAGAACATCGTTTATTACGCAGCGCCGAAGCAGCAGGACAAGAAGGCCAGCCTGGACGAGGTGGATCCCAAGCTTCTGGAAACATTCGACAAGCTCGGCATTCCTCTGAGCGAGCAGAAGCGCCTCAGCAATGTCGCTGTGGATGCGGTGTTCGACAGCGTTTCAATCGCAACCACATATAAGGAAAAGCTTGCTGAACATGGAGTGGTGTTCTGCTCGTTCAGTGAAGCTGTCAAGGAGCACCCTGAGCTGATCGAGCGGTATCTCGGCAGTGTTGTCTCAAGCAACGACAACTACTTTGCGGCGCTCAATTCAGCTGTCTTCAGCGATGGCTCTTTTGTCTTCATTCCGAAGGGTGTGGAGTGCCCAATGGAGCTCTCCACCTACTTCCGGATCAATTCCGGTGATACCGGTCAGTTCGAGCGCACGTTGATCGTCGCTGAGGAAGGTGCATCCGTCAGTTACCTGGAAGGCTGCACCGCTCCGATGTTCGACACCAATCAGCTCCATGCCGCGGTGGTGGAGCTGGTCACCCTGGATGACGCCTCGATCAAATACTCCACAGTTCAGAACTGGTACGCCGGTGATGAAAACGGCGTTGGCGGTATTTACAACTTCGTGACCAAGCGCGGTCAGTGCCGTGGTGCCCGCAGCCGCATCAGCTGGACCCAGGTGGAGACGGGTTCCGCCATTACCTGGAAGTACCCCAGCTGTTTGCTCCAAGGAGCTGATTCTGTGGGTGAGTTTTATTCGGTGGCCTTAACCAACAACTGCCAGCAGGCGGACACTGGCACAAAGATGGTGCATGTGGGCCCTCGCACTCGCTCCACCATCGTGAGCAAGGGAATCAGCGCGGGGCGTTCCAGCAACAGCTATCGCGGCCTGGTGCAAATGGGCCGCAATGCCAAGGGGGCGCGTAATTACAGCCAGTGCGATTCAATGCTGATCGGTGATCAGGCGGCTGCCAACACCTATCCATACATTCGTTCTCAGCAGCCCCAGGCTGCTATCGAGCACGAAGCGAGCACCTGTCGCATCTCAGAAGATCAGCTCTTTTATTTGCAGAGCCGTGGCATCGGCTTTGAAGAAGCGGTCTCGATGATGGTGAGCGGCTTCTGCCGCGATGTGTTCAACCAGCTGCCGATGGAGTTTGCCGCTGAGGCGGACAAGCTTCTGGCCCTCAAGCTTGAGGGATCCGTCGGCTGAACGTCCCGGTTTAGACCGTCCTGATCCCGCTTCTCCCGTCCTCTTTTCTCATTCCGTGATTCGCCCCGACGCCGAGCTGCTTCTCGAAATCACTGACTTGCATGCTGCGGTCGAGGACAAGCCCATCCTCAAGGGTGTGAATCTCCAGGTTCGCGCTGGTGAAATCCATGCCGTGATGGGACGCAATGGCAGTGGCAAAAGCACCCTGTCGAAGGTTTTGGCTGGCCATCCCGCCTATCGCGTGACCGGTGGTTCGGTGCGCTACCGATCCCAGGATCTGTTCGAACTCGAGCCCGAGGACAGGGCTCGTCTCGGTATCTTCCTTGGCTTTCAATACCCGGTTGAAATCCCCGGTGTCAGCAATCTCGAGTTTCTTCGGGTTGCCACCAACGCTCGCCGTGAAAAACAGGGGGCTGAAGAACTGGACACCTTTGCGTTCGAAGACCACGTGCGCGAGAAGCTGGCCGTGGTGCAAATGGATCCAGCTTTTCTGGAGCGCAGCGTGAACGAAGGCTTCTCCGGAGGCGAGAAGAAGCGCAACGAGATTTTGCAGATGGCTCTGCTCGAGCCTGTGGTGTCGATCCTGGATGAGACCGATTCCGGCTTGGATATCGACGCCCTGCGCATCGTGGCCGGTGGCGTCAATCAGTTGGCAACAACCGACAACGCCACCTTGTTGATCACCCATTACCAGCGCTTGCTTGATGAGATCACTCCGGATTACGTGCATGTGATGGCTGCGGGAAGAATCCTGCGCACCGGTGGTCGGGAGCTGGCTCTCGAGCTGGAGCAGACCGGGTACGACTGGGTCGATAAGGAACTCGCCGCTCAGGGGGTGGCCTGACCATGGTCAGCAGTGTTCTGGCGCCGGTTCAGGAGCGAGGCCGCGCTGCTTTGGAACGTCTCGGTCTGCCAACGCGACGGCAGGAGGCCTGGCGGCTCACCGATCTCAAGCGGCTGGCAGCTGTTGCAACGCTGCCTCCATGTTCGACATCAGTCCGTCACGCCCTCCCCGCACCGTCCGAGGGAGTGCTGCGACTTGTGCTTGATGGCAGTCAGCCCTCTCTTGAGGGTCAGGTTTGGCCACAGGGTTTTTCCCTGCTGAATCACGCTGATCTGGAGCAGGTTCTGGGGCAGATCCTGGATCACTGCGGTTGTGCAGAAGCCTGGCCAGTGGAGTTCAACCATGCCAGCAGTCACCAGCTCCTGGCTTTGCGGATCCACGGCAAGGTGCCTCCGTTGGAGCTGGTGCTCTCGGGTGGTGATGGTCTCGTCGCCACCAGGGTGATTCTGATCTTGGATGAGAAGGCGGATCTGGATCTTCTGGAAGTTGTCCTGGCGGAGGGGGTCTCTGCCCACAGCCATGTGATTGAAGTACACCTTGGTCAGGAAGCTGAGCTTCGCCATGGTTTTCTCGCCACGGCCGATGGTCAGGCTTCTCTTTTGGCCCATTTGGCGGTGGAACAGGCTCCTCGCAGCCGTTATGCCTTCACATCTGTGGTGACCGGATGGTCTCTGGGTCGGATTGAGCCGCGGGTGGTCCAGTTGGAAGGCCAGGCCGAAACCACACTCAAAGGCCTTGCCATGACCAGTGCCGAACAGCAACTGGCCACCCACACCGCTGTGCGCTTCGACGGGCCGGAGGGTGAGTTGGATCAGCTGCAGAAATGTTTGGCCTCCGGTCAATCTCACACGATCTTCAATGGTGCGATCGATGTTCCTCGCGTCGCCCAGCGCACCAATGCAGCGCAGCTCAGTCGCAACCTGTTGTTGTCTGGCCAGGCCCGTGTCGATACCAAGCCGGAGCTTGAAATCGTTGCGGACGATGTGCGCTGCGCCCATGGCGCCACCGTGTCCCAGTTGCAGGAGGACGAGTTGTTTTATTTGCAGAGCCGTGGCATTGGCGCCTCTGACGCCGCAGCTTTGCTGCTGCGCGGCGCCTGTCAGGAGGTGATTGAGCAACTTCCTTCCTTAGCGCAGGCCTGGCAGCCGCTGAACCGTGTGATGGAGAGCCTCGACCGATGACGATTGCCCCGAAAGCACGTGCTGGCGAAGATATCGTGAACTTGGCGTCTCAATATCGTGCTGATTTCCCGATTCTTGAGCAAAAAGCTCCGGATGGTCGCCCGCTGGTCTACCTGGATCACGCGGCCACCAGTCAGAAACCGCGTCAGGTTCTGGCCGCGCTTCAGCAGTACTACAACTGCGATAACGCCAACGTTCATCGTGGCGCCCACCAGCTGAGTGCTCGGGCCACGGAATCGTTCGAGGGGGCGCGATCGATCACGGCCGAGTTCATCGGCGCCAGCAGTTCCCGTGAAATTGTGTTCACGCGGAATGCCAGCGAAGCCATCAATCTGGTGGCTCGCACCTGGGGCGACGCCAATCTCCGCAAAGGTGATGAAGTGCTGCTCACCGTCATGGAGCACCACAGCAATCTGGTGCCATGGCAATTGTTGGTTCAGCGCACTGGTTGTGTGTTGCGTCATGTGGGCATCACCGAATCCGGCGAGCTGGACCTGGCTGATTTCAGGGCCAAGCTCAGCGAGCGCACCCGGCTTGTGAGCCTGGTTCACATCAGCAATGCCCTTGGTTGCTGCAACCCACTGGGAGAGGTGATCCCCCTCGCCCATGAGGTGGGCGCTCTGGTGCTGGTGGATGCTTGCCAGAGCCTGGCGCATCAGCCCATCGATACCGTCGCGCTGGATGCTGATTTTCTGGTGGGCTCATCCCACAAGCTCTGTGGTCCCACCGGGATGGGATTTCTCTGGGGGCGTGAAGCGCTGCTGGAGGCCATGCCGCCTTTCCTTGGTGGCGGGGAAATGATCCAGGACGTGTTCCTCGACAGCAGCAGCTGGGCCGTGCTGCCCCACAAGTTCGAAGCTGGAACCCCGGCCATCGGTGAAGCCGTTGGTATGGGGGCTGCGATCCGCTACCTCCAGGCCATCGGGCTCGATGCGATCCAGGCTTGGGAAGCCCAGCTCACCCGCTATCTGTTCGAGCGGCTCCAGGCCATTGATGGGGTCAAGATCCTCGGTCCAACTCCTGAACAGCAACCGGAGCGTGGAGCCCTGGCCACGTTCCTGGTTGACGGTGTTCACGCCAATGACATCGCAGAGCTGATCGATGCTTCAGGAATCTGCATCCGCAGTGGTCACCACTGCTGCCAGCCTCTGCATCGCCATTACGGCGTCACGGCTTCGGCTCGGGCCAGTCTCAGTTTCACCAGCACCTTTGAAGAGATCGACCGCTTCAGCGATGAGCTCGCGTCCACGGTCTCGTTTTTGCGGGAGCACAGCTAACCGACTTGCCTCAGCTGTCAGTCGGCTGGTGTGTTCTCATGATGCCCGATTCGCTCGATCCGTTTCATGGCCTGCATGATCATGAACAGAGCCCAGGCCACCAGCAGAGCAGATAAAAAGGTGTCGAGCAATTTGCCAATGGCGATCGGCCCCCCGAAGTAGGGGATGGCCAGGTCCTTGAAGCTCCCAGAGGGGATAAAGGGATTTATCAGCGGCATCAACAGATCCGATGAAAGGCTCTTGGTGATCGCTGAAACTTGTTCACCGACGACAACGGCGATTGCAAGCGCCAGCACATTTCCTTTGACAAAGAAAAAATCGCTGAATTCTTTTAGCCACCGTTTCATGCTGCTTGGGTGCCAAGGTCGCATCCACGATTACAACTGAGCCCTGGTCCGGCAATACCAGGGCTTAAAGTCTTATCTGCTGTTGTTCAGTCGAAGATCGGTGAGCCAGTGCGTTCGCCGTAGGCCTCTTCCCCGTGTTCCTCGATGTCGACGCCGAGCCTTTCGGCGTCATCGTTCACACGGAAGGGGACCCCGCATTGGCGCAGGGCCACCGCGATCACAAGTGTGCCGCCGGCTGCGAGGCCATAGGCCACCAGAACGGCCTGCAGCTGACCAAGGATCAGGGAAAAACGGCCGTACTCAGCTAGGACAGCTCCGGCTGGATGAGAGGCAATCAGCGGAGCGCTTGCGAAGACGCCGGTCAAAAGGGCCCCCACGGTGCCGCCGACGCCATGGACGGCGAAGGTGTCGAGGGAGTCGTCAAAACGCAGTCGCATCTTGAGCTGGATCGAGGCGTAGCAGAGCACAGCGGTAATCGCCCCAATGGCCATGGAAGCCCCCGGGGTGATGAAACCGGCCCCGGGGGTGACGCCCACCAGGCCGGCGACGGCACCGGTGGCCATGCCCACAGCGGTGGGTTTGGCGTCACGCCAGGTTTCCACAAGGGCCCAGGTCACCAAGCCGGCCGCGGCGGAGATGTGGGTTGTGGTGAAGGGCACTTCCGCGCCGCCGATGGCCAGCTGACTGCCGCCGTTGAAGCCGAACCAGCCAAACCAGAGCAGACCGGTCCCCAGGATGATTTGGGTCACGTCATGGGGCGGCTTCCCGGACTGGGGCCACTCTTTGCGAGAGCCAACTAGGCCGGCCAGCACCAGAGCTGAGACGCCCGAGCTGATGTGCACCACGGTGCCTCCAGCGAAGTCGAGATCCTGTCCAAGGAAACCGCCGCCCCAGACCATGTGGGCCAGCGGTGCGTAAACCAGCAGCAGCCAGATCGGGCTGAACAGGCACCAAAAGCGAAAGCTCAAGCGCTCCACCAGGGCCCCGGAGATCAAGGCGGGGGTGATGATCGCGAACATGCCTTGGAACAAAGCAAATGACAGCCCGGGAATGGATAGTCCGGCCCAGGTGCCAGGAAGGTTGTTCAGCAGCGCGTACTGGAAGGGATGGCCGATAACCGCGTTCATGGCGCCGCCATCGGAAAAGGCAAGGCTGAATCCGATGCTGGTCCAGACCAGTGTGGCGATTCCCATCATCACCAGGCTCATGCCCATGGTGTTGAGGACGTTGCGCCCCTGAACAAAGCCGCCATAGAAAAAGGCCAGTCCTGGCGTCATCAGGAGGACGAGCGCCGAGCTGACCAGAATCAGTGTGTTGTCGGCAGCGGCACTGCCGTCGCCCGCATGGGCTGGCAGCATCGCGCCGAGAAGCAGTTGAAGGGCAGGTACGCATAGGGCGGCAATGCCCAGGCGCCAAAGACGGGATCGCAAAGCAGCTTTCGTAGCTCTTGCTACCAAATTAAGCCTTTGCCTGCCAAAATGTTCAGTACAAACATTTTGGTCAAGTTGAGCTCAAGCGTTAAATCTCCTTGGGTTTGTATGGAGGGGCTTGCGTCCCAAGGTGCGCCCAGGATTGGCTGGTGCTCTTGTTGGTAACAGATTCACAGCGTCAGCTCGAGCTCACCGAACGCAACCGCAATTGCATGGCCCGACATCGCGGCTTGATCCTGCGATTGGCTATCAAGGAAGTGCCCCATGATCTTGAGGCTTCTCGCCAGGTTTTGGGCGATGACCGCACCACCAATGGAGCTTCTCAGCATGAGGACGATTG
Source organism: Synechococcus sp. AG-676-F02 (assembly GCA_003208975.1). Taxonomy (GTDB): domain Bacteria; phylum Cyanobacteriota; class Cyanobacteriia; order PCC-6307; family Cyanobiaceae; genus Parasynechococcus. Next base: position 7,414 of record QCTY01000022.1, read on the forward strand.
GCTTGGCCTGCGGAGGTGAGGCAGGCGATCAGTGCAGCATTATTTGGTTCGAAATCGAATACATAAACCAGTTGTTTTGATGATAGAAAGACCAGTGTCTTAAAAGATCAGAATGTTAAATCTATGATTTAAAAAATTTAAGTATTGACTAAGTTATTCTGGTGCTTGCGATACTTTGAATCGCCTCAGGTGTAGGGTAATCAGTCCAGAATAAATTTCTTGGCTCAGTCTGGAATGCATTTCAGTCTTAAATCGTACCAAAGATTGTGGTTGGTCATTCTCTGCTGAATGCTGCACAGAAAAGTTGTTGAATTTGTGTCGATATGAAATGACACCATGGCCCGAGTTGAGATGCTCTGTCGTTAGTGTGCGTGGGTAAAGATTTTGATTGGCTGATGAAAAGAGATCATTTCTGCGAAGATAAAATTGCCTGATTGATGCATCGTTGTTCTTGTGATGCAGTATATTGATTTTGAATTAGCGCATAATTTGTGCTGACTTTGCGCCTTAATCTGATAGTATTTCTTGATGTGCAAAGTTCTGGTTCGTGGTTTCAAGTTATTTGCCTGAAATTCTTGTTGGCGCTCAGGTTTTTTCTGAGCCTGGCCGTTCACGATACGAGTGGAGGAATCAGCGATCGTTTGCTGCAATTAAATCCGATGGATCTGTTGTGAGTTGGGGAAGTGTCTCTAATGATGGCGGGGAGGAGGTGATTCGTTATGTCAAAGAGGGTCCTTTTAAGCAGATTTTTAGCAATAGACATTCTTTTGCTGCCATCAGAGCAGATGGAAAGCTGATCACATGGGGGAATGGAGGCCGCGGTGGTGAGAAGAATAAAGCGAAGGATGATCTTCAGGAAGGAGTGGAGCAAGTTTTTTCCACGCGGCGGTCATTCTCGGCTCTGAAATCCGATGGATCGGTTATTAGTTGGGGGAAAGATGAAGAAGGTGGGGATAACAGTCTTGCAGCGGATCAGCTTTCCTCCGATGTCGTGAAATTATTCTCGACAGGAACCTCAATGGCCGCTCTTAAATCAGATGGTTCCGTTGTTACCTGGGGGCTTTCCACTAAAGATCCTAGGTCAAAATCCCTGGGGGGTGACATTGATACAGGGTCACCTCGTGGAGGTGACAGTTCTGCCGTTTCTGATCAAATAGACAAAAATGTAGTCGACATATTTTCTTCTCGATATGCATTCGCCGCTTTAAAAAATAATGGTCGCGTAGTGGCATGGGGAGATCCTCTGCGTGGAGGTGATACAGGAGCCTCCCAAAGGCTTCTCAATAAAGGTGTTCAAAAAATAGCTTCTAATGGAACATCATTTGCTGCTCTGAAGAACAACGGTCGAGTCGTCACCTGGGGAGATCCATGGCGTGGTGGAAGCAAAGATCTTGTCGACTTTCATACTTATCATTGGACGTTAGGGGAAGACGAAAGCGAGCCTGAAATTCTTAAGAGTATGAAAAAAGATTTGCGCTCAGGGGTAGAGGAAATTTTTTCAACACGTTACGCCTATGCGGCTCTCAAGAGTGATGGCAAGTTAATTACTTGGGGGCTTAAAAAAGCTGGTGGTGACTCGTCGAGTGTTCAGAATCGACTCGAGGTGGGTGTTCGTTCGGTTGCGTCAACTCGTTATGCATTTGCGGCTCTGCTGCAGGATGGATCGATCGCTGATTGGGGTGATAAAGATGCTCTTGTGAAAGATCAGCAGACGAAGAAGGCATTAGAAAAAGGTAATTTTGTTTCCATTACTTCCAGTCGTTATGGATTCGCTGCCCTGGATCGTCATGGTTCGGTTGTGAGCTGGGGTTCAACTGGCTCCGCTGCAAATAATAAATATCCGATCGACATTTCTGATCTTGAAGAGCAGTTGTCCGGAGGTGTTGTTGAGATTTTTTCAACAGGTTATGCCTTTGCTGCGCTTAAGGACGATGGATCTGTCGTGGCCTGGGGTGATGCAGCCAAGGGCGGTGATCTCTCGGCAGTTCGCAAAGAGACGTCGTCTGGTGTTGTTGCTATTGCTAGCCCATATACGGATGTCTCAACGTTTGATATTACGGGTAAAAATGTTGTGAGTATTATTGACTTTGACCTCTCAAAAGATGTGGTTGATATCGATAATCTTGAGCTCGGAGGTTTTGCGATATTGTCGGGCAAAGGAAATGAGCGTCCGAACAATATCATTGCTAATCAAGTTGGTAATCAACTTTATGGTCGAGGTGGAGATGACGTGTTGATAGGTGGTGCTGGACCTGACACTCTTCGTGGGGGGTCTGGCGACGATGTGTTGTCTGGCGGTCTAGGCGCTGATCAATTTAAGATGTCAAAGGGGAATGATTCGATAGAAGATTTCAATCAATCGGAAGGAGATTTGATTGATGTGGACGATCCTGAGCAGGTTTCTTTGAATGCGACAGATGGTGGCGTATTGCTGAAGGCTGCAAATGCTGACCATTCAATTTTTCTGAAGAATTTGACTTTAGCTGATGTCACTGTTGGTGATATTTTGATTTAGCTTCGTTCCTTGTGGATATTGAGTTGTAGTCTGAAAAAGTGTTCCGTCGTAGTTAGTACTTCGGTTTGAGTTGAGTGATCGCGGAACCCATGACCTTCCTCGGCAAACAACACGACTTTTACAGGAATTCCATTGTCTCTTAGGGCTGCGGCCATTCGTTCGGTCTGCTCCGGTGGAACGACCTTGTCCTGCTCGCCCTGAAAGAAAAGAACTGGGCAGCGGATTTGGCCGGCGTGGAGCAAAGGTGAACGCTGCTCGTAAATCGCACGTTGCTCAGGCCAGTCGCCGATCAGTGAGTCCAAGTAGCGGGCTTCAAAGCGGTGGGTTTCTTCTGCCATCGCAGTGAGATCACACACGGCGTAGCGGCAGGCGCCGACACGAAAGACATCGGTGAAGCAGAGCGCTGCCAGGGTGGTGAACCCTCCGGCGCTGCCGCCTTCGATGGCGATCTGATCGGGATTGGCGCGGCCCGCGTGGATCAGTGCCTGAGCCGCTGCTGCGCAGTCGGCCACATCCACCACCCCCCAGCCTGCATTGAGTCGCTCGCGGTACTCGCGACCGAAGCCTGTGGATCCGCCGTAGTTCACGTCCACCACCGCCCAGCCGCGGGACGTCCAGTACTGGATCCCCAGCTGGAGGCCGCGGCGGGCCATGGCGGTGGGGCCGCTGTGACTCTTCAGCAGCAGAGGTGCTGCTCCGGTGCTGCCGTCCATGGGTGGGTAATACCAGGCGTGGGTGCGCTCGCCGCCGTGGCCGTCGAACCACATCGGTTCGGCCACGCTGATGGCTTCGGCAGGCAGGGGTGAGATCACAGCAGGTGTGTGCTCCCAGAGCGGTGACGCAGGCCGCAGATCCATCTCCAGCAGTCCGGCAACACAGGTGCTGTGGCTTGCCACAGCAACGGCCCTCCCATTGCATGCTTGGAGATAGGCCAGGTCGTCAAACGGCTGATTAATAGTCACCACTGATCCATCTGCCTGCAACCGCTTGAGCGTCCAGCTGCCCCGGCTGCAGACGGCCGCCAGCAGATCGGTGCCATCCCAGGCCGTGGTGCTCATGCCGTAGATCCATTGCGGCATGGCTGTTTCAGCCGCCATCGGCCAGGGCCGCTGCCAGCTTGTCTCATCCGGATGCTTGACCATCAGGTTCCACCAGCCGCTGCTGTCTTCCGCCACCAGCAAGCGACCGTCCGGTAACCACTGGGGCTGGAACACAGAAACCCCCGTCTCTCCCGCCAGCTGCCGGGGGTTGAACAGCGCGCCGTCTGAACCGACCTCAGCGCACCAGAGGCTGCTGCTGTCCCAGGGCATAGACGGTTGCTGCCATTCCACCCAGGCCAGGTGCTGGCCATCGGGGCTCAGGCAGGCATAACCAGCGAAGTCCGCGGGCTGATGCAGCAGTTGGGGACTCTGGTCCCTGGCGTCTAACGGCAGCCACACCAGTTGGTCCAGCCCATCGACTTCTCGAATGCCGATCCAGCGCTGATGGATCTGATCCAGTTGGCCATCGGCCAACTCTCCCTCCCCCGGCAGGGAGAGTCGTACCGGCGTTGTCAGCGACTGCGGTTGCAACGCGGCATTTTCTGGTAATTGCCAGTCCTGACGCCACAGGCAACCAGCCTCGATCCATACCAGAAGCAGATGATCGTTGTTCACTACGGCGGCTAGCACGCCACCGCCGTAGTCGTGCACGCGGCTGCGCAGGCTCCTTGGCGCAGGCGTCAGCTCCATCGGCGTTTGATGCGAAGCGCCGAAGGGTCGAATCAGGGCCGTTGTGCGCCCCTTCTCCTGGGGGCGCTGCTCCAGCCAGAGCAGCCAAACCACTCCGCCTGGTCCCGCCAGCAACTGCGGCTCTTTCAAGCCAGGCAGTGTCCCAACGGCATGCGATGCAGGTAGAGGTGTTGCGCTCATGGCGGCTGAATCAGGCCGCGTAACATGTTGAGGCAACGCTTTGATGGTCTTGGCAGGAAGCTTCGCTCAGCTGGCACGGGCGGCCGACAAGTCGAGGCCCACGATGCTGGTTCCCAAGACCGCTCTAGACGTTCCTCCACTAGAAATTCGCCAGCTTGGTGACGATTCCCTGCGGCAACCGGCCCGCCGGATCGGCAAGGTCACCGAGCAGAGCCGCGAGATCGCTAGGGACATGTTGCGGAGCATGTATACGGCAAAGGGCATCGGACTGGCTGCACCACAGGTGGGTATCCACCAGCAGCTGCTAGTGATTGATCTCGATCTTGAGAACGCAACCACCCCTCCTGTGGTACTGATCAATCCTGAGATCACATCCTCCAGTGCCAGCATTGACACCTATGAAGAAGGCTGCCTGAGTATTCCGGGCGTTTATCTCGATGTGGTTCGTCCCTCTACGGTTGAGGTGAGCTATCGCGATGAAATGGGGCGGCCTCGCAAGATGAAGGCTGACGGACTGATGGCGCGTTGCATTCAGCATGAAATCGATCACCTCAACGGAGTTCTTTTCGTGGATCGAGTTACTGACAAGGCCGGACTTCAAAAGGAACTTCGCGACAATGGCTACCAGCTCCAGCATGTTCAGAGCCTCTCTTGACCCATGCCGATGAAACCGATGGCCGGGTTGTTCCTGGCCATTGCCTGTGTCCTTGGTATCGCCACGACTGGCTGTGTTTTTGAGCTGGCCTATGGCGACCCCGACTTGGGGGTGACCACCACCAGCTGGATCCTTGGGCTCGCTGCTCCAGGCACCGTCGGCACCCTGCTGGTGGCGATTCGCCTGAACAAACCGGCCTGATGGCCCATGACGGGTTTGACCGTCACTTTTACGATTCACACATCTCAGCGATCGGCCGTGATCTCTCGCTTTCTGCCAGCAGCTGTAGGACTGGCCCTGTCCATGGTCTTCCTCCCCTCCGCCCGGGCCGAAGGATCACTGTTCAATGCTGTTTCTGTTGACCTCTCCAAGTTTGTTCTTGTCTCCGCTCCGATTGGAACCGGTGAACGCTCTCAGCTGAACATCTACGAACAGCGCTCTGATAAGCGGCCTTGTTTTTCAGTCAGTGGCAGCGCCCCTGCGGTGGTGGATCCGTTGCTGTCCAGTTTCGATTTCAGTGGAATCTGCAACCGCTACATCGATGGCAATGGTTATTCCCTGCGAATAGGGGGAAATGACCTCGGCACCCGCTATCGACTCACCGTTGTGAACACCGGCAGAGATATGGAATTGCGTGCCTCGCCCAGTCGGGACCGGTCTCAGCCATCGTTTGTGATCGCCACCACAGGCGGAGCTGGACGAGGCTTTCTGCAACTCAAGTTTCAGCCTGGCTGGACCTTGAAACGCCGTGCGTACGGCACAAAGAATCTTGGGCATATGTACATCTATCGGGATGCCGCCACCGCTGCGCAGTAGGTCCCCGAAAGGAGTCTTCGTTTCTGGGGACGTAGTCCACAAAGGGTCAGCCATGACTGATCACGTCGTGCTTTCAAGCTGCAGCAAGTCGGCACAGCGGAAGCCGCTGGCTTCTGCGACAGCGTCGACACTCACATGATTTGTGTCGTTGAGATCCGCCACGGTGCGCGCCACCCGTAACAGTCGAATCCCGCTGCGGGTGGACAGTCTTCGCCGAGCAACCAGCCGCTCCCAGAGTTGAAGCGCAGACGCTTCAAACCTTCCGTGGCTGCCCAAGTTGTGGGCGGTGAGATCCCTGTTACAGACCCCCTCGGGATTGCGCTCAGTCATCCGCTGTCGCGCTGCGGTGATGTTGCGCGGCTCAAGCCAGGGGTCCTGCGTTGCTAGAGCCCCTGGGTTCAGACACTCCCGGATTGCGGTTGCCGAGCGTCGCTCCAGCCGCAGCTGCAGATCCAGTCGGTCCAGCATTGGCCCAGACAATTTCTGCCAGTAACGCTGGCGTTGACTGCGGCTGCAACGACAGCCATGGTCGCGATCTCCATGCCAGCCGCAGGGGCAGGGGTTGGTGGCTGCCACCAGGGTGATCTCAGCGGGGAAACTGGTTTTCAGCCGTGCCCGGCTGAGGCGGTACACCCCCTCCTCCAGGGGTTGCCGCAGCTGGTCCAGCACGGCTCGCCGGAATTCAGCCAGCTCATCGAGAAAAAGCACGCCGCCGTGGGCCAGGCTGAGTTCACCCGGTCGGGGGTTGTGTCCGCCACCGAGCAGGGCGGCCGCTGAGCAGCTGTGGTGTGGGGCCCTGAAGGGACGTTTTCTGAGCGGTTCCAACGGGTCCTGCTGTTCACCGGCCACAGAACGGATGCGGGCGATGGTCAGGGCTTCCTCCGGTCCCAGGGGTGGGAGCAACTGCGGGAGTTGATGGGCCAGCCGGCTCTTGCCGCAGCCCGGTGGCCCGACCAGCAGGAGGTGATGCCCCCCTGCAGCGGCAAGGGCAAGGGCGCGACCGGCCTGGCCCGAGGCGTCGATCGGCTCGGTTGGCAGGGGGACTGAACTCGGCCTGCTTCGGCAGATCCTGAGACATGGGCGGGTGCCGTTGAGCTGCTCGAACAGTTGCTTGAGGTTGGGTGCGGTGCGCACCGTCAGGCCATCAATCAGAGCGGCTTCGTCGGCGTTGTCCGGCGGCACCACCAAGGCTTCAGCCCCGTGGCGAAATGCCTGCTCCGCCATCGCCAGGACGCCCCGACAGGTGCGAAGGCTGCCATCGAGCCCCAGTTCCCCGGCGCACCAGATGCCATTGAGGCGGGGGCGGTCCAGTTGGCCGCTTGCGACCAGCAGGGCCAGGGCAATGGGCAGGTCGAAGGCAGGACCCTCCTTGCGCAGGTCCGCTGGGGCCAGGTTGACCACCACCCGCACCAGCGGGCCTCGAAAGCCGCTGTTGCGCAGTGCGGAGCGCACCCGTTCCCTCGATTCCTGAATGGCCTTGTCCGGCAGGCCAACCAGCTGAATGCCGGGCAGACCTGGGGCCAGGTCGACTTCAACAATGACGGGCCGAGCCTCCAGGCCCTGCAGCGCTGCGCTGCGACAACGTGCCAGCATCCGATCAACAAAGTGTGCAGGCGGTTCATGCCCCACCTGTCTCACTGCAATGCGCTTCACCACCACGCTGGCCATGGCGAATGACACGATTTTCGGGAAAATCCTCAACGGTGAAATTCCCTGCGATGAGGTCTACAGCGATGACCTCTGCCTTGCCTTTCGAGACATCGCTCCCACAGCTCCTGTGCACGTGCTGGTGATTCCTCGACAGCCGATTGAAAGTCTCCGCAGTGCAGCAGCAAGTGATCAAACCCTGTTGGGGCATCTGCTGCTGGTGGCCGCGAGGGTGGCCAAGCAGGAGGGCCTCACGGATTTCCGTACGGTGGTCAACAGCGGTGAAGCCGCCGGGCAGACGGTGTTTCACCTGCATGTGCATGTGATCGGCGGTCGCCCCCTCGCCTGGCCCCCTGGCTGAAGGTGCCGGCGAAGAGTGAATGGGGCAGCCAGACTGATCAAAGTTCAGCAGCGGCATGACCAACCAGCTTCAGAACCTGCGCGATCAGGCCGCCAAGCTGCGTCGTCTTGCGCAGCCCTATTTCTTTCCCTACACCGAAGACAACGGTTGGCAGTTCATTGGACTGCTTTTGAGCCTGCTGTTCTGTGTGGCCGGGATCGTGCTGTTCCTGGTCACCGGGTTGATGAACGGCCTGTCGTGGCTGCTGCCGGAGTTCACCGGCCAGTACCTCGGTGGCGTGCAGTCGTCCCTGGCCATGCTCTGGTCCCGCGGATGGGGGGCGGGTATCAGTGCCCTTTTCGTGCTGGGGGCTGTGGTGTTCGCCTCCGTGCGTGGCCAACTGAGGCATCGCCGCTGGCTGCCTTGGCTGTTTCTAGGGGTGGTCATCCTGATGCTCCTGTGTGTGAACGGCGTCAATGCCGGCATCACCTTCATTGCCCGTGATCTCACGAATGCGCTGATCTCGAGGGACGGAGAAGCGTCCTATCGCAACCTCTGGGTTTACGGAACTTGTTTTGCGGTCGCGCTTCCGATTCGAAGTCTTCAATTTTACTTCACCCAAAAACTGGGGCTGTTCTGGAGGGAATGGCTGTCGCTGAGCCTGGTGGATGATTATCTGCAGGATCGGGCCTATTACGTGCTCAATCCCAATGATGAAGCGGCCACCAATGTTGATAACCCTGATCAGCGTATTTCCGAAGACGTTAAAGATTTTACGGCTGAGGCGTTGAAGTTTGCTATCAATATTTTTGATTCAATTCTCACTTTTTCTCTCAATATTCTTATTCTTTATTCCGTTAGTGAAAGCTTGACTTTCGCCCTGCTCGTGTATGCATCAGCCGTTTCGATCCTGATGATCTTGGCAGGCAGGAATCTGGTGCGAATCAATAATTTTCAACTTCGCTACGAGGCTGATTTTCGTTACGGATTGGTGCGGATCCGCGATAGTGCTGAATCCATCGCTTTCTATTCAGGAGAGCAGCAAGAGTCGAAGGAAGTTACGCGGCGACTCGCCACGGTGGTTGAAAACTTCAATCTGCTGATTGTCTGGGAGGTACTTCTGCGGGTGCTGCAAAGATCCAGCATTTATGCCAGTAATTTTATCCCCTATTTGATTCTTGCGGCACCGATTCTTGCTGGTGAGATGGATTACGGCGGCTTCGCTCAGGCGAACGTTGCCTACAACCTTGTTGAAAACTCGTTGTTCTTCATCGTTTACAACATCGAGGCCCTGGCTCGTTTCTCTGCATCCGTGAACAGGCTTGAGGGCTTTCAATCCAATGTGTCGAACCTGGATCCGAGCGAATGGAGTGATTATGTGCCGCGGATTGTCCCGTCCGACCGTCTTGCACTGCAGGGGGTGACAGTTAAGACCCCGCGCACCGACAACGTGCTGGTGCGCGATCTCAGCTTTTCGCTTCAGGCCTCCGAAGGGTTGCTGGTCGTTGGTCCCTCCGGCTGTGGCAAGACTTCATTGCTTCGGGTTGTGAGTGGGTTATGGGGGTCGCCGACCGGCACGGTGTATTCACCGGGACAGGGAGACCTTCTCTTCATCCCTCAGAAGCCGTATATGGCCCTTGGTTCACTTCGCGAGCAGCTCTGTTATCCCCTTGATCAGGCTCGTTTCAGTGATGAACAGCTGCGGGCCGTCCTTGACCAGGTGATGTTGGGCAAGTTGATGCAGCGTTATCCCGATCTCGATATCAAACAAGACTGGCCGCGGCTTCTTTCCCTGGGTGAGCAACAGCGGTTGGCGTTTGCGCGGCTGCTGCTCAACTCTCCAAAGGTGGTGGTGCTTGATGAAGCGACCAGTGCCTTGGATGTGAAAACGGAGTCCCGTCTCTACGCATTGCTGCGAGACCGAGAAGTGTCCTTCATCAGCGTTGGCCATAGGCCGACTCTGAAGGACTTCCATGACACGGTTCTCGAGTTGAGTGGCGACTGTGACTGGCGTCTCCTGCCGGCGACCAGCTATGACTTCGAGCGTTCCTGATCCGGTCGGATGAGCTCATCCAACGAGACCCCTGCAGATGCGTCGGTGCCGACCACATCGGCCACCACAACAGATATTCCTGCTTTCGGCTGGAGTGGTTACGCCGAGCGGGTGAATGGCCGCTTCGCCATGGTTGGCTTCGCTGCTGTCTTGCTGACGGAGGCGCTCAGTGGCGACACTTTTCTCCATTGGGCAGGGTTTGTGTCCTGAAGAGGCTTCAGGGCAGCCGGATCAGGTCAATGTCCCAGCGCCCGCCTCGGCTCACCTGGACGGCCAGGCGTCGTCCATTGCCGTTGAGGCTCACCGCTCGCGGCACACCGGGTGGTTCCAGCGGTAAGCGTTGCAGGGTTCCAACGCTGCGCCGATAGAGCACGAGTTCGGTGCGCTCCTCTCTCTGCTGCACCACCGCCAGGCGTTCGCCGTCAGCGCTGAGACTGACGCTGATCGGCAGTGCATCGGCCCTATTGAGGCCGGGCAAAGGCACAGGACGTCGGCTGTTGAGGTCGATCAGCTCCACCCTTTCGCGGCCGCCCCGCTGGCTCAGGCTCACGAGCCAGCGTTGGCTCAGTGCCGGCTCTCTGCGACCGCTGACGCTCTGGCGTAGAAGGCCATTGAGTTCTGGGATCGGTTTCGGACGGGGGCCCGCACACCCTTGAATCGCGAATGGCAGCACCATCAGCGCGACGAGGTGTCTCATGGACTCTCCTCGAGGGCTGGTGTGGTCAGTGCCGCCCCAGCGGCGCGGTCTGGCTCCAGCATCTCGCTGAGGTCGAGAACTTCCACGCGCCATTGCCCCTGATCGGCTACCTGCAGGGCCAGTTTTCGTGCGTCTGGTGCCAGGCTTAAACGGATCGGATCCCGTCCCCCAGGCAGGGGAAGCGGATGCACTCGTCCATTGAGACGGTCGAGGACGATCGCAAGCCGCCGCTGGCCCCTCTGGGTGATCAAAGCCAGGTAGCGGCCGTTCCAGCTCAGCGACGGGGAGCTGTGGGGTTGATGGCGGCGGAGTTGCGGCAGGGGTTGGATGCTGCCGTTCTCATTCCGTAGCAGCACCGTGGGGCGTCCCCTCAGCTCGCTGATCATTGCCAGGAGGCGACCATCACCACTGAGGGCCGGATCCTGCTGACTGCGGTTGAGCCAGGCGTCCCCAGCCCGTTCGACCCGACCAGCGCACCCCAGCAGGCTGGCGGCCAGCAGGATCAGCAGAAGGGGCGTTCGAAAACGGTTCAGTCGTCGAAACGGGAGCTGTTATCCCGAGGACGTGGACTGGTGCTGCTGCGGGAGCTGCGCGGTGCCGGACGGCTGCTGGTGTCAGCGCGGCTTGAGTCCGGACGGCTTGAGTCGGGACGGGCGCTGTTGGTGCGGCTGCTGGTTGGTGCGCGCCTGGCACTGAAGGCTGCCTCTTCAGCATCGGGGCGCGATGGTCGGGCGGCTGTTGCACCACGATCGGTGGCGGGGGAATCTGCGCCAATGGCAGAGCTTCGGCCCACAGGTCGGCTGCCACGACGCTGGTCGTTTCGATCGCTGCGGCGGTCTCCGAAGTCGGCTCGGCGCTCCTCGCGGGCTTCGCCAGCACGGAAGCGAGCCATCCTGCGGGATCGATCGTCCTCCGGGTTGCCCCAATTTGGTTGTGGCTCATCGTCCGGACGGGTGCGACGACTTGCGGCCTGCTCCGGGATGGCTGCGCGTGAGGTGCGTCTGGGGCGGTACAGATCCTCCTGCGGCGAATCTTCAAAGTTGTCTTCCCGGCCGTTGAAGCGTCTTCGCAGCGGCTGAGGTTCGTCGAAACGCTCATATCCGTCGTCCCATCCTCCTCGCATCCCAGGCGATGGACCATCGCGGCTTGGAGCCGGCTCATCGTCGAAATAGGCCGAACGGCGAGCCTGCTCCGTTGCCACACCCCTCAGCCTCACGCTTTCGTAGGCGAAGAAAACGGTTGTCCCGGCTAACAGGAACTGTCCGAACTGGAGAATCGGGTCCAGACGCCAGCCCTGGAAGAACAGGATGCCGCCGCAGAGCAGACCAATGGCTGCGAAAAAGACGTCGTAATCGCGCGCCAACGCCGGTTTGAACGAGCGCATGAAGTAGAGCAGCGCTCCGCCAACGGCCAGCACGATCCCAACGATGCTGGCCCAATTAAGACTGGCGTTAACCAATGCAGCGCCTGCAAGTGACTCTCAGTTTACGAGCGGCGCCAGTGGGTTCAGAGCTTGCGGTCAACTTGGTCGGTCTGGCTGACCAGAACCAGAGCGATGGTGGCGGGAACCACGATGATCAGACCACCCCAGAAGAGGCTGCTTAGAAAATTGGAAAGGGAGGGGGTCATGGCTGGTGCCGTCCTGTCGAAGCCGGTGTGATCCTAAGGATCGAAGCCTGCTTTCTACGATGCTGATGCCAATGCTTTGAGCTTTGTGACGCCTCTGCTGCTTCAGCTGTTACCTGCCATTCATCTGGCCCTGGGACTGCTGCTGGCAGCGTTGACCCTGGCCTTTCTCCTGCGCATCGTGCTCACCTGGTACCCACAGGTGGATCTGAACCGCGGCGCTTGGCCGTTGATCGCCTGGCCAACGGAGCCCTTCTTGGCCGCTACTCGCAAGGTGGTTTCACCGATTGGGGGTGTCGACGTCACCCCGGTGATCTGGGTTGGTCTGCTTAGCCTGGTGCGTGAATTGCTCGTCGGTCAGCAGGGACTGCTGTCGCAGGTTCTGATGAGGGCTGAAACGCTTAGTTGAGCATTTCCTGTTCCACAAATTTGGTGTGGACGTCGCCGTTGATGAATTCCGGTCGGTCCAGCAGGGCCAGGTGAAAGTCAACGGTGGTGGGGATGCCGGTGATGGCACATTCGTTGAGTGCCCGCTTCATTCGTGTCAGGGCCATCTCACGGTCTCGTCCCCAAACGATCAATTTGCCGATCAATGAGTCGTAGAAGGGGGGGATGTCGTAACCGGTGTACACGTGGCTGTCGACGCGAACACCCGGCCCCCCAGGCGGTAACCAGCCGGTGATCCTTCCCGGCGCCGGCCGGAAATTGTGGCTCGCGTCCTCAGCATTGATTCGACATTCGATCGCATGGCCGGAGAGATTGATCTCCTCCTGGGTGACGCTGATCGGCTCACCACCGGCGATCCGCAGCTGTTCGGCAATCAGGTCGATTCCAGTGACCATTTCGGTCACTG
>QCTY01000023.1:0-20504 GCA_003208975.1 Synechococcus sp. AG-676-F02
TCCTCCGATCTCGATGAGTACACTCTCGTCACCGATGAGGCAATCGACAATCAGCTGTCCTGCTCATTGCCTTTATGGAGCTCGACGGGCAACTGTGGAAATGGCGTGAAAACTTTTTTTCAGACCGAGGCCGATGCGGGTCGAGCCTCTTTCTTTTTTATGAGTCTTCCTCTTCAAGATGATTGGCATAGTCGCGTAACGCGGCTTGACAAAAGGAAGAGTCGACACCGTGCAACGCCTTCCAGGTCTCGCACAACACTCCCAGGTCCTCCCAGGCGTCCTCGTAAACCGATTTTGAATAATCGCCATCACCGGCTTGGTCCATTTGTTTCATCGGAAGATTGACCTGTCTTTGATCCAGCTGCGCATCACGCTTTAGGGGCTGGGGTTCAGGAGCAGAACCCATGCCCCCAAAGGGGGTTAAGCCTTTAGTTCTGTTGGTTTAGCAAAAAGCATGCAGAATCAGCTGTACGGACGGATGGCGGCTATCCACCTCACAGTAAGTCGTTGCTTTTGCAAGATTTAAGAGCCGATATGCAGCAAGATGACGACAACCGAAATTCGCAACTGGGCAGTCGTAGCAGCAGCAATGGAAGCCCAGGGCTCAACCAACAGTGAAATGTATCGACGTGCCAAGGCTCTCGCAGATGGTCTGGCTGATCCAATGCCCACAAGCCATCCCGCCGCACCGTTAAGTATTTCTGCCGCCTGATCGTTCACGAGATCGTTGGAAGCACTGGCTCGAATCCAGGGCATCAAATTCTATTCAATCTTTTCTGATGACCAATCAACACTTGTCTGTCGAACAACGGTTTCACCTAGAAGCAGCGTTTCGAGAAATTGATGGCTGTGACGACATTGAACAGCTCAGATCTCTTACAAAGCAGATCATTACAGCTCAGGAGAACGAGAAGGCCTTTGCCCGTGAGGCCATTGCCCAGATCCGCAAAGAGATGGAAGCAGCAGCACAGCATCGCTTCGGGTTCAACTGGGGCCAGTCATGACCATTTACTGGGGTTGATTGAGTAAGGGAAAAAATATTTAAACGTTGCTTGTCAACGATGAAGACAACCACGTTGTCTCTCACCAGAGAGCAGAAAGTAGAAAGCAGTCAGTCTTGATAAAAGCAAGACAATTACGAAGCAACGTTACATAGACGACCTCAAACAGAGTTCCGAATCAGGAGTATCAACGCTGATTAAAATCAGCACTTGCCCGCAATGCCTGGAAGCCGACATTGTTGTTGTGCATGCCGAAGACACAACAGAAAGTCAGCGGGATCTCAACAGGCCGTAGGCATTTCCACAGACACAGGAATTCTTTCCATCAGGGAGATGAGCTCAACCTGAACGTCCGAGACGCACTGCGGCATCAGGGAGTTCAGAAGAACCAAGCGATCCTCAGGAGCCAGTTCTCCGTTGGAATCCCATTCGAGTGCTTGAAGATGCAGCGCCATCATCAGCCTCCCATGTCAGTGTTCACTGACAATGGACGAGATCGCTCAAACGCAGGCCATTCTTCATTTTTGCTCAAACATTATGTGACGCGTTCTTATTATTGAAAAAACTGGCATAAGCAGAAGCACTTAAAAACCAACAACGATCAATTCATTCAAACGTTGTTATTGCTGTTGACGACTACGCCTCTCTCTCTTGCTTTTCGTCAGCTCATGTCCGTCAACCTCTGCCACTACTTCATTGTCGAAATCGTGCACCACTCGATAGCTACCCAACGTGGCCATGGATTTTGTACGAGCGTTAACGAATGCTCGGAACTCCGTCTTGAAGCACATTTCACGCCGCCAGCGTGAGTCGTCATCACGTCTTTCGATGCAGAACACAGTATTGATCATCGTGTGTCTTCATCAAAGACACAACTCTGGCATCGGTGGGTGAATATGCTGAACAGCTTCGGGATCATCAACCCCTTTGTCTTCAACCAAGCAAATACGATCCTTGAGACCATGAGCGGCAGCTTGGAAAACGAACCCTCCCAAGCAACCACCGAAGATGGCATCCAAAGGTTCACCTTGCATTAATTTTGGAATTTCTTCCACTACGGAACTGTTGTATCAAGAGCCACAAGCAGATAAGTCATTTAAATTATTTGTTCTAATTTGCCCATTCGTCGATGGCTCCTGCCGAACTCTCTTCAATGAAATGGGAGTGCGATGGTGAGCTGTCGAGCCAAGACACCTGGAATTTGGTGAAAAGGCTGACAAAGATCGAAGATCAGCGAAAAGCATCAGACTTGCTACATCTTTCTTCCAAGCA
The DNA here is from genome assembly GCA_003208975.1 of Synechococcus sp. AG-676-F02. Taxonomy (GTDB): domain Bacteria; phylum Cyanobacteriota; class Cyanobacteriia; order PCC-6307; family Cyanobiaceae; genus Parasynechococcus. The sequence goes on from QCTY01000023.1 coordinate 2,274, forward strand.
TTCACACGCCAAGAAGCGTTGAAGTTTCCATAAAACCACTGAGACCCCTCTAGACAAACATTTATCCCTTAATTATTCAAAGAAATCAAAATTAGGCGAGCAAATTATTGACTATTAATGATTGCCACAAACTATATATCAACATTAAAGCCTGTATGTCCAGCTGTTGACTAAGCTTTGCGAATGAAAAGCCGTTGAGCATTGAACCAGAATCAAACCAACCCCTATGCATCGCGCTGTCATGAGCTATAAATCGGTTATCCCCATCATCCGACCTGTCCCAGCGACAGGTTTTTTTATGTCCAGGCAAGACGACGAGGCTTCGTGTGCAACCAATTCTTGATGCTGATCAAACAATCATCATCTCAAAATCGAAAAGAGTAGGCATAGACATCACAGTATTGACACTTAACGCAAGCCTGCAGCTGGATTGACCATTAATTCAAATCAGAATAGGCTGAGGCAAATTGACTGAGTCGAATGAAGCTGCTTCGCACAGCATTCGCTTTTGCCGTATTGACAAATTCAATATTAGGGATAAAGGCTGAACCAGTTGAGTGCGATTATATGCAGAAAATAATGAACAAACTTGGGAGAGAGATGGCAGTAAACCGGCAAATCGTTGCCGCTTATGGAGATTCTGAACGTGGCATTGAAGCTAGCCAGGCACTTGCGAAGCAAACAAAAGACTACCGACTAACAAAAAAGCAATACCAGAAATCCCTTTGCGAAGACAGCTGGAGCCGAGACTAACAAAAGATAGCCGTTGAATAAGACGCACCAAAAAGCTGATTCAATTAAAATCTTAATTTCAAAAGATGGGCTTTAAATCATTAATATTTAGCAGATGAATTTCCAAACCAAGGAGCAATTGAGCCCAGCAGGATAAAACTGCATGCAAAAATCTTCAAGGACTCTTCTATGACGTAAAGGAAGCTTTTAAGGTCTGAATACAAGGCTTTACCAAGGAAGAATTTTAAAATATGGCCGCCATTGGTCAAAAAATCGACCACCACCATTAATAGAACTAGACAACAAGCAAAGGCATATGCCGCCAACATCATCGGATAGGCAGTAAATGTATCCCGGTATCTAATCAAAAACCAAATAGCTGCAGCCAGAACAATCACCACAATTAAATCATCCAATTTATCAGTAACAGCATTGGATTTAATCTTTGCCAAGGCGTCTAGCCAGTGATGCAATTTAAAATCTATTTTTTCATGTATTTCAAACAAGTCGTCAAGGGAAAGATATGCGAATGCGAATCCACACCAAAACCAAGTATTTTTTTGACTCAAAGGATTCTCAAAGATATATGTTATCGATGGAGTTAGCTTGAGGTGGAACAAAAAACATGAAAGCGATGAAATCGCAAGCAAGGAAACGGGATAAAAGGTCCCTAAATGTCCTTCATGAAAGAAATAATCCAAGGAATGATGAAAATAAACCCCCAAAAAAGAAAGGACAGCAACTAAAAGAGCAGATGATACAAAAAGGAGAAAGGAAAAGAACAGAAAAATCCAGTTATTCCTTTTCATCTTGAGAGGCAGCACTACGAGTCGCAATATTAATCGACAATATCCAGCCCAAAATTGTTCCTTATACAGATCGTTTCACAAACCGACTCATCTACAAAATATTTAGCAAGAGCTGTAATAAGGTATGCCAATTATATGCTGAATCCATTCCGAAAGGAACCATGCCAGCTGATTCCAAATCAGGGCTAAGTTGATGGCTAAGAAAATAGAGTAAAACGTTAGCCCTGAGAAAGCTGCATCCAGTCCGTCAATGTCAACTGCATCTGACCATTCAGTCTTTGAAATCTTCCAATGCGATCAGTTTGCTGTCTGGGCTGTTGAACGGCAGCATCAACTTTTGAACACAATCGGCATTGACCCAACGAACCACACCTGAATCAACATCGGCCACCTGAACAAGGGATGGCTCTTTTGAATGGATTGCGGCCCTATCCATGACGATGACCTCACCCAACCACCAAGCAGAGCTGTCGGAATCCACCAGTTCTGGATGATCCCAAACCAACACGACGTCTCCTGGCTTGACACCCACAAATACAGGGATGGACAGGGTTCCTTTGAACATGCCGTGATCAACACTCATCGCCGCCTCTAACTCCAATACATTTGTTCTAAACACAGAGCGCGCAACTGGCAATGAGCGAATAGGCCTGACATTTCTTGTTCTATCTATCGAAACGACATTCACCAGAACGTTCTGCCAAACCAAAAGACGTGGAAACAGCAGAGTTGGCAAGTGATTTGTATGCAGCCTATGAGCTGGATCAATTGAGAGAGTTATTGGTTGATGGACTGAAAACGATGGTTAGGAAGGACACGGTGCAAACAAAGAGCCACCTCTTACAGAGGCGGCTCAAAAGCCAAGGCAATCCCCATCACCCGGCCAATGTGCACCACATCTTGATGTGATGCACATATACTACTCTTAAGACCCTATATGTTGTGGGTAACAACAGTTACTTAAGGCTCCCATGAAGTTGGATGTCTTTTGTGGCCATACTGACGGCATCCCTGCATCTAGCGCTATTCAGGGGTATATTCAGCTTCCCCATCACCCGGCCTGCCCTCGAGGCGGGTTTTTTTTTGCCAGTGCGCTACTGGTAGCGCCTGCCTGAAAAGCCAGTGGCCATCAAAGAAAAAAGGAGGGTGTGCCCTCCTCGATACCCCTTTCAGTCAACGTTGAAGCTTGATGCTTGCGATCGCCGCGTCTCCCGGATGGTGTTGGCCTTTTAATTGTTATGGATTGAGTGGATCCAAGAGGTCGCGACAGACACTGATTTCATCGTTGTGACCAAACCAGAACAAGAGGTTCCATTCGCTACACGGGGTCGGGTCACACCATCTTGAAGGCCATCAATCGGCCAACAACGCGGTCATGCCCGAATGGATGAATGAACGGTTGACTGATAACACAGAACAACAGCCCAGCAGGAATCAGAGCACGTAAGAAGCCGAAAGAGCAGATCAGCCTGAATTGACAGATCGATATGTCTGCTGAGATTATTTCTTATCGGTCTGAATAATCCTAATTGCATTAACAACGACTGCCAGGTAGATGGCAATTAGCAAGCCAACAATCATTTCCCCTCCTCCACATCAATCAGTGCCTGTATTAATGCTGGGTTGAATGCTTTATAGGCCTGCAGAACAAGAGCATCACCACCAGTCAGGTTCTGCTGATTCGACAGATAGCCCGTCGTCACAAACGCTACGCCACATGACTCACGATCAGCACCAAGGAAGTAGGCATTGACGACATCCTCTGGGTCCTGGATCGATATGTAGTTATGGAGAAGGTCAAGCAGTTTTTCACCTGTGACTGGTTGAACATTCCAGTTGAATTCATGGAGGGGAAGATCCACCCAACCTTGAGGCAGATACGGCAGGTGCCCCTCAAAAACATGGTCGAGATAGTCGTGATAAAAGCCAAGAGGCTGGTCATCATCAGTCCACTTGTCAGCAAGGAAGGGGTAACCGTTGGCCAGCCGCTCTTCAGTGAATCCGCAATAACCCCAGGTGTTGCTGATGTAGTTCGCCAGTGAGACCTCGTCTTTGCCGATGACCTCGGCGAACAGGAAACGGAGCTTGGCCGTCAACACGATTGCTTCCTCATCCCATTGATCGGCATTCAGTAGTCGGTCTGCTTTGACTTCGAGGCGAACAAGCAAGTCATCCAACTGATGGCGATAGGTCTTGGACGAGGCAGCAACCATTGGGGGGAGGGTGATCGTCATCCGCAAAAATCCGCGTCAATACCCCAGTTATATACCTTTTGCATATGCCTTGCCTATGCTTAGCACGAGCAAGGCGGCACAAGGTGGGTGCCAAGCCACCACAACGCTAGGCTCTGACTACGACTTAAGTGCCTGAGGTCTATGACTGAATACCGTTCAATCAACCTCCGCTTCCCCGTCGACCTGCTGGATCAAGTGGATCAGGCGGCGAAAGCCAGTGGCCTGGATCGGTCGAACTGGCTCAGGGCAGCAGCTTTTGAAAAACTGAACGGAACCCAGCCCTCAGCCAGCCGTGACTGGGAGCTGGTGAAGGATGTCAAAACAGTTGACCCACGAGCACGGGAAATCATCAAAGACGTGCTGCTCAGACTGGAACGGCTGGAAGGCGCTGTGTTTTCAACTGACAAGCAGGATCCATTTGCATAAGACAAGCAGCAGGGGAGATACCGAAAGGAGTCACACCGAACACCAATCACAATTCAATATCTCCACAACAAAATCTTCATCTACATGCTGAAGATCAATATTTTTCTACCAGAAATGAACCCAGAAGTCGTGGCCTGCCGCGGGCAATCCAGTCGCCAACGAGCTAACAAAGCTGATGCGTTGAACATCTCAGTGCGTGTCGGCGGATTGACACCCTGAACGCAGCGCCAGGAACATGAACCTGGTTTTGTATCAATTTGGATGGAGACGCAGGCCCTGATCACCATTGGAACGCCATTTCTGGTGTTCGGGGCTGTGTTTGTCGTTCTGATCCTTGTGTGGGACAAGCAATGACGACGGTTTCAGTGCTCGGGTTGTTCTGGACTCCCTATGCCGACTGGATCTACACCGTTTTGAGCCTCAGCGGATTGCTGCTGATCTGCTGGTTGGTGTTAGGCCGATCCAGCACCTGAGATCAGGCGGCAATCGCCTCCATTTCAGGCTCCAGCAGAACATCGCGGGCGTTGTTGTAGCGCGTCATCAGTTCGGGGTCTCCGCCCTTATCCGGGTGATGCTTCACCGCGAGGAGCTTGTGAGCGTGCTTCACCTGCTGTTCTGTCAGGCGACCGGACAGGGGCAGTCCAAGGCTCTGCCTGGCCTTGATGGCATCGATATCCGGATCACGCCCCATCGGGCACTGCTCGCGCTTGTGATTCGATTTACCAGGCTTGCGCTTGCCACCCGATTTCTTGTTGCGGCTGCTTCCGCCACCGAAACCCGTTTTCGTTGTCACCAATGAACACCGCACAAGGGGCCCACATTGCCTGATCGCGGATCCAGAGCAGAGGCCTCGGATCTCTCTCAGCCCTCCAGAGCCGACCACCAGGCCTCGACACGATCAAGGGATCCATACCAGGAACTGCCGAACAGGCCGCCATGGGCCGTGTCCTCCAGCACCAAGCTGCGGGCCTGCCGGAGCAAAGCAGATGCCTCGGGGACCAGCCCATCTCCCGGTGCGCTGGGGTCACCGCAGATCTGGTTGTAGGAGCGGGATGCTGACCGGCGGCTGAAATTGCTCGCGTTGCTGCCGAGCAAATCCAGGCGACCAGCCACCGCCAGATAGTCAACACGATCCGCCAGAGGACAGCCGGGAAAACGACGGTCCACCTGTGCCCGCAGCGGTGTCGCTCTCCGAGCCTGATGGGGGCTTCCCAGCGTGACCAACCGGTTGCAACGATCTGCACCTCTGTAAGTGCGTCCCTCAAACGGTTCATCACTCAGGTACGGGCGCAACATCACTCCCCCGGAGCTGTGGCCAATCAAGGTCACCGAGCGTCTGGGGTCACGGCTTTGAAGCTCCTGCACACAGGCATCGACCCGGTCGAGCAGACGAACCCAGCCGAATCCCCAACTTGTGGCCAGCCAGTCCAGCCTTGTGGCATGAACGATGCGAACCGGAGCTCCGCTACGCCGCTGAATCCAGTCCGCCATCGGCAGGTAGGCCTCATCGGTGATCAGAAAACCGCCGAGGATCACCACGGGCTGATCGGGGGCTACTTGGACCACAGACGCCAAATCAGTCCAGACATGTTGATCATCGGATCCATCGAGAGATCCATCAATCAAAGACGAACACAGCTTGAGGCTTGTCGTTGGGCGGGACCTTGTCGTTGGGCGTTGATTAGATCAGCTCAGGATGAGCTGGATCACCCTTGAAAGGTCCGATGGTCCAACTGGAGATCCAACCGCCGTAGAACGTGCCGGGCTGTGGAGTGACCGGTTCACCTTCCAGCAGACATTCATCCACCAGTCGTGGATAGAGGCTGATCCAACCCGCAAATGAATCGAAACGCGGAGTGGGATTTGGATAGCTCCAGCCGGCCCGGGTGCGGACGTCGCTGCCATCTGACGTGCTCAGGTCCCAGTAGGACGCGATGCCTTTCCATTCGCAGAAGCTCGGACGACCGCTGGTGGCGTGGAGCGTCCCGGCTTTGAAGGCCGAAGGGTCGATGTAAATGGTCGGTGGGTGAAAGGTTTCGCAGACGCGGGCATATTTCGTATCCGTTGCAATGCATTCATCACCGATGCGAACGGCGACAGAGCCCTTCACCAGCTCGATTCTTGGCGGGCGTGGGTAATCGGCGACCTTCTCGGTTGCAGGCATTTGATCAAGGGAGATTTCAAGACGGTAAAAGCGGCAGCGTGAAGATGACATCAAGATTCGAGCCCGCTTCTGCAGAAATGAATCGTCTTGAACAGTGAGGCTGCGGTGTTGATCTGCACCCTTTGATTTGATCCGGCTCAAGATTTGACGCGGTGCGGGCGACAAAATGAGCGTTAAGGCTGATTGCCTTGTGGGCGCCAGCTGACGAGATTGAATTCATCGAGCCTGGGGGAGCCGATGACGGTTGAAACTCCACCGATGCAGTCAGCGACAGCAAGCCCAGCCTCCTGACTTGATGAAGAGGTGGCCTGAAGCAACCCTGCCCTGAAGGAACCATGGTGATCCAGAAACCGTCTCAGACCAGAACGCCTGCAGCCACCGTGGTGTCTGCGGAGATGGAGTGCCGCACCCGCAATGACCGACAGAGCTACCTCTCAATCACCCGTGCCATTGCAAACGCACAATTCGTGCTGGCTGATCAGGAACTGAGCCGACGTCTCTGGCAAGACGTCGGCGATCGGGATCTTGAAGTGGGCCGCATTCTTCATCTCCTGTATGGAGGATGGGATCTCGACAACAACGAGGAGGTTCAGGACGCCGATGCGCAGTTCCTGGCCCTTTCCCTCTACTGAGCTGCCTCGATCAAGAGGGAAAGGTTCAGCCCAGTGGTTTCGTGGCCACAACAGCAAAGAAAGGGTCTCCATTGCCTCCGAGCAACCCCATCACGCCACTGCCACGGGTGGATTCAGCCACGATTTCTGGCTTCGGCCAGCCCTGGGCCATCAGCACCTTGGCGACGTAGCTGAGGTGATCGCGGTCGTCGCCATCGGTCCAGATCTGTGGAGCCTTGGTGAAGAACATCCGGTTACTGAAAGCCACGATCACCTGCCCCTTGGGCCTGGTGATGCGCAGGAGTTCAGCCGCCACGGCTTCCGGTTGCTGCAGATACTGCCAACCGGCAACGATCAGCGTGCAGTCCGTGCTGTCGTCGTCCAGGGGGAGGGTCTGATCCCGATTGAGGTTCTGAACCCAATGCCGATCGAGTCGGGGGTTGGCGGTCAGCTCCTCTTCATTGAGACCATGGCCGACCACCCGGTCGTAATGGATGTCGTCAGGTAGGTGGCTGACCCAGCTGCTCATCAGATCCAGAACCTGGGCGCAGGGTGGAATCCGCTCCCGATAAAGCTGCGTCAACCGAGCGCGGAATCCTGCATCGAGATGATGCACAAAGCGAGGCTCGCTGTAGAACAGCGCGTCATCACTGCCATCAAGCTTGTAACGCTGGGCCTCCTCGAGCACACGAATTGCAGGCATCGCTCAACCCAGCTGGAGATACCAGTGCACCAGGCCGGACAACTGACCGACGATTCCACGACCGGTGGTCCACTCACCGACCACAGCTGCTGTGAATCCAACCATCGCGAAGCGTCCGTTGAGTTGCTCCACAAAACCCAGAGCCGTGGTGTTCCACGGGCGCGCTGTGGTGAGGGATTCACCGAAGCGCTCGGGCTGCTCGTATTGGAAGGCAGGCCGGTTCATGGCAAGAAGCAGATCCAGCGGACCTTAACGGCCGTGCCTGCCCTGCCGGGGTAGGTCGTCCATTGGCCCTCTGCATCCTTCTGCTCCATACGACCTTCCGTGCAGTTGGCCCGCATGGGCAGCACGCGGCTGGACCAGGCCGATTGACCGGAACGCTTCATCAGCACACCCGCCTCCATTTCCACCGTTTTGTCGACAGCCGTGGGATTGCGCAGGTATTCGGCTGCCTCGAAACGATCGGTTCGTGTCGCCTCCACAAATATCCAGCCCTCGCCTGGCAATTCGCGGCGTCGCAATTCTCTCCAGGCCGAAGACTCGCTGGCCGGCGACCACTCAGCACGAACGGGCGAAACCGCTGCGGCATGGGCCATCAGCAGGGCAAGACCAGTAACCAGAGAAAAGCGGAAACGGCTGATCCGGGGTTGATAAATCAGGCAGCTCAATTAATCACCCATGAATGCTTAATTACCTAACTTTACGAAGCCTTGAAACGAAAACATGAATGAATAGTTATGGCATCAACAGGGGCAGTGATGTCAGCTTGTGAATGTCAACGTCCCAGCGTCATGTCCTCCATCCATCAGGGACGTACTCCCTACACCGTGCGACACAGAAACGCCTCCGGCGAAAAGCTGGAATCGTGCTTCTACGCCAGCGATGCATTTGAGGCCAGGCTTCTGGCGATGGAATTCAACGCTTACATCCGTCAACATCCGAACAGCATCGATTCGATTCTTCAATCGCTGCACTGAGCTGTTTTCACCATTTCCAGTGGGCCTGGCAAACGATCGTCAGTCGTTAGGCCCCTCCTTCACAGCCGCACGACGGCGCTCAACCTGGACGAACATCAACCAAGCCAGGCTGCTCAGACAACCTCCCAACCAATCGCTACGCAGCAGCTCGACGATTGCAATCGTGCTGGCACCAATCCTGAGGCCCCGCAGCAGCCAATCCATGACAGGGGGAGTCTGAGGTTGATCACGCTGCATGGTTGGTATCCGGAAGGATGGCTGCGTTGCTCGCTTCCATGATCCACGACGCTCCAACCGATTCAGATGTTGTTCTGGAGCTGGAACAACTGGCGCGGCGCCAGGGCACAGGACTCGCAGCGGATGACCTTGATGGCTGCTGGCAGCTGAATCAGACCTGGTCTCGCGAGGGCAAGGCCTCATCCAGCTTCAGCATCGGTCTTCTGCGTGGCCTGCAGGCCTGCCTGATGCTGGAACGGCAAGGCGATGGCATGGCCATCGCCAACCAGGTGAGCCTTGGCGCGGTTCAGCTCCGCTTCGATGGCACCGCTTCCCTGAAGGGACGCCAGCCAATGCTGATGTTCAGCTTCGACTCCGTACGCCTGAAGGTCGGTTCCCTGACGCTGGTGAACCGGTCGCTTCCCGCACCGGCAAAACAGCGACAGCCTTTCTTCGCGCTGATTGCGATGGGTGCCGAGCGCCGCTGGCTCTGCGCGCGCGGCAAAAGTGGTGGACTGGCGCTCTGGATTCGTACCCCCGACAACGCTGCATGAAACCCGCCGTTGCCCTTGCCATGCTTGAGCGAGACGACCGCTGGCTTCTGCAGCTGCGCAACGACATCGACACCATCCTTTGCCCTGGCCAATGGGGGCTGTTCGGCGGCCACCTGGAACCCGGGGAAACACCTGAACAGGCCGTGCAACGTGAACTGGAGGAAGAGATCGCCTGGCGGCCTGATCCTCCCTTACAGCCATGGTTCAGCGACGCGAGCGGAATCAGGGAGGTGCATGTGTTCCGGGGGGAACTGCTGCGCCCGCTAAAGGAGCTACAGCTGCTGGAGGGTCAGGACTGGACCTTGGCCAGCCTTTCGGAGCTGCGCAGCGAAACGATCTGGAGCGAACGCTGCGGGGAGTACCGGCCGACCATTGCTGGCCTGAAGACTGTGGTGCAGAGGCTGCAGGCGGAGGCGAATCAGGATGACTAAACCCTGGCTGGAGATCAGCGAAGGAGAAGCGTGGCTCAGCGGCAAGCCCGTGCTGCGGAATCTGAACCTGCAGCTCCGCCTCGGCGAATCCACCACCATCCTGGGCCCGAACGGCGCCGGCAAGAGCAGCCTGGTGAAGTTGATCGACCGCAGCCTGCATCCGATCGTTCAGCCGCATTCACAGTTCAGGTTGTTCGGCAAGACGAACGTCAATCTCTGGGACCTGCGCCGACACATCGGGGTGCTGAACAGCGAACTGGAGCAGCGCTTCCCCCAAGCTCTACCGGCCGCCGAGGTCGTCTTAAGCAATTTCTTCGGGTCGATGCGACTGGGGCGAGACCAGGTGCCGACGGCACAACAGCAGCAGGTCGCCCGAAACCTGATGCAGCGGCTTGGCTTGGCAGCCATCCTCAATCAGCGCTATGGAGATCTGTCTGATGGGCAGCGACGCCGCTTACTGATCGCCCGGGCACTGGTCCATGACCCGGATGTGCTCGTCCTGGACGAACCGAGCCGAGCCCTTGATCTGCGGGCCTGTCATCAACTGATCGATTGCCTGCGCCAGCTCTGCCGCCGGGGAACAACGGTTGTGCAGGTCACTCACAGGATCGACACCATCCTTCCTGAAATGGAACGGGTTCTGTTCCTCAACAACGGCACCATCTCCGCCGACGGCAGTCCTGAAGACATGCTCAGCGCCGATCGGTTGAGTGATCTGTTCTCAACACCGCTCACCGTGGTGGAGTCCGGTGGATTCCGTCAGGTGTTACCGGATGGAACTACTTGGGACGCTTAGTGAGGTCGCCGAAGTCGTCATCGTTCGGCTGAAGGAATTGCCACACCACTGGAACGGTGAAAACCACCACCAGTCCGATGGTTGCCCAGATGGCCACGGTGTAGTCGCCGTTCATCGCCCAAAACCTAGAAACCGGACCTTAGCGGCATCAGCTGTCAGGGAGTGAGGTCGCCATGGCTGCGCAACACCCCGTGCCTGGGCGCGAAAAGAAACGCCAGCAGGAACTGCAGGGTCTGAACCAGAACGATGCAGCCAGCTGTGGAGCTGTCGCTCCAGTAGCTGATGAAGACACCGAAAACGCTGGAGAGCACACTGCTGAGAACCGCCAACAGCGTCATGCGATCGAAGCGATCGGTGAGCAGATAGGCCGTAGCACCGGGGGTCACGAGCATGGCAACCACAAGAATGATGCCCACGGTCTGAAGCCCTGCCACGGCAGCAAGTGAGAGCAAACCAAGCAGGAGGTAATGCAATATCCCGGTGTTGATCCCGATCGAGCGCGCGTGGGCGGGATCGAAGCAGAACAGCATCAGATCCCGGCGGAGCAGCAACAGAAATGTGAGGACGATCGCCGAGATCAACAACGTCTGCTGGAGATCACCGTTGGTGATGCCGAGAACATTTCCAAAGAGGATGTGCGTGAGATCGATGTTGCTGCGAGTTTTCGACACCAACACCAGCCCCAGAGCAAAGAAGCCGGTGAACACCAGACCGATCACCGTGTCTTCCTTCACCCGTGATTTCTGTTTGACGAAGCCGATTGCCGCCACGGAACCGAGGCCGAATACAAAAGCCCCAACAGCGAACGGCAATCCCAGGGCATAGGCCACAACCACACCGGGAAGAACCGCATGGGAGACCGCATCCCCCATCAGCGCCCAGCCCTTGAGGGTCATGTAGCAGGACAGCAATCCGCAAACGCCACCAACAAGTGCACTCACCAGAAGCGCCCTCACCATGAAGGCGTGACCCAGGGGTTCCAGCAGCAGATCCATCCAATCAGTATGGGCGCGTTGTCGAACGGCCTGATGCCACGCGCCTCAACCCAAACCGCCCGCCCGGCCCTGCGTCGGCTGCCGACACGACCGAGCCGTCTGGTGCAGGAGGTGGTGCGACGGTTGCTGCCGCTTCTGTTCCGACTTCTGGGTCTGGAACTGCATTGCGAAAACGCGGCGAAGCAACTGGTCCGTGCTGTCAGCGCACAACAGCGCGGTGAAACCAGCCTGCTGATCGCCTTCCGGCATCCCAGCACCCGGGATCCCGTTGTGCTGGCTGATCTGTTCTGGAACAGGGTCAGAGCCGAAGCGGACTTGATGGGTCAGCCTCTGCTGCGACCTTTTGAGCTGCGCTTCCTGTACGACCGCGGCATCCCGATCTGGGCAGGCCCGCTGATCGGATGGCTGCTGCAGCGCTGCGGTGGGATCGCCATCCATCGCGGCCGGCTGGACCGACCGGCTCTCAACCAGGCGCGCAAGGTGCTTGCTCAGGGGCGTTATCCCCTGGCGGTGGCACCCGAGGGGGCGACCAACAACCTCTCTGGCGAAATGGCACCCCTGGAACCGGGAGTGGCGCAGCTTGCCTTCTGGGCCGCTGATGATCTGGCCACGAGCAATGACCCGCGCAGCCTGCAGGTGCTGCCGGTGAAAATTCGATACAGCTGGCGTCAACCCAACTGGACAGCCCTCGATGCAAGGCTGAGCGCCCTGGAACAGCATCTAGGCCTCTCGCCTGATGTGGATCGGAGCGAGGGATCCATCGCGCGGCAACGAAGCCGGCTTCTGGGCATCGGCACAGCCCTGATGGAGGTGCTGGAACAGCTGGAGAGACTGCCAACCGATGAGGCACTGCCGCTCACGCAACGCATCGAGATCTACCGCTTGCATGGCCTGGCAAAAGCGGAGGCTCACTTCCACCTTCGGGCCGGGAGCACCCTGCAGGAACGCTGCCGTCGCATTGAACAGGCCGCCTGGGATCGGATCTACAGGGAAGGGCTGGAACATCTGTCTCCCCTGGACCGCAGCCTTGCGGACTGGGAAGCCCGGGAGGCCGATCTGGAGTTGACACGTATGCGCCTGGTGGAACACTTCACCAGCGTCAGCGGTCACTACGTGAGCGATGCCCCGGACTTCGACCGTCTGGCCGAGATGCTGCTGCTGGTGGAGGAAGCGATCGGCTGGATCGAGGATCGCCCCTGGGCGGGCCGACCCAGCCTTGGTCCCCAGCGGGTTGAGTTCCACCTTGCTGAACCACTGCTGGTGGCGGACCGGCTGGACGACTATCGAGGCAACCGCCGCGAAGCGGTGCAGAAGCTGACCGAAGAACTTGCCAAGCGTCTACAGCCCAACTGAACATCTGTCGCCATGCTCATCGCCTATCTCGTCTGTCTTCTGGCCGGCGGCATCCTGATCAGCCTGTCCCTCGACAACGAGGGTGGGTTTGACGGTGAGGGGGGTTACCTCTCCCTTCTCTTCAGCACACCGTTCTGGTCCTTCGGGCTGACCGGGTTCGGCCTATGTGGTGTTCTGATGCTGCTGCTCAGTCCTGAAGGGTCCTGGTTGCCACCGAGCCTCGTGGCCCTGGTGATGGGGACGCTGATGGGATGGGCCGCCTCCAGACTCCTGCGCATGCTCGGGCGTCAGGACGCCGACAGCCTGGTGCGCAGCGACGATCTCGTAGGCAGAGAGGGGCAGGTTTCCCTGGCGATCGAAGCTGGCGGCCGTGGCTTCGTGGAACTGACCGCCCGGGGCAGCCTGATCCGCAGACCCTCCCGGAGCAGCGACGGCAGAGCGTTGCCGAAGGGCACCCGCATCGTTGTGATCGCCGCCGATAGCAACACGCTGAGCGTCGAACCAGTGGACCAAACGATCTGATGACAGCCGTCAGAATCCCGGCTATGGGAAAGGCATCGTTGAAAGGACACGATGAGCGCTCAAGCTCGAGTCCAGGTTCAGGCAGGCCCACCGGCATTCCTTCCGTCCAACCGCAATCAGAGTGAGGCGGTGATCGGAGGCGTGGCGACGCTGTTCGTCGTCCTTGTGGCCCTGAACCTGATCAGCCGCTGGATGATCCGCATCTGCCGGCCCAATGAATTGCTGGTGGTCACCGGTTCGCAAAGCAACCAGGGTGATCAGGGCATGAAGGGCTACCGCGTCGTCGCCAATGGCGGTTGGACTTTCGTCAAACCGATCCTGGAAACAGCACGGCGGATGGATGTGACCCTGCTGCCGGTGTTGGTGGAAGTGAACAATGCCTACTCCCGGGGTGGGACACCCCTGAACATTCAGGCCATCGCCAACGTGAAGGTGAGCACCGATCCAGCAGTGCGCAACAACGCCATCGAACGGTTCCTCGGTCGGGATTCGAAGGAGATCGTTCAGGTGGCCAAGGAGAACCTGGAAGGCAACCTGCGCAGTGTTCTGGCCCAGCTGACACCGGAGCAGGTGAATGAAGACAGGCTTCGCTTCGCCGAACAGATCGCCGAAGACGTTGGACAGGACCTTCGCCGCCTGGGATTACAGCTGGACACCCTGAAAATCCAGAGCGTTTCCGACGACGTCGACTACCTCAATTCGATCAGCCGCCGGCGGGTGGCTCAGATCGTGCGTGATGCCGAGATTGCCGAAGCCGAAGCCATTGGCCAGGCCGAGCGCATCGAGGCAGAAATGGAAGAAGTGGCGGAGGTCGTGCGCACCGAGGCTGAAACGGATGTTGTCGAGAAGGACAACGCCGTTCGAACAAAAGTCGCGCAGATGGAGAAACAGGCGCGATCTGAGGAGGAGCGAACCGCCGCCGCTGAGCTGGAGGCTCGCGCACGCGCGGAACAGAAGCTGCAGAAAGTGAGGGCTGACCTGGAAAGGCTGCGGCTGCAGGCCGATCAGGTCCTCCCTGCGGAGGCCAACCAGAAGGCGCAGGAATTGCGCGCCCGTGGTGAAGCAGCCGCAACGGCGGAAGACGTGAAAGCGAGTGCGCTGGTGAACGACCTGCTCACCCAGGTCTGGGATGAAGCCGGCAGCACAGCTGAACTTGTTTTTCTGCTGCAGCAGATCGAGATGGTGCTTGAGCAGGCCACCCGCCTGCCGGGGCGACTCACCCTGAAGCGGGTCACAAGCCTCGATGGCAACGACGCCACCAGCCTGGCAAGCCTCGTTGCCCTGAACCACGTTGTGGTTCGCCAATTCTTCCAGCAGGTGAAGGAGATCCTCGGGATCGACCTGCTGGCCACCTTGTCGTCTAAAGGAGATCACTGATGTTCATCGCCATTGGTCTGACAGGTGCCGCCGGTGCATGGGCCTTCGTGGCTCTTCTGCGGCAGCTGTATTACATCTGCCAACCCAGTGAGGTGTTGATCTTCTCCGGCCTGCGTCGACGCATCGGATCCGGCCAACAGGTTGGCTACCGCACGGTGCGAGGCGGCAGCGCCCTGCGCATTCCTGTGCTTGAGGAGGTCACGCGACTCGACCTCAGCAACATGACCATCGACCTGCGTGTTGAGAACGCTTATTCGAAAGGAGGGATTCCGCTCAACGTCTCCGGCGTCGCCAACATCAAGATCTCCGGTGACGAACCCGGCATCCACAACGCGATTGAACGGCTGATCGGCAAGGAGCAGGACGAGATCCGACACATCGCCAAGGAAACCCTTGAAGGCAATCTCCGCGGCGTGATGGCCAGCCTGACCCCGGAGCAACTCAATGAAGACAAGGTGACTTTTGCCCGCACCCTGCTCGAGGAGGCTGAGGACGACCTCCAGAAACTGGGGCTGGTTCTCGACACGCTCCAAATCCAGAACATCTCCGATGACGTTCGCTATCTGGATTCCATCGGTCGCAAGCAGCTGGTGGAGCTCAAGCGCGACTCACGGATCGCTGAAGCTGAAGCCAAGTCGCAGTCATCCGTGAAGCAGGCCGAAAACGAGCGGATCACATCACTGCGTCGCCTCGATAAGGAGCTGGCCATTGCGACAGCGGAAGCGGAAAAACGCGTGAAGGATGCCCTAACCCGCCGCGACGCACTGGTGGCAGAAGTGGAAGCGAAGGTGGGTGCAGAGCTGGCCAGAGCCGAAGCGGAGATCCCTGTGCAACAGGAACGGATCAAACAGGTCACCGAACAGCTTCAGGCCGATGTGATTGCTCCAGCGGAGTCGGAATGCAAAACAATGATGGCGGCGGCGAAGGGTCAGGCCGCCACGATCGTTGAGCAGGGTCGATCCCAGGCGGAAGGACTGCGGGAGCTGGTGGAGTCGCTCAAGCAATCCGGTGATGACGCCAAACGCCTGTTCCTGCTGCAAAAGCTTGAGCCTTTGCTGACCATGCTCAGCGACACGGTGCAACCGATCGAGGTGGAAGAAGTGAATCTGATCGGGGAACGGGAGGGACAAACCAACCTCTCCCTGGCCACTTTGCTCAAGCAGTTTCAGGAGACCACCGGACTGCGTTTGCCTGTCAGCGAGCCCGAATGAATCTTGTCAGCCGCAGCTGGCTCCATCAATATCGCCCTTGAGTTATGAGCCCTACATGTCGCGAGCGACACGCCTGATCCGCAAGCTTGACAAGGCTTTGGCGCTTCACCAGAGCTTCGGCGACGACCCTGAAGCTTTCGTGGATGACCTGGTCGAAGCTCTTGAACAGGACGTGGCGACCATCCAAGCCAAAGACAAACCCACCCATTGGGCTGAGATCTATGTGGAGCGGGACCGAGCCCTGATCAAACAGCAGGTGTTGAACCGAATCATGCAGAAAGGCTCAGAGTGAGCTCTCCGGTGAACTGTTGCCAGTCAGCAGATCGGGTGGCAATCCGCCGAAGGTGAGGGCGAGATTTTCGGAGGTGAACACCTCCGAAGTTTCGCCGTAGGCCAGCACGGTTTTGTTGATCAACACAACGAGATCACAGAACTCGCGCACATGGCTGAGGTCGTGCGTGGAAATAAGGATAGTGCGCCCCTCATCACGGAATTTCAGGAACAGCTGTGCCATCAACTTTTCGGTGCGCACATCCACGCCATTGAACGGTTCATCCAGCAGCAGCACATCCGCCCGCTGAGCGATCGCCCGTGCCAGAAACGTGCGTTTACGCTGGCCACCGGAAAGGGTTCCAATCGGGCAGTTGCGCAGATCCAGCAGCTCCACCCGTTGAAGAGCATCCCGAACGGCCACGCGATCACTGTTGCGGGGAATCCGCAGTGGATTCATGGCGCCGTATCGGCCCATCATCACCACATCCCAGACAGAGATTGGAAACTGGCAATCCACGCCCTCGCTCTGGGGCACATACGCCACAGCCTGCTGCCGCTGCGCCTGAGTCACCGTGGCCCCATTGATCCGGATCCAACCGCGCGAGGGCCGCACAAACCCTGTGAGCGCCTTGAACAGAGTTGACTTACCGGCACCGTTCATGCCGACAAGACCGCAGATACAACCCTCAGGCAACCTGAGGCTGGCGTCGTAAAGAGCGACGGTGCCGTTGTAATCCACGCAAAGCTGGTCAGCCTCGATCCGCATCAGATCTGCCTCAGCCTCCCGAAATGAAACAAGATTGACTTCATTGTGTCTTGGCGCAACCCTGCAGCGCCTCCCCGGCACGGTTCCAACGAGAACGGGGTGGTTCCTGGAGCCACGAAATTTCCTAATTTCAGTCTGCATTGAGCCATCCCACACCGCCGCCATGCTCAAGAAGGAAAGGGCTGAGCGGGTGATGGAACGGCTCAACGCGCAGTACCCCGAAACGCCGGTACCGCTTGATCACAACGACTCCTTCACTCTGCTGATCGCGGTTCTGCTCAGCGCCCAGTGCACCGACAAGAAGGTGAACGAAGTCACCCCGGACCTGTTCCGGATTGGACCGGACCCAGTGGCCATGGCAAGCCTGGACGAATCGGAAATCCTGGCCACCATTCGCCAACTGGGCCTGGCCAAAACCAAAGCCAAAAACGTTCGACGACTGGCCCAGCTGTTACTGGAGCGCCATGCCGGCGAGGTACCAGCAAGCTTTGAAGAGCTCGAAGCGCTGCCCGGTGTGGGGCACAAGACCGCCAGCGTGGTGATGGCTCAGGCCTTCGGCGTGCCGGCTTTTCCGGTGGACACCCACATCCATCGATTGGCCCAACGCTGGGGGCTGAGTCGTGGGGAGAGCGTGGTGCAGACAGAGAGGGACCTCAAGGCCCTCTTCCCACGGGAGGAGTGGAACCGGCTGCACCTCCAGATCATTTTCTGGGGCCGCGAATTTTGCAGCGCCCGCGGATGCGACGGTCGAACCTGCAACATGTGCCGCGAGCTCTATCCCAACCGTCGCAACCCTGTGATCACGCGCAAAGCCTGAATCAGGTCAACTCCTCTTCTGCATGTCCTCGGATGGTGCAGTCACTGATCGGATAGCTGACGCAGAGCAGAGCAAATCCCTGATTGATCTGATCATCATCAAGAAAGCTCTGATCGGTCTGGTCCACAGAATCGCTGGTGACCTTGCCGGCACAGGTGGAGCAGGCACCTGCGCGACAGGAATAGGGAAGATCAACACCGGCTTCTTCGGCCGCATCCAGGATGTAAACGTCGTCGTTGCAGGAAAAGCTTGCGCCGTTCTCAA
>QCTY01000024.1:0-20093 GCA_003208975.1 Synechococcus sp. AG-676-F02
CCAAGGGAAAGAGAAGGTCAAAGTTTATTGTGATATAGAGGTTTGGTGATCCTGGCGAATTCTAGATGTCTGTAGAATAAGAAATCGTGATTGCTGATGTTTGATCAATGCCTTTGCGGCGAAAGCACTGTGATGCAAAGGTTTGCCTCACTCAATTCTGGTTTCTATGCAGGAAGAATCTAAAATCTCCGAGAAATTATATCGATCAATTGTTCTGCAATTGCTATATTAAATCAATACGCTTAAACGCCAATAGCTTCCGATAAGTACATAAAAGGTATGCAGGAAATGCGTACACATTTTGGTGATGCCGCCGATAATTGGATCAAGGCAATTCATGATATTTACCCTGAATTTGCCAAGGTCAATGTTGAATTTCCTTTTGGTGAACTCTATCGGCGAGATGTTGTTGACGACAAAACCCGCGAGTTATGCACTGTGGCGGCGCTGACTGTGCAAGGTTTTGCATTACCTGAGCTGAAAGTTCATGTTATGGGTGCTTTGAATACTGGTAGGAGTAAAGCTGAAATTCTTGAAATTATCACGCAAATGATTGCTTATTGTGGTTTTCCTGCAGCGACAAATGCTCTTCATGCTGCCAAAGAAGTGTTTGACCAAATTGAATCTGATGAGTCTGAAAATTAATTCAATTAATTTCTCTGAGCCGTTTTGGGGTTTGGAATGGAAGTCCCAGCTTTTATGGTCAATCATTATAAAAGATTGAAGTATTGAGTTCTGGTTGTCTCCAGGGCCCAGGCTCAGTAATAGGCGAAGAGTCTTTGATTGCGAGCATGAATCTTTTCTTCGTCCAGTAAGTACGATTTCTATATTGGGATTGTATTTAGGTGGTAGGCAGGTGACAGTTTAAGTAACATGCTTTGCTTGAATGAAGTTTAACGATTGCGAAACTAAAAAGATTATCTATCAACTGGATTGCCAGGCTTTTGGCTGGTGATTGCTTTAATCGTAAAGGAAGTAAAAATCGAACCCTGAAAAACTCATCGAAATACTTCTTGGCTTGACGTAATTGAATGCAGGGTTTTAGTTTTGCAGTAATTATATTTTGCTGCGTAATTTTATATTGTTACAGGCCAATCAACAAGGCCTAATCCATTAACCATGAGCTGTCTTCATCCAACCACCATTCGTTTCCGTTGTATCTGCGTCTGGGTTTTTTGGGAGTCAAAACAACTTGTGGTGGCAACGAAGGTGGCGCTCGCAATTCTCCTTGAAAATTATGCACCGGTATCTGTTTGCTTCCCCATCCAGCTTTATACGGAATTACACGAAGACGTATTGGCTCCGCTGCCTGGAGAGGGCCTGCAAATAACCCCATCAAACCCATCACAGCCAGAGTTTTTCGCATGCTTGAACAACCGATGCTGAAAGCAACCATGTTTGTGAGTACTTTATTCAGAGCCACTCCAGCCAGAGAGCGTGGTGTAGCCGCCAGGACACCACATTATCCTTATTCCCCTTTACTGCACGGCCCAGGCAAACAGTTCAAGCCATATCAACGTTCCCAGTGATGTCATCGCAATCGCCAAAGCCAGCCACTGATCCTTTAGAACGCGAACCATGCCTATGAAGCAACTATCCCAATAAATCGCCTTAGCCACGAAAAGCAAGCTCCCATAGAACGAAAGCCATCGATCTTCTTGAGCAGTATCACCAATCGTCAGTGATCGATAGGATTTCAGCAGGTTTTGGATTTGAACATATCGCCGACGAGATGAAGAGTGTTGTTTCTGATCTAGCGGTTTCAGTTCAATGCCAGACAATCAGCCGGTAAGCACTAGAAGTACGTCATGAATGCTCAAAGCTTCATGAAGATCTTTGTCTGGCTTTTGCCGGCAGATTGGCTCTTTAATGGCTTTTCAGCTCATGCTCATGAAATTATTTCAGGGCTTGCAAGAATCAAGCTTGATTATTCAGAGAACTCCGTGGTTGGCATCCCCACGGCAGATGCAACTGTGACCCAAACAATGGTTGGTTCATTCCCAGAATTCTCAACAAAGTGAGGCTCATTAGCACCTTCAACAAAAGCCTCCCCTGGCTTAAATACAGTTTTAACTTCGCTTCCATCTGGCTTCAAGCGGGTGTTGAGCAATGAACCAGACTCCACACCCTGCACGTAAACCATCATTGGCGCAGGATGTGTATGAAGTGGGATCTTCCCACCAGCAGGTATTTCGACTCGGTACAGACGCAATTCCGGCTGACCAGCTGGGTACTTGAGAGGCGTTCCATTCAGCGTTTCAGAACTTGTAAAAATCTCCTGAATTACCGGTTTGTCAGAAATGTCGGCATTCTCAATTTTTTTGTCTGGGCTGCCGGCGGCAATAGTGAGAGCAAGTGTGCCCAGTGCAATCAGGTGCTTCATTTACCTAGTGAGTCTGTACTTAGTTTGGCTTAAATCGCCCCAACGAGCATTTCGGGTTTGACGAGCAGCTCCTACCACTACTGTTGAATTCAACTCACCCTGAAATTGAGGCTCCATTGCTGGAGCTGAATCCATCGTTGATGCTGTGACGAATTTTTCTGCGCTCCTGAAGAGCAGGGGCTCTCAGTTTGTAGTGCATCACTCAAAATGACCTTTCAGCCCCTTCACCTTCTGCCCTCCTTTGTCAAGACGACTCATTGGCCATGAAATGCATTCACGGCCTGACGCAGCGTTGGATACGTCAGTTCGCTCACGTTTTCTGTTGGTTCACCCATGTGTCGCATGCGCGTCACGAACTCGCTCTGCCGCCCAGCCAAAACAAGTTGCACGTTCTGGCTTGCCAACCTTTGCTTGAGATCCTTCAATACCACAACACCATTGATGTCAATTTCGCTGATCGGAATCGTATCGATCACAAACCAGCGCAGATCCTCCCCTGATGCCTTGGCTGCTTTCAGTGCGCACTGCTTGAAATGGTCGGCGTTGAAGAACACCAGTGGGGCGTTGAATCTGAACAGCACCAGTCCAGGGATCGCTTTGGCTGACGTGTGACGATCAATGGAATGCAGGCCTGGAAGACCTTTTTCTTTGCCGAGTAATTCAACACTGGGCCGGGCCGTGTGTTTCACGAACCGCACGATGGCCAGAGTTACGGCAACAAGAATGCCATTGATCGAGCCGACTGCCACGACACCGGCGGTGGTCATCAGGGAGAGGCCGAACTCACGTCGATCCATTCTCCAAAACTGCCGAAGGCTGGAGAAATCCAACAGCGAAAGTGCAGCCGAAATCAACACAACACTCAGCGCTGCAAGGGGTACGAACTGGAGTGGTCTTGTGAAAAACAACAGCACCACGGCGATCATTGCGGCAGCCACCAGACCTGTGACCTGGGTCTTGCCGCCTGCTGTCACAGCCATGGCCGTGCGGGAGTCAGCTCCGGTCACCACAAAACCTCCGCCCAGAGATGCGGCAATGTTGGCCGCTCCGTAGGCCACAAGCTCGCGGTCGACATCCACGTCGTAGCCGCCGCGTGATGCAAAGCTGCGTGAGGTGATCGTTCCACTAGTGAACAACACCAACGCCAGACCTGCGGCGGAAGCCAGCAGCTTTGGGATGGTCTCCAGTGGCACCATCGGCAGTGATGGCATTGGAAGGCCCGCCGGCACAGGTGCGAGCACCGCTACACCAAGAGACTGCAAATCGAACAGTTTCACCACGACCGCTGACAGCACCAGGACAGCCAGGGCTGCGGGAATCCGAGCTACAAATCTCTTCACCAGCAACAGCACAGCCACGCTGAACACGGTCACCAATACGGTGGGGAGATGGCTGGTTGGCAGCGATGTGACGATCTCCAGAAGTTTCGGCAAAATCCTGCTGGCTTCGATCTGAAAACCCAGCACCTTGCCGATCTGTCCCAGAAATATCGACAGGGCGATGCCGTTGAGAAATCCCACCAGAATTGGTTTGGATAGGAAATCCGCCATGGCTCCAAGCCGAAAGGCGCTGGCCAGTAAGCACAGAACTCCGGTGAACAGAGTCAGTGCAGTTGCTAGGGATAGATAAAGGTTTGGATCACCACCAGCTAAGGGAGCGACAGCCGCAGCAAGAATCGCACAGCTGGCTGCATCGGGATTCACCATCAGCTGTGGTGACGTTCCGAAGAGCGCATAGGCCAACAGCGGCCCGATGCTTGCGTACAACCCAACGGCTGGACTCAGTCCTGCCAGTTCGGCATAAGCAATGGAAACCGGCAATGCCACCGCTGCAACCGACAAACCAGCAAATAGGTCACGATTGAAATCATTTCCTAAGCGGTAGTTGCGTAATGCCGCCAGTCCCGGCATCAAGGAAGTAAGGCTGGCCATTCAGTGAAAACCCACCTTCAACATGATGGGGTTGCAACAACCCGGGTGCCGCATAATAAGGCGATTTTGTTTGTACGCCGCAACACCCCAAGGAGATAGTCCTGCAACAAAGAGAGCTGGCATGCACGGTCTTGGTCTAAGCGCACTGGCTGGGCTGATTGATGACTGCTTCGCGGTCAGGTGGTCTGGCTGGCCAAAATGCTCCCACTTGATTTTTCACCAATGTTTCGCATTTCCGCCCTCTTCTGCGCAGCGTTTCTGATCTCCGCACCCGCTTTCGCTGGTGGTTGCTCTGGAAGCAAGAATGCTTCAACTTCTGAGTCCACGGAGCAGAAGAAAAACGTCGAGTCCTGATCAACACGTCTTCTTAGGGGTGAACAGCTTGCTAAGCAGCTGCTCGATGCAATTCATGCCGTCTCACACCTGACGATGGCTTATGACTCCGATGACGCTATAAAAGCCCCCTCGTATTCACAGGGCTTTTTTTTGGCAATGTTCGCGGACACACTGTTCCGGACAATTCATCTTGCCGCCAAAAACTCAACGCCTCACCTCCAAGCGCGTATTTGTGCTTAGTGACGCATTCCACAGCGATTGAGATTGTTTATCACTTTCACTATTTCGCTCTTCGACGCATGATGGTGATGTCGTCCTTGGACGGGACAGACGGGTCTGAAAATTTCTCCCTCTTGCCGGGAAGGGCTTGAGGGGGAAAGACCCCTTGACGTCACTTCACCAAGTAGCTTTTGTTCGTGGTGTTCGCATTTGTGCCCGAGGAAGGTTTATAAATAATTAACCGTCCAAGGTCAGTGAGAGCCCCGACATTGTCGGGGTTTTTGCTTTTTGGAACTGAGTCAGCAAGGATTCTCTCCCAACCATTTTCCCCATCTCTGAAGAGGGGGAGTTGGTTCGACGTCGAATCCTTATCGCGACAGGATTCCGGTAATCAGGAGTCTTCGCTTCTTTTCGACTCTTCTTGTTCAGTCCGGAGAAAACGCTTCCTCTGCGCTGACTCGTATCCAGTCAAATCAGGTTGTTTCTGATCTGTTTTCTTTTCTTCAGTCTTGTGATTCCCCATTAGAAGGGGGTGCATTCCTCTTCGGCTCATGTGTCTGGTCTGTTTATTGGGAACTCGCGTCGTGGTCTAATTAACCCATTCGCGGCTTTAATTTTGCCGTATCTGAGTTGGAATCGCGATGTATTGGTGGATCGTTGCCATGAAACGTTGATGATCTGGGCACGATTGGATCATTTTTTCCCAGATCCAACCTTTTGCACTGGCCTAATCGACTTGGATGGAGCTTGAGAACATCACCAGTGGTAGTCAGTTGACCTTGTTGCCGCTCACAACAACGAAAGCGGGGCATTCACCCGAGGATGCTGCAAAAGGGGTTCCTTGCAATGGTTTCTAAGTTTTTCCACGTTCATCATGAGTTCCGTGCTGGTCAAGCTCAGCAGTGGTGGGAGACAGCACAAGCCGCAATGTCACCTGGCGGTGGATGGGATGAGACAGTCGCCAAAAATCTTGAAGCTGGTTTCTACAACCATGCGTTTTGTCCGATTGGCCCAGAGGGTCCTGCCTATTGCATCTGGGAAGTTCGCGAGGGGATCACAGATGTGGAATTCCAAGAGTTCATTGATGGCCCCAATGGCGTGAATTTTGGATTGGCAGCCTGGATGAATATCTGTAAGGAGATCAACACTGAGTTGGCCGGTAATCCCCCTTACCCCAGAAAGTTTTGAATCAACCAAGCAATCAGTGAAATGCCAATAACCTCGACCTCAGCGGTTGCAAGGTGCCTGTTGTGTTAGCAACACACCTCCCCATTGAGTGGGAGCAGGAGATCCTGTTGCTAAGAACGTTGAGCATCCGCATGGCCGGCTCAGCAAAACGTTTCCTGCGATACCAATCGGACTGAGTGTTAATACTCAGCACCAGCGCTTGTGATGCATATTTCACACTCGCCTGTAAGCAATTCACCCGCAGGTCTCAGGAATGCCGGCATCATTGTGGAGAATTAAGTTTTGTAATGAACATCAAGCTTCAGGCATTGCTCGACCGCTGCAGCAAAGAAGAGCGAGAGGTTATCGAGAGATGGTTCAAAAATTTTCAGGCGATCGAGCTTTCCAAGATGAATGGTATTTCAATTGCAAGAGGGGCTTCAACAACATGTCCTCTTTATCAATGATGGCCTTCAGATAGAGATCTCCTCCCGGGTAAATAATTGAATAGATTTCCCCCTTAAAATTTAAAATAGTTTGCTCGCGTTCATATGAGTTACTCAACTACATTCACTTGATTTGTTTTTGAAGGTTTAATTATTCTTCTCTTCGAATATTTCTTTGATCATATTTCTTGCGTTTATCCATTGCTCCAGGCAGTAGAGATCAGATTGGTTGCCACAGACCTGCAACCAAGCAGCTCTCTCTTTAATGGGAAGATTGCGCAATAAAAAATGAAATTTAATTCGTTCATTGTCGATTCTATTTTCCTGATCTTCAATCATCATTTTTCAAGCAGGAACTTCTTGACCTGGTCGTAGCCTCATCCAACGACCTAAATCAAGCTCGAAACTTTCACAAGAGCGTACATCCCACTCTATATCGACCGAATCACTTAAATCACTTGCAATTGAAATTACAATTTTGGGTTTTATTGGATTAAAATCTGGGGTTAACGATAGATGCGCGGCTTGATGCTGTTCTTCGACTGCGTGGTATGCCTTACATCGATCTACCCATCGACAATCAGTACATATGCACACATAATCAATGCATCTATTAATATCCTAGCCTGAATACAGGTATGAACAATCAAAAAATCACTTCATTGGGTTTAATTTGCTGCAATTGCCATTTAAAATAATTTTTGTGGTGAGTTCAGGATCTATTACGTCTTTCAAATATTCCAACTGGAATGTACTTTGTCATAAAGTCGACGCTGTCGAGTCGTTGTAATCAGGGATTCAAGGCACAATTCGTATCCATAGTATGGATTAATCAATACTTTTCGTGTAGCTTCTATAATCCACTCTATAAAATTAGATTCCCCAACGTTTGGGAGTTTGATTGTTTCGGTATAGTTTTTCCATCGAGATTGCATGAGTTCTGGTATGACTAACTTGTAATCTTTTAGTTGGATTAGAAGAAATTGCTCTAACAACCAGCAATCTTTTAAAACAATATTGTCCTGTTTGCTTGTTATCGTTTCGTCCAGTGAAGTGGTGTATCTGATTCGACCTATCTCTTGGTCTAAACTGATTTTACTTTCTTCGGTTGATTTGCAATATCCTAGCGTCACAAAACCGTGATAATTTGCCAAATCAGCGATGTAAAGGCAGGATGGAGATTCGCCGTCGTCAATATCATTATTCAACCAATTAATGATTGATGGCTCTGGCATGTCTAAAGGATTAATGCTTTTATTTTTACATATGTTTTTTTGATTTGCTGTAAAAAGCGATTCAGTCAGTGGTGCCAATGCTCTAAGGACCACAACGCAAGCAGGAAATGATCATGTAAATAGATTATAAAAATTTGGATGACGATAGATGAGGAGGCTTCTCTCTCAAAAAATTAGAACAAAGTTTCGTTTAAAACGCATGAGTATCTAGTTAACCTTTGAATTAACGACTGGGAAACAGAAAGTTTGATTTTGTAGCCCTTCAGGTAAAATAAATTGCTTTATCCTCTAGGGTATTAGCTAAAAAACTATAGATGCATCTCATTACATGTATTTTGACGCGCTTCCAGATGAGAGCACAAATTCGATATGGGATAAGATTATTTCAACAATTGGACCTACACTTGCAGATAAAGTTTGCCCCAATGCCTCAACATTTATAAGCACGAGTGACGGCTTGGAGTGTAACATTAGGAATGCAAAAGGAGATGTTTTAGCGAATTGTTATTCAGAGAACAATAGAAGAATGGAGGGAAGGCGTTGGACAATCAAGTGGATTGGCATTTAATGATGACGACGTTTTGACATTTTTGCGAGCAGTACTTTTTCATTGTTTTCAATCTTTGAACTATTTTGACTGTTCATTACTAGTTACCTAATTATTTGCAACAAGGCTGCTGGCCTGTTGTTGTAAAATCCTAATCATCAAGGTTTATTTAATTTTTTTGGCTGTCTTTATTGCAAGGCTTGCAATTCTTTGACCGCAAAATGACTCTAAATCTTTTTATAGTGCCATTCTTGTTCGGGCAGGTAATATATAATTTTTACCTTTTATTTGTTATTTATTATGCTTAACAGGGGCCTATTGCCTTGACTAGTATCGTTTACTCTCTACAATTGCTCATGTCTTCCCAATCAGATTTAGATCATTTCAAAAGATTTGAGAAGATAGTATCCACCCAGCCCAGCAGGTGGAAGATCAAATTAAATGAGATGTATCAAACTGAGCCTGATGTGGCTGTAGCAGCTTGGACACTTATTTCATCCATGGAAGATTTAAATCTTGAACCCGAGCAAACGGCGGACTTTTTGAAAAGACTAAATAATAACGTGTAGCATCAAAATTACTGACCTTATTTGTCAGGCCCATTGTACTTCTTGCGAAAGATTCTTTTTGCATTTGTCTTTGCCCATACCCCCCCCTGACGCAGTTTTTTGGTGATCAGGCGTGTTATTTTGTGATATTTTATAGTATTTTGGGTGCTATCTTTGGATTGAATGAATTTCGTGATATGTTGTGTGGCTTCTTGGATTTAGCGACTTCTTGCTTCTCGATTGCCCACAGCTTCTCTCTCAACCCCCTTTTTTGTACAGGAATGTTGACTTGATTAGATCTTTGCCTTCTTTAAAATAGATCTCTTTCTTGCCATTGTCTATTTAAAGAGAAGACGTTATGCCAGCTGATTATGGGATTCAAGCTAAAATATGCCAAGTGCTTGTATGGTTCAATGGGGTGGGACATATGAAGAGTAATATAGTTGGTGGCTACTTGAGAGAAAATTTTAAAGAGAACTTCTAAAAGGACTCTCAATCGATGGGTTTTGAATTCGCATCAAGACCAGCTGATCTGTTAGCGACACGATGACTAGCTATTGTGGACTCCTCTTGAATTAAAAACCATGCAAGACAGCTTCCAGCGTTATCTATCCGCACTCCTTGAATCATCTGACGATGACAATGGCGGAGATGTGTTGGAGCTTACCTTTGACCTTCAAAGACTCAATATCAACACTCTTGAGGATTTTCAGCTTAGGGAAAGGGAGGCTGAAGTTCAGGAACTGATTCAAGAGTATCGTGATCGCTAAAAGGTTCTGATCTCCCCGTTCACTATTTGCATTATTTCAAGTGTAGATAGTCTGGAAGTCTTATGAGTGTTATTCATTGATTTTTGTGATTCGAAATCAGTTTTGGGATTTGGCTTGTAGTCTTGGAAAGTGTTAATTCATTGACTGATTAATGCCTTTTGAATCCAATTCAAAGCTTGGTTTTCATTGAAAATGGAGATCTGCACTCTTGCGGCAGTATTCTCATACGTTTCGTTCTGATCCTTGATTTTTACCAGCCCATCTTTTCAGCCTGGTCTCCCTGATCCCTTTGCTTGTTATTCGAATCGGCATGCATTGTGAACACTCCTGTGGCAATGACCACGCCACAAGCAGCTCTAATCAGCCATTTGGTTGCAGGATCCATGAACTGATGATCTAATCGGTGTCATTTTGACTGCTTTGAGATGATGCTTGCTGCCTGACTTGTCAATCTTCTGATCGAACTGCTTCATGGACATCTGCACCTTTTGACCCACGAGTGTCGCCGTTGATCTAGTCCCTTTGAAGTCAAGCTCTCCACTACACTTTGAACCACTCCTTCTATCCCTTCCCTTCAGCATCAAGATGTTGCTGATAGCCTAAACAAAGCCAGCAGAGGGCTTGGCAAACAATGGATGACATTGGTCTCATAGCTTCGGAACAATATGAGTGACTCGCTCAGGATTAATCCAGGAGATGACTCCGGTATCCACTTCGGCCACTTGAAATAAAAGAGGGGTCTTGGTGTCGTGGGAATCCTTGTTCACTTCAAGTACGTCCGCCATGCACCACGCTTGATTAACCGGGTTCGACACGATGACAGTCATCCCTGCCTTGACATGCAGGAACACTGGATCGTGCTTCGTAAGGTTTTGCAAGTTCGATTCGTCAACAGGCATACCAGCCCTTTTCGTTCAACTGCATGACTCCAGGTGTGTTCGTATTTGATGGGACGATCCTGAAACCAGATCTTGACGGCATCCGCACGAATCAGCCGTCCTGCTGTCGCGGATGAGACTCTCTGCAGTTAAGCGCTTTGATTCAGTTACAAATGTGATCCGTCAGACTCTTCCTCCGGCTTTGAGGGCTCCTGCATAACTGTCTGCCTCGTAGCGCCTTTCTATTGGTTTGCTCGTGGACCACTCCCCCGAAGGGGTGTGGACTTCCCCTATTCGGTTCGATGAGATGGGCTTAGATAAGATCTGGAGAATACCAATCG
Source organism: Synechococcus sp. AG-676-F02 (assembly GCA_003208975.1). GTDB lineage: Bacteria > Cyanobacteriota > Cyanobacteriia > PCC-6307 > Cyanobiaceae > Parasynechococcus. The sequence continues at coordinate 10,802 of QCTY01000024.1, forward strand.
TGCGTTCAAGCTGATCGACATCTAGATGTTTTGAAGTGCAGCTGCTACGGATGAGATCTGCAAAGAGTAGTTTCTTCTCACCCACCCTCCGGGATGGGTTGAGCGTGCATTTGTTACATTTGTATCCAAAGAAGGGTGGGGCTTGAGCTATAGGTTTGATTGTGTGAAATTGCCTTGATGACAAGTACAACAGAACCTCAAAAACTTGAATTGCTGAGTTACAAGACACCAGAAGGCAAAGAACTGGTTGCTTTGGCGATTGAAATGGCGGATGACCCGAACGGTGGAGTTCAAGTTCGGGTTTTATCTGATGCAAATGTCGTCAGTGGTGTGACTGTGGTACCACTGCGTCAAAGCAGTTGTTGTGGATAGCGACTCTTTCTGATTTTTTCCTAGATGCTGATGACGACTGTCCATTAGCCATAGGGAATATTGGTGTTAGCTCACTGTATCTGGGGGTAAATCTATTTAATTTATTGCAGAAATAACTCAATTTGCTTGATGATTGATTGTCTGTCGTCACACTTATATGGAGCTCGTTATTCAATCATGGCTTTTGCTTTGTTGGTGAGTTGATGTTTTGTGTCTAAGAAATCTTTTGATTTACGTTCTCTGAGAAGAATGAATCGCTTGAGTTGTCTTGGGCCTGACTCATTTGTTCGATTCATCAGCAGCATTCGATATTCCATGATTTTTGTCTTAAAGCCATGGTGTACTTGAGCTTCTCTCCCCGGGATGCTCATCCGATGGAATGAATCTCCTGTCGGAGCTGGACATGATTGGCCTTCAGTTCCGGGCAATGAACTGAGGGCCATATCCGGCTGCAACAAATAGTCGCTCCCGAATGACCAATGAGGTCATCTTCGCAGCAGACGCGATGTGGATGAGTTGATCTATTACCCTTGAAAATTAAATTAATGAGGCTTTATTTTTCCAATTGGAAGTTTTTTTCTACTTGACTCAGAATCTCAGCTCAAACTCGGCTGTACCCCAGCTCTGAGTTGAAAATTTTGAGTGGGAGCCCAAAAGACTCCATCAGTTGGCGGCATTCCTCCCCAACAGTGCCGTAGACCTCAATGCTGAAACCAGCGCCGAGCTCAGCATGCTTCTGCAGGTACTCCTGGACTGGAGCGTTGGAGACATGGGCTTTGAAGGCTTCGTCGTTTGCGTAGACCTCTGACCAAACGAACGCTTGTGGATCGTCTGGATCCTGATCGAACGTATGGTGAATCATCCCAGGCTCCGATTGCTGGACAGCGGCATCGGTGATGCGAGCCAGTTCCAGGTATTCATCAACACAACCCTGCTTGACTTGTATGCGTGCCAGCAGGATAAAGGGAGTGGACTTATCGAATGTTGCCATTAGTTGGTCTTAGTTTAATGATTTTTTGGTCTTTCATTTATACAGCATTTTACTTGATAGATGGTTTTCATTGAGTTCAGTCGATCTTCCGCACACCAGCTCGATATCGTTGGCCACGGCTCTTGAGGCCAGTGAATGGTTGATGGCAACAACAACCAATGCCCAAACAGATAGGTGTTTCTTCATCTCCAGCCTCAGAGCTTTCTGATCCAGTTATGTTCTCCTTTGGGATGCGCACCCTACTTGACTCTTTAAAATATCATTGCTGTCTGGTGGTTGATCATCTCTCCCCAGCATCCATAAGGTGGCAGGCAAGCCTGGCGTGATTTTTTAAATCCATTATTAGAGATAAAGAAGGCTGGCTCGGCATCGCACAAGTGCTTCTTTCACGCTATTTACTGAATCTTGATTCGGTCTCTTTGTGCCGTCAGGTACGACCAGTTCATCATTCGAATTCAGGTGGACACGGGTCGAAAACCACGATCCTCCTTCTGGAATCGATGCTCGACAGATGGGTTTCTGTTGGGCATCGAGTTTTCGTTCAAGCAACCAACCATCAACGCGATCAAGGGTCTGAAATCCCTGGGCGAATGCTGCCGTTCCGATCAGGATCAGAATGAATGGTGTCCTTAACAATGATTCACGCTTTTTGAATTAAGCCCAGAGCGGCTTTGGGCATTTTCCAGGTGTTTCAGACCATTCGGTGTATTTTTTTATCGGCAAATTTTTATAGACGCAGTATCGGTAGTAACGCACTTTCCGCTCAAGGAATTCCATCTCCCGTTTGAGTGGAGCCACGTTATTCGCGTTGACAGACTGGGCTGAGTGGAACCGATAAGCAGCTTCAGCGAGCTCGTGTTGAGCTGTCTTGAGTTTGTGCTGTGGAGTTGAGGACTCCCTTGTTTTGCGGAAGAACATGGCGAGGAGGCAACCAGCCGTCTCTCAACAATGACATCTCATCGCCCCCTGCCTCGGGTCGTCTAGCTACCTCTCGCTGTCACGTCAGCATCCACGCTGGTCTCCGGTTCGCGAGTTGTCAGGGCATTCGATGACTCGACCTGCGAGGTCGCACGATGTCGCCTGGCTGGTTGCGGTGGTTGTTGGCAATCAATTCCAAGAGATTGTTAATGCTATTTCGCATGAACTTCTTTTGCCGTTGCTCAACCCATCTGTTCCGCGTGGCGCTTCGGACGACCTTCAATTTATGTATTATGGTGGTCAAATCAGGGTTGGTCATATCCTTGATGTCCTTCTCAACTCATTGGTGACGGGTTGGGCTTTGTTTATGATTTTTAAGGCAATCAAAAGGATTGATCGTCTCGGAGACAAGGAGGTTGAAGGTTGAACAAGCCCTGATTTTTCGTTCCTGAATGACAACGGGTTGGGTGTGCTGCTGCGAGACCCCGTTCCCTGGGAAGGTCAGGAACCCTTGATCGGCATGCTGACTTTATAGATCGTGTCGTCCACCGGTTTCCATTGCACAACGTGCATGCGGTCGACGTTGTTGCGGTCCAGGCAGTCCCAGATGTTCTTCCCAGACAGAGTGGTCATGGACCAGTGGTCCCCCTGGCTGATCATCTGCTTTCTCACGTGATCTTTCCATTCCGTCCAGTGCATCTGGGGATAGGAAGAGACGTATTCGTTGAGGATGACGACCGTGAAATCCAAGCTTCAGTGCGCTTTGAATCGGCTGTCACCTTAGGGCTTGCTCGACGGTCTCCCGTCAGGCTCAGCCCGCTGTACGGCAGCGCTGGCAGCACGACACCTTGTTCTTGTGACCATTCGCCAGCGTGAGCAGGTATGGATCAACGTCGAATTCATATCCGCAACTGCAGGACACATGGTATTTAAGTTTTTTTGATTTGTTCAATTGTTTGATCAGCGTAACTTTTCCAAATGTTTGCCCAGGGCGAAAAAGTTCAAGCTTTCCGCTTTCTTCTGTGCCTCGTCGTATCTTTGCTTTGACGAGTGCATTGCGCACAGATGTTTCAGTGCCTTTGCCTAGGATTTTGGCGATTTGTGAATAGGATCGCCCCTCGTTGACGTAGAGCTTGCAGATCTGAGCAAATTCGTTCGCAGTAAAACCAGATTTTTTCCCCATGTTTATGGCTTCACTTTTGTAATTCTAGATCTTCTCAGCGCAGCTCAGCCATCTTGTCCATGCTGGAGCCAACGATCTCCACCATGAAACAATCCATCCCGTCGTCGTCTGTCGTGGGTTTAAGGCGAAACAGGTAGGCATTCACCCAGGCAGTGTCCCGATTGTTCAGTTCATGGCCACGGTCCACGAACCCAGCTTTCTGCTTGAAAAGATAGAGAAGTATCTCAAGCACGTCTTTTTCTGAAAGATTTTCTGGGTCAATCGATAGGAAAGTTTCCCTCACATCCATGCTGGTGATCGAGGCCGAATAATCGAAGTCCTCGGGCATCGGCTTGCTCATCCAACTGGGCTCCATATCAATGGACCACCGTAGCGATCATGCCCGGTGTTCCTGACCGGCTGGAGAACAAGTTCAGTTGTTCAAAATCTGCATCACGGTCCAGGATTGATTCGTTTTGCTGGCAGCCGCTTTATACCGTGCGTCTTGATAACAACCAGTCCTCTGACGGATATCTCTTTCCGTTCAATCAGTGCTGGGATTCACTTTTGACTTTCTCCTTAATCCTCTTTTGGGTTTTCAATATCGCGTCGGATCAGGGCCAACAGATAAGAGGGGGACTTGTAGCGCGTCGGAAGGCAGCGGTTCAGTGTTTCAAGATGCCCCCAGCACACAGTCCGTTCGATGTCTTTGGCGGTCTTGCCCTGTTGTAGCAATCGCCGTAATGCCTTGCAGTAGAGCGGATATCCCGCTTCCAGTTCCCCGATGGTGAGCTTCGCCTGTGTCATCGGGCAATCCATCTGAATTAACAGACTATTCCTGCGTCGGCCCCCGGTACCGACGCAGGTGATCCAGCACACAGCGTCAACCGAGCCAGGCCACACAGTCGATTTCCACACGAGCTCCTTTGGGAAGGGCCGCCACCTGCACGCAGGCCCTTGCGGGGCTCACTCCATCGCCGAAAACGTCTGCATAAAGCTGATTAACAGTCTGGAAATCCCCCAGATCCGCCAGGAAAACGGTGGTGCGTACCACCTGCGCCGGGGTGGCACCTGCTTCGTTGAGAACGGCCACAAGGTTCTTCAGCACCTGGTGTGTTTCTTCTGCAACGTCACCGTCACCCACCATTACTCCGGTTGCTGGGTCCAGGGGAATCTGGCCTGAGCAGTACAGCCATCCGCCTGCAAGGACAGCTTGGTTGTATGGACCGACGGGGGCCGGTGCCGCAGTGGTGGTGATCGCCTTGGCGGGCATGTCGAAGTTGCAGTGCTGGGGCCGATCATCGCCTTCAGCCGTTTTCGCTCTGGTTCAGGGATGAGCCAGCATCAACACTCCTTCCAATGATCCTTGTGGTGCCGAAGCCTGGCGACTTCATCGGCTGATCCGGCACGCAGGAACAGGTTGCTGCAACGTTCTTCGCCAATGCTGCTGGGGAGGGTGAGTTCGCCACGGGATCGTAGTGCGAACACGGCCTCTGCTCGGCGTTGAATCGCCGGATCTTCCGGTCTCAGTGCGCGGGCCCAGCGCAGATTGTTTTCGGTGTACTCATGGGCGCAACACACCTTGGTGTCTCTTGGCAGGGCGTCGAGCCGTCGCAGAGCTCGGTGCATATCGTTTGCAGTGCCTTCGAACAGACGCCCGCAGCCGCCGGAAAAGAGTGTGTCGCCGCAGAACAGCACAGGACCAGGGTCCTGTGCTGTTTCAGCATCCACGACAAATGCGATGTGATGAGCGGTGTGAGCAGCCACGCCAAGCACTTCAAAGCTGTGGTCCATCAGCGTGATCCTGTCGCCATCGCTCACGGAGATGGTCTGGAAGGGAATGCGCTTTCGATCGGCAGCAGACGCCACTACATCCGCGTCCGGCCAGATTTTCAGAAGCCCCGGAGTCCCACCGATGTGATCTGCATGGTGATGCGTCTGTAGGACTGCAACCAGCTGCAATTGCTGCTCACTGAGCCATGCCACCACCGGTTCGCTGACCGCGGGGTCCACCACCACAGCGTTCTGGCCCCGCACCAGGATCCAGATGATGTTGTCCTGCAGCACTGGAAGCGCATGCAGAGTGGATCGCATCGTTAAAGTCCTGCCTGGTTTCCCGGTCAACGCTGACTCCATGATCACCGTTGCACTGGCAAAGGGTGCCCTTCTCAAAGAATCGGTGGCGAGCTTTGCAGCAGCTGGTCTTGATTTCTCAGCTGTCCTGGACAAAGACAACCGTCAGCTGATGCTGCCGACTCCCTGCGGCCGTGCCCGGGCGCTGTTGGTGCGTAATGGTGATGTTCCCACCTACGTGGCTTACGGCCAGGCTCAGCTGGGTGTAGTCGGTCATGACGTTTTGAAAGAGCACCAGCTGCCCGTGGCCCAGCTGGTGGATCTGGGTTTTGGTGGCTGCAGGATGGCCGTTGCTGTGAAGTCCAGCAGCGGTTACGAACGCTCGGCTGATCTTCCTCCCCATTGCCGCGTGGCCAGCAAGTTCACCCATTGCGCCCGTGAGTATTTCGATGCCCTTGATCTGCCGGTGGAACTGGTGCATCTCAATGGATCCGTCGAGCTCGGGCCGATCACGGGAATGTCTGAAGCGATTGTCGATCTGGTGGCCACCGGTCGAACGTTGAAGGACAACGGACTGGTGGCCATTGAGACTCTGTTCCAGTCCACGGCCCGATTGGTGGGGCATCCCTTGTCCATGCGTCTCGATGACGGATCTCTGGCCGGGATTGTTGACGCGATGCGGTCAGCCAGTCCGGTTGGAGCGACTGCATGAGCGCACGCGCTGACTGGAAACGCGTCAGAAGGCTCGGGCGCTATCTGATTAACGACCGGCGAAGGTTGTTGCTCACCCTGGTGATGTTGGTGCCTGTGGCTCTGGCTGGCGCCATCCAGCCGCTGCTTGTGGGCCAGGCGATCAGCGTGCTTCGTGGAGAAGCCAGTTTTCCCTGGTTGGCTGATCTCGGCACCACCGTGGCGATCCGTGTGATCGTTGGGCTGTTATTGCTGTCAGTGCTGCTGCGCCTGGCGTTGCAAGGGGTGCAGAGCTTCAACATTCAGGCTGTGGGCCAGCGGCTCACCGCTCGTATTCGTGACGACCTGTTCCGGCACTCCCTGGCGTTGTCGCTTCGTTTTCACGACGGCATGCCCGTTGGCAAGCTGCTCACCCGCCTCACCAGTGATGTCGATGCGTTAGGGGAAGTTTTTGGCAGCGGTGCTGTCGGTGTTCTCGGTGACCTCGTCACTCTGTTGGTGATCGCCAGCTCGATGCTGTTGATCGAATGGCGCCTGGGGCTGTTGCTCCTGTTCACACAGATTCCTGTGACCTGCTTTGTTCTCTGGCTTCAGAGCCGATATCGCAGGGTCAACTACACCGTGAGAGAGGAGCTCTCTCAGCTCAATGCCGATTTTCAGGAGAACCTGCAGGGCCTTGAGGTGGTGCAGATGTTCCGACGCGAGGCCGTAAACGGCTCCCGCTTCGCTCGCACCGGTTCGGTTTATCGACGTGCCGTCAACGGCACGATTTTTTACGACAGCAGCATTTCCGCTTTCCTCGAGTGGGTCTCCCTAGGGGCTGTGGCCGTGGTGCTCGCCCTGGGCGGTTATCTGGTGACCAGTGGAGCCATGGGTCTCGGGATCCTCACCACGTTCATTCTTTATTCCCAGCGACTGTTTGATCCTCTCCGTCAGCTGGCGGAACGGTTCACCCAGATCCAAGGCGGTCTTACCGCCGTTGAACGCATTGGAGAACTGCTCGAGCAACCCCTCGAAATCGTGGAGGACTCCAATGCCAGGCCTCTGGAGGGTTCCGGGCTGGGAGAGGTGGTCTTTGAAAACGTGAGTTTCTGCTACCGGCCGGATGAGCCGATTCTGCGCAACCTCTCATTCCGCATTGCCCCAGGGGAGCATGTCGCCCTGGTGGGTCCAACGGGGTCTGGCAAGACCACGGTGATTCGTCTGCTGTGTCGTCTGTACGAACCCCAGCAGGGTCGGATTCTTCTTGATGGTCGAGACATCCGCTCCATCCCGATCGCCGATCTGCGGCGTCGGCTCGGAGTCGTGCTTCAGGACACCTTTCTGTTCAGCGGAAATGTGGCAGACAATCTGCGTCTGAACGCTCCGATCAGTGATGGAGAGCTGGAGCGCATCTGCAGCGACCTCGGCCTGCAGGATCTGCTGGGGAGACTCCCTGCCGGCCTGGAGACCGAGCTGCGCGAACGGGGCGGCAATTTGTCCTCCGGTGAGCGACAGCTGCTTGCGGTGGCCCGCGTTGCGATTCGCAATCCCACCGTTCTGGTGATGGATGAGGCCCCAGCCTTCATGGATCCAGCCACGGAGGCGACTCTGCAGGGCGATCTCGACCGGCTGCTGCAGAAACGAACGGCGGTGGTGATCGCCCATCGGTTGGCCACGGTCGAGGCATCGGACCGGATCCTGGTTCTGCGCCGAGGCGAATTGATTGAGCAGGGCACCCATCGGGAGCTGAGGGATCAAGGTGGTCTTTATGCCCAGTTGGCCGACCTGCAGGAAAGAGGACTGGCTCGCCTGTGATCACACCCACGTCCCCTCTTCAGATTCCAGAGCCGGCTTTGCTTGAGCAGTACGGCAAACAGGCCCGTTTGTGCGCCACTCCAAACGATCAGATCTCCCTGGTATTCAGTCAGATCCATCCGTTTGACCTGGTGGAGCTGGAGCAACTGTTGGAAGCTGTTGGCTGGAGTCGACGCCCGGTTCGTCGGGTGCGCAAAGCTCTCACCCACAGCCTTCTGAAGGTTGGTTTGTGGCGCCATGATCCGAGGGTGCCGCGGCTGGTTGGTTTCGCCCGTTGCACCGGTGATGGGGTGTTCGAAGCCACGGTCTGGGATGTCGCTGTGCATCCCCGGTATCAGGGCAACGGGCTTGGTCAACAGATGATGACCTACGTACTCGAGGCGTTGCAGGAGATGGGAACGGAGCGGGTCAGCCTCTTTGCCGATCCTGGCGTTGTGAACTTCTATCAGCGGCAGGGTTGGGAGCTGGAGCCCGAGGGCCATCGATGCGCGTTTTGGTATTCCAGCTGAATCGCCTCAGCTGTTGTAACGCCGCACCAGCAGATCCAGTGCTTCGCCCCGGGCCCAGTCGCGGCGCAGCAGTGCATTGCGCCAGGCCTGGTGCAACACGCCGCGGGTTTCCCATCGACGTGCGCTGGTGGTGATCGCGCAACCGATGCGCTGCATCCGGCTGATCGCTGTGATGCGTTGCACCATGTCGAGGTCCTCCATCAACGGCAGAGGGTTGTATCCCCCTGCTGCCTCCACAAGGCTGCGATGGATCAGCAAACCCTGGTCTCCGTAGGGACGCTGCCCAAGGCTTGCACGCAAGGCCACGCTCCCTTCCAACAGGCGCAACATCAGACGTTCAGCATCGATCCGCAGGTCGAAATACCATCCACGACCTTCGCTGCCGTTTTCGAGCAGAACCGCCTTGACGGCATCGGTCCAGTCATGGCCCAGACGGCTGTCGGCATGGAGGATCAATCGCCAGTCATGGCTGGCGTGGGCCATGCCTTTGATCAGTTGTTGGCCCCGTCCGCGCTCAGGACTGATCAGCACGGATGCTCCGGCAAGGGTGGCCGATGCGCGGGTGGCATCCACGCTTCCTCCATCCACCACCAGCACCTGCAAGGCGTGGGGCCAGTGCGCCAGATCCGCCAGTAGCAATGACAGTCGCGATGCTTCGTTGAGCGTCGGGATCAGCACCGTCAGCCCAGCCATGGCTTCAGATCCTGAAGATGGTCGATATCGCAGCGGTGCTGCAGCAGAGCGGTCGAACAACCACCCACCTGAGCAGCCTCCAGGGTG
>QCTY01000025.1:0-19963 GCA_003208975.1 Synechococcus sp. AG-676-F02
CACCTTTGATCGTTTAGTCGCGTCTGATAATGATGCTTTAGCTGAATGCATTGCTGCTGCATATCGACAAGTCCTTGGCAATGCACACATCATGGCCCATGAACGTTGTGATGTTCTGGAAGCACAATTGTCGGACGGGCGCATATCCACCCAGGAATTCATTCGCAATCTGGCCAAAAGTGAATTGTATAAATCTCGTTACTTCTACGCAGTCTCTGCATACCGAAGTATTGAGTTGAACTTCAAGCACCTGCTCGGACGCCCTCCGCTTGATCAAGAGGAAATTGCAACTGCAACTGCCATCCAATCTGAGCAAGGCTTTGATGCGTTAATCGATTCCAGCATCGACTCCGCTGAATACACAGAAGTCTTTGGTGATAGCACTGTTCCGTACATACGCTCGTTTACTTCAGCAAGCGGTATGACGATGGCCAACTTTACAAGAATTGCTGCACTCGAACAGAGTTTTGCATCCAGTGATCGCTCAAAAGGCAGTGATAGCCTTCTACGTAGCAATTTTGCTGCAGCATTGCCAATCAAGATTGTTGTGCCGGGTGTGCCCGGATATGCGCAAGTTTCAATGGCTTGGGCTGGAGGCAAGCCTCCTGCGAATTACGAGAAGCTATGGCGAGGATTGGCCTTGGTCGGCGGTGCTCACCTGGCAGGAATGATGATTAACGTGGTCTCACAAATATCAGGAAACCACATGCTCGATCGTGTACCAGCAATGTTCCTGGGGCTTTAAGACGACTCCATTGAAAACACTGGGCGCAGTCTGTAAAAAGACTTGCGCCCATATGATTTAAGCAATCAATGAACGGCTGTGAATCAGATCTGTTCCTCAGGGCTTGTCTTGATGACTGAAAAGTGCCGTTCAATAACAGTGCGAATAGCTCACCCATCCTCACACAGACGTGCCTGGGATCATCCAGGCAGGTGATAGAAGCCTGAGGCTCGATGGTGATGTCGTTGAGAGGTTTGTTTGGTTTAGTCGCCAGAGCAGCTGCTCAACCAATGGCCAAAGCATGACTGCGACCGACTCGCAAGATATGAAAATGCCTCCTGACCGGACAGAGGGCAGGAGGCAAGTAGGATCATTGATATAAATAAACTCTGTTAAGAGGAGGCTACTCCTCAATCCCGTTAAGCATAATCCCAGTAATCATGCGTTCCCTTTGTCGGCCTGTCTCGATAGGGACTCGTGCCTATTGGAGGGGGGATATGGCTTTTCTCTTCTGCGTCAATTGCGCCCATCGCATGAGCTAAGGCATTGCCAAACCATTTCAGAAAACCCTTCATGTGACCTCCTTGTTGGACTTCTCTACTGATAATGCAAAAACCGTTTTTTGTATCTAAGTACTTAACCTAAATTCTTGAGCAAGATGCGAATCTATTTAAATAATAAATACTTACTGGTGCCGGTGCTGATGAGTTGGACGGGTCCGACAACACGTTTGTTCAGCAGCGAACCCCACTCTTCAGCGATTTTGTAGTCAGACGATTGGAGCCGATGAAAGGTTTTGGGCGTGTTGTTGTCGGTTCCATTGCTGGTTCACTTTCAGGAGCTGCCTGCTTTTCGGCAGGACAATCTCGGTTTGTGCGTTGCGCGGAACTCCTCCCGGAGCCAGGCACGCCATGTCCACAATCGTTTGACTCCCCTCCAAAAGGCAATGAGCGTTAAGGCTGATTGCCTGATGCGTGTCCGCTGACGAGATTGAGTCCAGTGAGATCGGAGGCGTCAATGACAGACGACGGTCCAACCGAGCAGGTTTTAGAAGTCGCCTGACTTTTAGATCCCTGCTCCAACAGTTTCCACCCATCCGTGGGCTTCTCGTCTGTGACGACACTGCTGTCCGTCAGATCAGTCGACTCTCCTCTGCACCGTCCGTAGGTGCCCCGCAGGAGACAAGCCACACACCTTGGACGTCATGGCCCCAGGAACCTGAAAGCCGACACTTCGCCCTACGCCAGCAATGGCAAGTGGCATGGCCCCCGAAAGCGGGACAGATCAGTGGGGGCGTCGGAAGCGAACAGTATCGAGAGGTCACTCCCATTCCTGCACTGATGGGCTGGCCTCTCTCTCAACGAAATCCTGTTTCCCCATCCAGGGTTGGAACATGAACCAACGAGCGAGCTAGGCCGTCTTTCCATCGGGAAGGGCGGCCTTCCCCTTTGGCGCAAGCCAATCATGTCGTGGCATTCGGGCAAAAAGAAACCCCCGCCGAAGGCAGGGGTTCTAAAAACGCTTCTCGGGAGTGTGTCCTTGTTTCCACCCCGTGAGGCGTTTTTTCCTCACAAGAGTAATATGGCCCGCACCACTGGAAGCATCAAGGTGACGGGTTCAGATTCTCGACTGACCCTGAGCGTGCTGCCGCTCATCAGTGTCGTGGCCAGGATCCAATTTGGTCTGTGATTCGGGCTGAACAGACGGTCACTGAGCTTCCAACCCACTGCACTGCAATCGATGACGGCGCCAGGAGACGATCCCTCCCAAGTGGCTGCCCCATGCGGCGATCAAGTCCACTGTGTTTTGTCGCTGATATTGCTTGCGCATGAGGAGTGATTTCAGCCATCACAGATGTGAGATTCATTGGTTCATTCGATGGCACGCAAACTGCAGCTTCCACTCGCGCGTAATTCCAGTGCAACCACCGCTGTTTGGGCAGCAATCACCTTTGCCTGCATTGGAGTCTTGGCAGTGTGGGGAATGTCGAACGCCTATCCGCAGTTCTGAATCAGGAGTGCGTTGGCTGGTTTGCCTTCCTAAGGCGCCCTTAAGCGCCTTCGCACCAACGCCCCTACGCAACCATTTCATGTGGGCCAGGGGCGAATGCTTGATGACTGTGCCCAAGACTGGCCTGGAGAATGATCAGACTTCCGTGATCAATTGATCAGTGGCTTCTTTTAAGGCAAGGGCGATGTTTTGATCGTTGTCGGAATGACCAGCGGCCTGAATAAAGTTGAGCGTCACGTTGTTTTGTGCGCCTTCGTTTTTTAACGATTGATAAAATCTCCAAGCAGCTCGTGGCAGGCATACGGAGTCGTTCCTGCCGTGGACGATATGAATTCGATGATTTTTGATGGCACGGATGTTCTCAAGTAACTGACCTCTCTTTAGAAAACACCCATGCAGCATGTAGTGCACCTCAAGCGAGGCAAATGGCACCAACTTGTCTGGATTGGATAGGACGCTTCTGACGCGTTCATCATTGCGATACAGGCAGGAAATCGACAGCTCATATCCTGCAAACGCCTTGGCCGCATCCAGGCGTTGATCAGGGTCGAACAGCCTTTTTTGATAGGCTGCAAGCAGATTTTGTTGGTCCAGATCCCAGTTCTGGCTTGTTTTCTGAATGTAAGACGTGTACTTGCCCCACTCTTCCGGGTAGTGATTGGCTGTTGTGCCGTTTTGGAACAAAGCATCGATTTCATCGGGGAGGGCCGTGAAAATTCCGCGGAGCAGAATTTGCCTGCATCTGTTCGGGTATTGCTCGGCGTAGGCAATGGCCAGTGTTGTCCCCCAGCTGCCTCCCAGAATCAGTTGCCAATGATCGAGCGACAGCTCCTCCCTGAGCAGTTCGATGTCTTCCATCAGATATTGGGTTGAATTGTTTAACAGCGCTCCCTCATAATCATGGCTTGCATTGGGAATACTTTTCCCGGAGCCGCGTTGATCCACTAAGACAACTCTGTAATGCTCTGGATTGAAAAAGCATCGATCAAGGGCTGATGTTCCGCCACCAGGGCCTCCATGCAGAAACAGGGCCGTAGGTCCATCAGGATTGCCGCTTATTTCATAATAAATCTGATGCCCATTCACCTTTAAATAGTCAGTTTTGTATGGAGCCGTTGCTGGGTAAAGCCCATTGTCAAGCACCTGATCACCCATCAGTTCACAGCCAGAAATACCAATCATGAAACACCAATCACGAAACACCAATCACGAAACACTTTTTTGTGGTTGTTTTCGCCTAATACGGGTGAGCAAGCCCTCTGGAGTGATCTTTTCTGGGAGCTGCTGAAGGCTGCTTGGTTCGCTAAACCGATTCCATAAGGTGTGGATCGATGGCCAAATTCGTTCTGGTGCTTGTGATTGTTGCCTCGGTGTTGGCGGGTATTGCCTTGGATCGGGCTGGCTGGCGTCATCGCAAGCAGCTCTGGCAACTGCAGGGCGGTGCGATCGGTCTGGTGGCGGGGTACCTGCTGGGCCGCACAAAACTGATCTGATCAGATTGTGTCGGATCTGGATCGGTATCAGGCGTCACCTCTCGCCACGAACGGCGTTAATGGTTCGTTACAGTTTTGAGGAATTCTTTTGGATCCCATGGACGACGCAAAATTCGGTTTCTCCGCATTTGCTGAGCAGTGGAACGGCCGCCTGGCAATGATGGGCTTCATCATCGGTGTTGGCACTGAGCTTTTCACCGGCCAGGGCATCCTTTCCCAAATCGGCATCGGCTGATTCTGTGAGGAGTACCGAGCCCGACGTTTGGGTACCTGACGATCGTTCTGGCTACATCAAGCTGTTTTGTTTCGGCTTGTTTGTTGCCACGCTTGGATGTGGTGCCAACATTGTTGGTCATTACGTCTGGGACTCGTTTCAGCAACTCTCAAACGTTTATTAGTTTGTTTGACTGCGGATAACCCTTGCCTTGTGCAAGGGTTTTTTTGTGCCTGTTTTCGGTTGAAATGGTTGAAACCGTACGGAACGGTGTGATGGTTGGATACCGCATCTTTCATCATCTGGGCTCGACGTGCCCGTGTTGTTAAAGCCAGCTTGGTGGAGAGGGATTCATGCAGAGGTGACCCTCCTCCGATGGAGATGAACCACCATCGGGAGCTGGAACAATCTCATGCTGATCCTCATCAGTGGGAGCTGTGGGGATCAGTTCCCGTTCACCAAAGCAGTGCAATTTGAAGGTGCAGATCAACCGCTTGGTGAATCTGTTTCTTTTGAGTCTGCTGCTCATTCATTCGAGCACTCTTCACAGGGCTCGTTCAGCCAGTATTTCATTGAGTAACCTGAATGAAGGCGGGTTTCTCAGTCGTTGACCCATGAAACGGTTGACGACAGCTGGAATGCACTCAGCCCCCTTTTCGGCAGGATTAGGGGCTGGATCCAGCTGTTGCGCAGTTGATGCCGGGATGTTTGTTGGCCTTTCTTGAAACATTTGCACTGGCATGGCCCCATGGTGAGGGCCATGTTGGGTGCGAGGGATCTGTGACGGAGACCTCTCGTCTGATGGCTTCAGTGCATATCAGAAGCTGGAAAGTCCTGCTGGTCCCCATGCGATCCACTCATGGGGGTCAGTTCCAGCTGCGGAGCTGAAGAATTCTTCTACAGTCGCCGAACTTGGAAGAAGCAATCATGCCTCGCACCGGTCAACGGCAAGAGCGTTTCGCCTCTGCAGTCGAGCAGGCCGAAGGTTTTTATTTCAGGCGTGCGGAACGGCTGAATGGCCGACTGGCCATGGTTGGCTTTGCGGTGGGTATCGCCACTGAAGCGCTCACCGGTCACTCGCTGATCAATCAGGTGGTCTTCGGGGTTTTGGGTCTTTCGTTCTGAACGGGATCACATTGCTGTTCTGATCAGAGCAGCAGCATCAGGGTTGCTGTCCCAGACGACTCCGGCCTTCTGTTGATCAGGTTGTCTTCATCAAATATTCGACTGGGCTGTTAGAGAAACCATCGAAAGAAATGATTTGCTGCGGCTATCGATATTGATCCGGCATGATTCGATTCTTCGGATTGATCTTGCTTGCTTGTCTCTTCTCGGTGGTTGCAATAATTTGTCTGATGCAGACTATCAAGCCCTGCGATGTGAGATTTGGCGAGAGCAAGATAGCGATCGGCGCAGTGCTCCGTACTCAGTTGTTTTGAATAAAAACTATCAATGCTGGAAGGGAAGCATCAGGGCAAGTGGCGTCAATCATGTATGTACTGCTGAAAATGAGCAGAAATGGCTTGAGGAGTTGAACCAGGCCTGTGATTTTCTACTCAACTAATCCTTCTCTTTTGTTGGCTGTTGGACTTCTCCCGCATGCATGTTGATTGCTGGATTGGATGGTGCCTGCTCTCCCTGAATTTTTTCATGGGGCCTATTCATGCTTTTACAGCCAGGAATGTGCTTTTTATTGCAGACGCGTTGCCATGAGCCGGATCTAAGCTGAAAACATTGAGAATAGATCGATGACAGACAAGGGGCTTGAGTATCTGCTCAACTTCTGCAAGATCAAAAAGGGGGAAAGGGTTGGTGATTTAGAGGCAGTTAATTTCCAGGTGTACGGCGATGGCAGGCAGATGGAGCATCTGTTGATTGATTGCATTTGCCATAAGTGCAACAGACGGAGTGTTCAATCCCCGTTTCAGATCCCCGCCAGTGTTCTTAACTGGAAAATCACCAAGTACCAAAAAGGTGGTATTTCAACTCTGGATTGTGGTTGCTCTTGATCAGTTCAGCTGTTGCATTGAATGCCCACAGCAGCGGCTTTGGCAGCATCTTCAGCTTCTGATCGCAGATAGCGCTTCCTTTGCCCTGATTCCAGGCCCGTCAGTTGAAATGGTTGCCTTGATGTTGTTGCTTGTTGCGTTCGCTCAAGGCCCATCAGCAGTGGATGGATTCCGCGTCGACTCATGCTGTGCTCCTTTGTTTGGTGTGATGTTTGTGCGCTGGCGGTTTGCCCAGGTGCTTTGGCCAATTGTCCTTGGCTTCCCCGAAGTGTTCTGTCATCAAGATCACCAGAATCGACGACCAGCCTCTTTTTTCTTATTTCTGTCGGGAGATAGATAGCGACAATCAACGCCCCCTGCTTTTCCCTTGCGGGTTTTGTATTGCTCTCAGCCCTCGTCTCGTGGGCATCAGGCTTCCCGACTGATCATCAGCTCAGTGAATCAAGCTGTCGACAGCTGCTATGGCGCTTTGCACTGGTTTTCATGGCACGGGTTTTGATGACACTGGTTTTGATGGAATTGCTGCTTGCAACAACCATCTGATATGGGACATTCAGATTCAAGGGGTGATGCGAAAGACGTGGTGAATGTGAACTCCAGAGTTGTCATGTCCCTTCCCTGTGTGTGTTGTAAGGCCTTTGCCCCGTGAACACACTGTCGCCCTTTTGTTTCGGGATCTCATCCCCCAATTGAGCGATTGTTCAAAGGGGTTTAGTCCCCCATGTCAGCGAGTGTCTGACGTTCCATTGTTCGATTCTTTCCATGAACAAGCCCCCAGAGCCCGCGTGATGATGGGCTTCTGGGGGGACTTGTCCTGAACGTGATTGTTCAGATTTGCTGGGCCGTTCATTCCAGGTGGAAAGACGGCCTAGCTCGCTCGTTTGTGCATGCTTGACCCATCCGTTCAGTGGTTCTGATCGTGAGGGGAGAAGCGTCTGGCAATTGGCACCCTGGGGCCATGGGTCCAGGTGTCGGGCTTGTCTCCTGCGGGGCACCTTGCAGCGGTGCTGAGGAGAATCGACTGATCAGACGTCCATCAGTGTCGTCACAGACGAGCTGCCCACAGTTGGGTGGAAACTGTTGGAGCAGGGGCCAAGAAGTCAGGCTGCTTCTGGAGTCTGCTCGGGTGGAGTGTCGTCCGTCATGGCGCCTCCGATTCGATGAGCACACTCTCGTCAGTTGCCGGGCCATCGGCAATCAGCCGTCCTGCTCATTGCCTTCTCAGGCCATTTGACCGAGTGTTGATACGACGTGCCCGTTACACGGGGAGCATTTACACCTAGTAATGGATCGCACGCCAATTGCTGTTGTTTATCACTCTCAATAAGACCGCTGTTGGTGCATGATTCGGATGTCGTCCTTGGACGGGATCGACGGGTTCATGCACCCCCCTCACTCGATCGGGAAGTCGAGTGAGGGGAGAACCCTCATCAATTTCGTTTCGACGTAGCTTTTGTTCTCAGCGTTCGCATTACGCCAGCCCACCGGTCTATAAAAAGTAGACCCGTCCAAGGTTGAGCTAGAGCCCCGGTTCGCCGGGGCTTTTTGCTGGGCGGATTGATGCGGTCTGGGTGATGTTGAGTCGCAGCCAGAGGCCGTGCCCCAGTGCCAAGGCACCTCCCCAGACAAGCTGCTGGCGCAGCAGCCCTGTGATCACATCCGCTCCAAGTGTGTGGCCATCAACAATGACGGGATAAACCAGAGCGATCGTCCCCTGATACAGCAGGAATCCGCCGGTCAGCGCCAGCAGGCTCCACAGAGCGTGTCCGCTCCAGCTGCGCCGCCGGAAGCCAGGTCCCTGGCTGGCAAGAAAGGCCACCGCCACAGTTCCCGCACCCATCACCACCGCCCAGGTGAGCGACAGCTGTTCCAGCGGATATCCCCTCAGCCCAAAGCCTGTGGCCTGATCGCTGTAAAGGTTGCCAGCGGTGCGTGGGGGGGTGACCACAGCGCCCAGTGTTCCAGCGGCCAGCAGCCCAAGCGGCAGGCATCGGTTGGCTTCGAGCGCAGCGAAGGCTGATCCAAACTCCGTTGTCTGCTGTTTTGGTGCTGGCTTTGATCCAATCAGCCGCACGTCAAAGCACCGGTTCACGATCTGCAGGCTGATGGTAGAGATGCTTGCTGTGCCTAGAACATTGCCAAGGCTCATCTGCTGAACCATGAAGCTCAACATCACGGCCCTTGTGGGGGTCGCCGCCGGTTCACTCGGTGTCGTGATCGGTGTTCTGATTCCCAAGCCTCTTCAGACCTACGGTCTGGCGGTGGTCACGGGAACCACCCGGCCCGATCCGGCGATGCAGGGGTATGTGGACAAGGTGGATGCTCTGATCGAGCAGTGGGGCTGTGAATACATCGCCCGCGAGCGCAACACGCTGATGATGGAGGGGGATGGCGGCCCGCTCACCGTTGTGATGGCCTGCCCAGGCTCAACGCTTCAGAACGGCATCGATCTCTACAACAGCCCGGAATACCAGGAGCTGGTTGAACAGCGCAAACCCTTTACCGACTGGGATTTTCGCCTGGTGCAGGGTCGCTTCTAAGGCTGTCTGATCCCAGTCGATTCGCGGCGCCGAGCCCTATGCTTCACATTCCTTAATGAATGCTGAATGGTGTCTGGTGTGGTGATCGCTCTGGTCTGCGCGGCACTGGCTTTTGGGCTCTGGCGGGTGTTGCGGCAGGTGATCCGCAATCAGAGCTCCCACACCGCACAGGTGCAATTCACTCCCAAAAGTACTGAGGCGGCCGCACCGGCACCGATCGCCAAGGTTGAACAGCCACCTGTTGCTGAGCAGAGCGACGGCCCCTGGGTGTTGGAGTTCATCGATCTTGAGCCCGGTCAGGGAGTGCTGTTCGCTCGCACCAGCCGAGACAAGTGCGCCGACTTTGAAGCCGCGCGCAGCCGGATCACGGAGGACTTCGGACTCTTCTCCCTCGGCAAGATCAACGTGGACGCCGTGCGCAAAAAAGAGTGCATGGTGATGCTTGTTTCCGATCTGGCGGATCTGGAGACCAATCAGCGAATCCAGCAGGCCCATCGTTATGGGGTGCCGGTGGTGCTGGTCGCCGATCTGCTGGCGGCGCGGCACCGTGATCGCGTTCGGGCCTACCTTTCCCCTGATCGCGCAGCGGATTACCGACAGGCCAGAGGCGCCTTCCAGGCCCATTGGAGCAAAAGCAGCCTTCAGCTCGCTGCAGGCATGCGTTATTTCCTCACCCACTCCAACGCCGGCTGTTCCCTGCTGACGGAAGAAGGCAATCACCTCAATGCCGTGATCGGTCCACGGCTCAGCCTGAAAGGTGAGGTGCCGGAGGATCAGTCTGTGGACATGGTTGTGGTGCCCACCCTGCGTACAACGTCCCGAAAGTATCTGCAGGTGATTGAGCGCCAGCGGCCGGTGCTGGTGGTGAAAGCGGAAGATATTCGCAATGCCGCTCTCGGTGATCAGGTGCCGGCCTGGCGTTGGCATGGCGGAGCTTATTTCCAGTACCCGGTACTGGAACGCAAGGCATGAAGTGGCCCTTTTGAATTTCTTTTAACAGGGAAATTGAGTTGTGCAAAGTTGGCATGAACGCCCCAGATTCGCTGCCTTGCAACGGATTTACTTTTCCACATGTGAAACGTGATCTGCCGTAATGTTTCTCCTTTTGATTCTCTTTAGTTTTTTGGAAGTCCTGCTGGTGGAGCCACCCTGGCCTCAGTGGCTAATTCCAAACAAGAGATCGGATTCCTCGCCGCCACCTTTCTTCTCGGCCTTGGTGCCGTGGAGATGATGTTGCACCTGATCGGAGTCTGAAGCCTTTCCATCTCTGACTCCCTCAGGAGCCTGGTTTGGTGCGTTGCCCTTCCGCTGGAGCGTGCTGACGTTTGCTGGAGTCAGTCATTGAACATGGATCTGTTCCTCACAAGCGGATTCAGCAACCTTCATCTTCGTTTCAATCAAGCCTCGTTATCGTGATGCCAGCTTGAAACCGTGGATGAAGGCTTTTCGGTCGGCCCTGGCAATGGTTTTGTCGCTCGTGCTGAGTTTTGCCCTGGGGCTGCCGGTTCATGCCTCCACGATGGAGGATTCCGCCAGTAGCGATCTGATTGCCACGATTGAGAAAGCGCGGGATGTTAGGGAAAAGGCCGATGTCAAGATCAAGGAAAATCTCAAATTGATGGCGTCCAGCTGTCTGTTCATGAGCGATTCCCTCAAAGAGCTGATGACCCTCGAAAACCAATTTGAGGATCGTCAGATTGAGGACTTCACCGTGGGTGTGCCCGATGCCTACGAACTCGAACTTCTCGACGAGGAATCTCGCAAAATCAAGGATCTTTACCGCCGTTCCCATTGCGACGATCCGGTCATCCTGCGTGAGCAGTTGCGCCAGGTGCATCGCAATGTTGATTTCAATGGTCAACAGATGAATTCCAAGGCTCAGGATCTCTGAACGTCAAGCTGTTTGGAGTAAAAAGCCTGGTCTTCCTCGTGCTCATGGGAGATCTCTCAACGGCAAGTTGAGATAGATGGCAAGTTGAGATCAATAGCAACATTTTAAGCTCTCAAATGTTGCTCTCTGCCAGGTTTTTGTCGATACCGACTGTTGTATTGGTTATCTCCGCCAGAAGCGTTTGCAAGCTAAAAATCTGGTTTTGGCCTTAAAAATTCCCCAGTAATTTTGCTGGGATGGATCGCTTCTCCCTAGACACTCTGCTGGGGTCCAACGTTTGGTCGTGGTGGAAGATCAAAGTGTTTCAGCTTCGATCAGATCGGCGATTGGCTGACGCTGAAGCGCTTTTCCTGGAATTTCATCTTCCCACCGAGGATTGTTGAACGGGCTGAGCTGATGTCAGCCCGTCGATGATTGGAGCCTGATCTCAGGCGGCTTTTGCGGTTGGTGTGCCCTGTTGGATCAGCTTCTCGCGGTTGAACATGAACAAGCCGAAGGAGAAGGCAAACGAAAGGGCAAACGTGGCTGGAATGTAGAGGTACCAGCGCTTCATTCCGATCCTCATCCCTTCCGCGGCATAGAAGATGAAGGATGCGATGAGAACCAGTGTGAGATCAGCGGCAATGAAGCCCGCTGATGCGTTGGCCCAGACACCGGCGGAAAACAGATTCACAATCTCAATGGGATCGGTGAGCCCAAGCGCTTCTGTTTCCTTGATGAATTTGTAGATGCACAGCCAGGGCCAGCCGATGCCGGCAACGGTGAGAGCTCCGTAAAGGCCGAGGCGCAGTTTCTGCATGAACAGGAAGGAAACGCGCAAATACTCCCACATGGGAACGAACCGGCATGTTTCTTTTCAGACCGGCGGAATAGGTTGTTTTTTGCAGTGAAGCCCGTGGTGCCTCAGCCAGACGCCGACGCCAAACTCAAGCAGGCTCTCGAGCAACTGGAACAGAACAAAGCAGCCGTCGCCGAGGCCATCAATGAGTCGCGCGCTGAACGCAGTCGTGATCAGCCACCGATCGGGGGCGATGCACTGCTGAAGCGGATTGATGAGCTGGCGGCCCAGACATCCCTCGACAGCCAGGACGCCGCGATTCTCTGCCACTGGCCCGATGCTGCATCGATCGGCCAGGCCTGGTTTTCCCTTAAGCACCCCGGACGCTCTGTGCCGAGCCCGATGCTGGTGCTTGATGCCTATCTGGTGGGAGCTCCCCCTTTCCTCAGCAAGGCCCAGCGTGATCAGGTGGGCGACTGGTACCGCAGCAAAGTGTCTGCCAATACCGACTACACCGATGCCGTCACCGGGGCGGCCAAGGCCTTTGTTCTGATCGGCGATCTCAATGCCAGTGCCGCCGGCATGACCTGGCAGA
The DNA here is from genome assembly GCA_003208975.1 of Synechococcus sp. AG-676-F02. GTDB lineage: Bacteria > Cyanobacteriota > Cyanobacteriia > PCC-6307 > Cyanobiaceae > Parasynechococcus. Next base: position 12,255 of record QCTY01000025.1, read on the forward strand.
CGATCATTCCCGATCTGCTTGAACAGGGCCATGACCTGGATTTCAATGTCACCAAGGAGCAGGTCACGGCCGCAGCAGCTCGCTGGATCGTTGCGGTGGCCGACACCTTCGCGCCACCATCTCTGGACTGAACGGAACCCCGAATGGGTCTGCAGCTGATCTCCGCCGACTTTCTGCATGAGGACGGCATCACCTACCGCATCCGCCGCGACACCCTGGAGCAGGACTTCACCATCGACGAGAAGCGCGATGGTGTCTGGCTCGACTGCGGACTGGATCAGACGGTGAAGGATGTGAACTTCGCTGAGTTCAAACGTCTGGGGCTGCTGATCAAGCGGATCATGGATGCCGATCAGTGGATCGCCTGAGCCTGCACCAGTAATCCACTCCGCGGCGTGGGGCTGGGGATCAGTTGCAGCGACAGATCCTGACCCGGCAGCAGCTCCAGCTTCAGCCTGCTCAGCAAGCCCATCGCCATCAGCCGGATCTCCAGTTGGGCCAGGGCCTTGCCCAGACACACCCGCTGTCCGCCACCGAAGGGAAGCAGGGTCTGCTCAAAGGAACCGTTCAGATGTCGCTGGGGCCGGAACGCCGCCAGATCAGTGGCATCGGCCGGATGTGACGGTGTCAGCACCACCTGAATCACACTGTTCTCAGGCACATCCACCCCCGCCAGCTGCACCGGCCGGAGGCTGCGGCGGAAGAATCCACCCACCGGCGGCGTCAGTCGCATAACCTCCAGCACTGTTGCATCGAGACATGGGCTCGGCAAGCCACCCGCAAGATCGGCCTGCAGCCAGTTCGCCACCTCCGTGTTGAGCAGAAGCGCCCGGAACAGACAGCTCAGGGAGGAGGCTGTGGTTTCGTAGCCAGCGAACAGTAGAAGCAGCAACTGCTCAGCCAGGTCATCGTCATCCAGCGGTATGCCCGCCTCATCCAGCCCGTCGCTGAGCAAATCAAGGCCACCCCTGCTCTGATCCCGTTTCACAAGAACGGTTTTCAAACGCTTCAGCAGCCGTTGCCGCGCTGCCATCGCTTTGGCGAAGGGAGTGCCGGGCAGGGCCACAGGGATTGAGAACAGCGCCCTGGTCCAGATTTCGAAATCCTCGAACAGGGCATCGCGGTTCGCCTCATCCAGGCCCAGCACCGTGCTGGCAATCACGGCGAATGCAAACCGACGCATCCGCTCAGCCAGGGGCGTGGCTGTTGCCGCCTCCAGCAGATCGTTGGTCACCTCCTCGATCAGGGCTTTGATGGACGGGATGTAGCGCTCGAGCGCTGAACTTGAGAACAGCTGCCCCACCACGCGGCGCCGGGCTCTGTGGGCAGGGCCGCTGCGATTGGCCAGGGAGCGGTTGCCGAGCAACTGCCGCACGCTTTCCGGCCACCAGCCCTCAAGGGCATCCCCTTGGCTCAGTAGATCACCAATGGCGTGTTCACCACGGATGAACACAATCCGCTGGGCCAGCAAGCGGGTCTCGAACACATCGCCGTACTGCTCAAACCGTTGCTGGGTGAAGCTCGGATCACCGAAGAAATCAAGTGTTTCCTTCAGGCCGGTCACTGCTCCAGTGCTGGGCAGAGGCGTGCTGGTCATCAACCCTGGGCCCGATCAATCGCAACGCTATCGCCCCCTTCGTCAGGCTGGCATCAGGCGTAATCGATGTCGTCGAGATCGTTGAGTGGAGATGAGAGGAAGGGGCGGTCCTCCCCCGGCTCGTCGTTATCAAAGATGAAATCTCGAAGCTCGGCGCTGGCCTGATAGGTGAGCAGCGGATCGTTGTCGAGCGAAATACCCCGCATTTCCGGATGACCGGCAACAACGTTGCGTCGATTTTTCCAGTCGCCGAAACGCTTGTGCAGGCGGCTGCCCAGGTGATCGGCTGCGATCACGTTCAGCATCAGGATCAAAACAAATGCTGAGCCTGTGAGAACTGTGTAAGTCGTCAAGGGATTCCTCCCCTGCGTAAGTCCATCTCTTGTCTAGCAACGCATCGATCTCGCTAGAACAAACAGGTTTCGTGCTGGCCCACTTGCGAGTTCTGGAGTCCGAAGATCTCGACAGGGTGATTGAAATGGCCTGGGAGGACCGAACGCCCTTCGAGGCCATTGCATACCAATTCGGTTTGTCGGAGCCAGAGGTGATTCAACTCATGCGCTCTCAGATGAAAGCCTCGTCGTTTCGGATGTGGCGCAAACGGGTCAGCGGCCGCAAGACGAAACATGCCGCCACTTCGACTGCCAATCGTTTTCGCGCCAGCTGCCACAAGTCGTGACGGTCCTTTCCAGAAAAAGGCGGACCCCTCAGCCCGCCTCATCGACGCATTGAGAACCCGTAGGTCCCAATCAAAGTTAAGTGAGATTTGTTACGGGAGCCACTGATTTTATTTCCTGCCCAGGGGGTATTTGTTCCCTTCAGCTTCCCCAGCTGAAGCATCAAGTGCAGCGTTTGAATCGCACGATGCTGCGTGTCAGGCCACGCTCGGGCCAGTTGGGCATCACGCGCCAAGGGGTGTGAACGGTGAGCAGCTGGTTATCGCTGATGCTGAAGAAACGGGTCTGCTCGGTGCCCACCCACTCTGGATTCCAGGCCACATCCACCTGCGTGATCCAGCGATTCTTTTCGAGCCTGTAGGTGCCGGTGTAAGCGATCAGGCTGCTTTGCAGAGCGGCACGATCGGCCATGGATTCAGCCGGTTGGCGTCCTTCCGCTGCAAGGGTGAAGGAAAGGCGACCTTCCGGCGTGAAGATCACATAACCACTGGGATGAGTTCCCATGGGGGTGAAAAAATCGCCATTGGTTTTCACCTCAACCTGGTAGCTCAGCAGTTGCCATGCCCCATGAATATTGCCTACGCTGACGATGCTTGGTGGTTGAACCGAAGGGAGTGTCAACGTCCAAGTTCAGAAGAACGGCAACCTAACGATGCTGGTTCCAAAAGAGATCAATCGAGCCTGATGGAAGCTTGATCTGTCATGACCCATCACTCCGCCGGTAACAACGGCGACGGGTTGGGTTGTTGTTGCTCAGGACGAACAGCTGTAATGCGAAACGCCGCCGGCATTGAAGAATTCACGGGGCTTCAGCTGATCCATTCGCTCTGCCTGATCATTGGGCGGAGTGGCATAGGGAGAGAGGAACACCTTCTGCAGGTCTGCGATCAGGCTGTAGTCCCCTTGTTCGGCCTGCTGATAGGCCGGCGCCACCAACCACTCCCTCCAGGTGATGGCTGGATTCACCTGTGCCATGGCTTCCGCGGCCGCATCGAGTGAACCCTGCTCACTCAGAACGCCTCGCCAGCGCTGAAGCCAGCTGTCCCAGCGTGGCTTCAGTTCGTCTGGACAGGGCAGATAAAAGCTGTCCTGCAGTTCTGCAACGGTCTCGGGAATCGAGCTGAGGCTCCGGAAGGTCTTGCAGTAGTCCGCTCGGGAGGACATCAACAGCTGCAGCAGCTCCTGCAACAGCTTGTCGTTGTGCTGCTTCAGTCCCATCTTGGCGGCCCACATCGCATTCATCTGGTCCTGCATCGCGGCAGGGAAGCCCTCTCGCAGTGCATCGAGTTCAGTTCTGGCGTCCTCGTGATCGTTAAGCAGCTCACGTAGGGCGCTCCAGAACATCCTGTAGTTGGCTTCTGCCGCCTGGGGCTGGTTGAAGAAGCAGAAGTGCTCGCCGCCACCGGTCCATGGTTGAAACCGCGGGTCGAACAATTCGCAGAAGCCGAAGGGGCCGTAATCCAGGGTGTAGCCGCCGGCGGCGCAGTTATCGCTGTTGAAGTTGCCTTGGCAGTAGCCCACTCGCATCCAACCGGCCACCAGCGCGGTGAGTCGTTCTTGGAACAACCGTGCAAGCTCCACGATCTGCTCCGCAAACGGCAGCGCAGGATCGATCTCATCGCGGTAGTTGCGATCGATCAGGTGCTCAACGATCAGAGTCAATTCCTCCATCGCCTGAGGATGGGCTTTGGCGCGCACGCGCCGGGCGAACAGTTCGATCTGCCCCACCCTCAGGAATGAAGGGGCCACCCGGGTGCTGATCGCCGCCGCGTTATCCGCCATCACATCCGGCTCAAAGCTGCGCGAGTTCTCCGCGTACCAGGGACGGCGCACCTTTTCCTGATGCGACACATACAGCGTCAGCGAACGAGAGCTGGGAACCCCAAGGGCCTGCATGAACTCCTGGGCCAGAAATTCCCGCACACTGGAACGCAGCACGGCACGCCCATCGGCACCGCGGCAATAGGGGGTGGGGCCACCACCTTTGAGCTGCATCTCCCAGCGCCGTCCCAGGAAGACCCCCTCAAACACCGACATTGCCCGGCCATCGCCGTAGCCGTTGCCAGTGCCGAAGGGACACTGCTGGATGTATTCCGTCCCATAGATCGAGAGGGCATAGCCGGTGGCCCAGCCCCAGGGACGCATCGCGTCTGTGGCGACGCTGATGTCTCCGGAAAACAGCCCCTGGAAGGAAGGATCGCGGGCGAGTTCATCGTTCAGCCCCAGCTCTGCGAAGAGGGTCTGGCTGTGGGCCACGTACTGCGATTGCGGGATCGGTGTCGGCCGTACCGGCACGTAATGACCCGAAAACACCGGTCGAGGACGGTGATCCATGCCGTCGTCCGTGGCATCCGGATCAGCGCGCAGGGCTTTCAGCAGCGAATAATCCGCCTGGGCAGCGAAGGAAGGAAAGGTTGAAATGGCCATCGCCGTTCAGTTGAAGCTTTCGATGCGATAAACGTGTTGCCGCAGGGTTGGTCCGTCGCTGACCCGAGGGTTGTCTCCGGCTGGAACGAAGCTCGTTGACCACATATAGATATCGGCATCGGGATTTGTCCCCCGAAAAATCAGATTCACCTGCTGGCCTGGCTCGATCGGCGGTTCCAGTCGGATGGTCAACTCATCGCCCTTGTCAGAAACGCTGGCGGCAGCCAATCCCGTTTCACCTTTTTTGCGCATGCCGTAGTTGCCCAAATACAGCTCCGGTTGCTTTCTGCCCCAGTCCCAGGGCTCCGTGGTGCCGATCTGATACAGAATCACCTCCTGCAAAGCCGTACCGGCGGTGTCGGGAACAACAACGCTGATGGTGGTGCGGTTGCGTTGGTTTTCGGTGGAGGCGGGGTTGTGCAGGGAAACCGCGGTGGGTGGTGATCGGAAAAAGGCCCGTTCTGCGGCTTCTGAGCCTGGGCATACCAACAGAGCGGCAGCCGAGAGCAGCGATGCAACGATCCGATTCAAAGGCCTCACACGTGTCATTCCAACGCTACGCAGGTTGATCGAAGCTTGCCGTTCTGTTGCATCCATCACGATGGGTGCTGCGTTCAGCTCTTAACTTTCGCTGGATGATGGAAAGGATGAAATGTCAATGGAGCGGGCATATTTCGAACGAATGGCGCAGGCCTACAGCGCTTCGGATCAAGAGCAATATCTGCGCCATGTCGCTGAGGCGGATGCACTCTTGCGTCAGCACAGAGAGCGAAGCGTTCTCGGGACCATTCAATCCTCGATGAGCATCGAATCTGCAGAACGGCAGAACAAGATGGATTGACCCTTTGTTGGGCACCCAGGAGATCAACGTTCACAGGTAATCCAGTGTTCTAAATTAAAAAAAACCAGTTAATTGGCATGTGTTTGAAAGGCCAAAAATGTTTGCAAATATTTTATGATTTCAGCGCTGATTTTTATGATCTGCAGGTGCCGATTTTTGAGTTTAACCTTTACCGTTTGTCGGCTCAGTCGAAGAGCACCCTTTGAGTAAAACTCAGGTGCTCATACTTTGAGTGGATTGTCGCTGTCTTGTTGCGAAGGAATACTTGCCATGTGTTGTGTTTATGATTACAACTTGATCGTCTAAAATTTTTTCAACAGTGTTTAAATCAGTTGTTCCGCTGGCGATTGCGGCTCCAGCATTCCTTTTCGGTATCAATGCTGTTGATGCCAAGCCGGCTTTGATGTCAGACACGATCGATGCTTCTGAGGTGAAGGCGGCTCAGGATGCATGGTGTGCAGCCCTGATATCAATCAGCAAGGCACACACCGAGGGTGGTCTCGCCAAGTCCAAGCCATTGGCTTCTGGTGTGATTGATGCTGCTTATGGATATCAATTTGGTCCTGTCGCCTTCAAGCCCACCTGGGCGAAGGGTTCCACAACATTCCGTGAAACCAGTGCCGGTGCCCTTTCTTATTTTGTGGGTGGGGACCCAGCATTCAAGGATTCAGGCTTCGCGATTGGAACCCCTGGTTCAAACCGGAGCCCCTGGGTGAAATGCAAGCCAGAGATCTTTGTAATTCAAAGTTTTGGAAGCACTGCCAACGCTATGGGCTGGGTCCATATTGAAGCGGCTGATGGATCCAAGAGTACTGTTGATAAAACATTTGGATATCTGCGCGATGATAATGGCAATCTTCGCATTATTGTTCATCACTCTTCCAAGCCATTTGTCTCGAATTGATTATCGAGTTGCCCTTGGTTGATCTGTGTCGTTCATAAGTGGTCGAATCAATTTGGTCACTTTTTCCTTTCGGTAGTGGCGTTAGAAGGTATTGATGTCGTCCTCCTATTTTATTCGTCCATTGAATCAGCCCCCAGATCCCTTCTGATGAAAGGATCTGGGGGCATGAAACCCATCCGTTTAGGACAGACGTGTGGAGACCGTTTTTTCCCGATGGAAGAAACGGCCTACCTCGTTCGTTTGTGCATGTCGCAAACCATTGATTCAGTGATGCTGAGGCCGTGAAGCGTTGTGCCTAATCGAACGTCAGTGAACTGAACGAAAGCTGCGAAGCATCCAACTGGAGGTACACCTGAATCCAATGGCTCGAACAGGCGGCCCTGTTCTCCTGAAGCACGTTTTGTCAGTGCAAATGGAGGGTCGATTGGCGTGGCGGACCTGTGCGTGCCTACCAAAGGACCAAAACTCGTCTGCTTGAGCCTGTTGGAGCAAGTGCCTGAAGTCAGCTTGCTTCTGCTTTGGACTCAGGTGGAGTGTCTGCCGTCATGGGCTCCTCCGATCTCGACAGACACACTCTCGTCACTGGCCAGGCCGGTGGCAATCGGTGTTAAGGCGCATTGCCGAAGAGGCGGAGGCCTAAGAAAATGGAATTGACGTGCTTGTCGACAGAACAAGTCGTCATCCTGCTTGTGTCATCGGGATCACACGAATAGAGACCTTTCCTTTCCTGATCAGCGTCTCTGTGGGATCCTTCCAGCATGGATGAGTCAAGAATTTTCGAAATTCCAACTTGGTTGGGCGGTGAATCTGGGCAACGCAAGCGCTATCTGCGCTCCCTCGAGCAAGATCTGATTTCTGAACTGGGCCCGAATTGGCGGGAAAAAATCCAGTCCAAAGAATCTGCAGCCTGATGATAGATCGCTGCCTTGATGGGCACCGGTTTCACGAATCAATCCTGCATGCATGCATGCGGCAGATCTTCAAATCAACTTCAAGTTTTTACTGCTGTTCTGCACGGGGTGATCTCTCCCATTAGGGCTTGATCAAGGGCCTGGGCGGCACTGCTGACCATCACAGTGCAACTCACACTGTGGATCGCGATTTCCGTAGTGCCAGGGACGCCGCATCGCCCAATACTCATCCACAAGCCCAAGCAAAGATCCGGCCCAACGGCGCAGAAGGATTCGTATGTTCATGACTTCAAGCTGGCAGCGGGACCACGGGATGGCAATGGCCGGGGTTTTGCATGGGCATTGCGCTCGA
>QCTY01000026.1:0-18226 GCA_003208975.1 Synechococcus sp. AG-676-F02
CAGAATTCAGGATCTGGAACGGCCATGTCCAGCTGTTGGGAGCTGGCGATGTTGCCCTGATCGCCCTGCGTCGTGCTGGTGACGGCGCTGCCGATGCCAATTCCCACGACAAGCACTCCAGCGAGGACCGCCACGGTGAGGGTGCTGAATTTGAACCCCTCCTGCTGACTCGGCTGGGATGGGGGATAGCCGCGTCCGTAATCCCGCTCTGAGCCTCCGCGTCGGTCGTAGCGGCTGTCGCGGGGTTCACCGCGCCGTGCATCGCCTCGACGTGGATCTTGGTCGTAGCGGGGTGGAGTCACAGCAGTTCAGGAGTTCGGGGAAGACCCATCGAGAAGTTCTGAACACGCCCGTCGGGGTTGTAGCTCAGCTCCCCGGCTTGGAGCAGCTGACGGATGAAACCCTCCAGATCCGTGCCGATTCGGCGCAGGGTGTAATCGCTTAGTTCACCGGTCCCGGCTTCCTCGACAAGGTTTTTGAACTGCTGCTGCACCTTGCTGACGGTGGCGTCGCTCCAGAGGAACTCGTTATCTGGATCCAGATCAAGAGTCAGCTGGTCATCCGATGCCACCAGATCCTCGTTCACTACACGGGCTGTGAACAGGCGTACATGGCGTGTTGTGCACTTCAGCAGGGTCTCGGCCATGTCACACGGGAAGGTGTGCAAGGACTTTAAGAAGCAGAAGGGGAACCAGCTCTTTTAAGGTTGGTTTCAGTCCTGAGCCAGCCGCATGCGGGTTGCTATTGCCGGAGCCGGTCTTGCGGGTTTGTCCTGCGCCAAATATCTCGCCGATGCTGGCCATACGCCAGTGGTGGTGGAGGCTCGCGATGTGCTCGGTGGCAAGGTTGCAGCCTGGAAAGACGAGGACGGTGACTGGTACGAGACCGGGCTCCACATCTTTTTCGGGGCCTACCCGAACATGCTTCAAATCTTCAAAGAGTTGAACATCGAAGACCGGCTGCAGTGGAAGAGCCACTCGATGATCTTCAATCAGCAGGAGGAACCAGGCACTTACAGCCGCTTTGATTTCCCTGATCTGCCAGCCCCTGTGAATGGTGTGGCAGCGATCCTGGGAAACAACGACATGCTGAGCTGGCCTGAGAAAATCAGCTTCGGCCTTGGCCTTGTGCCTGCGATGCTCCGGGGTCAGGGGTATGTCGAAGAGTGCGACAAGTATTCCTGGACCGAGTGGCTGCGGGTCCACAACATTCCCGAACGGGTGAACGATGAAGTGTTCTTAGCGATGAGCAAGGCGCTGAATTTCATCGATCCCGATGAAATCTCCGCCACGGTTGTGCTTACAGCGCTCAATCGTTTTCTGCAGGAGAAGAACGGCTCCAAAATGGCTTTCCTCGATGGAGCACCGCCGGAGAGGCTCTGCCAGCCGATGGTGGAGCACATCGAATCGCTTGGCGGTGAGGTTCACCTCGATTGCCCTCTGCGTGAAATCAAGCTCAATGACGATGGCTCTGTGGCTGCCTTCCACATCGGTGGCATCAAGGGCAAGGAGAGCTTCGATCTCACCGCCGATGCCTACGTAAGTGCTCTACCGGTGGACCCCTTCAAGTTGCTGCTGCCGCAGCCTTGGAAGCAGATGGACGTTTTCAAAAAGCTCGACGGCCTGCGTGGAGTGCCGGTAATCAACCTGCATCTCTGGTTCGATCGCAAGCTCACCGATATCGATCACCTGCTGTTCAGCCGCTCGCCACTGCTCAGTGTCTACGCCGACATGAGCATCACCTGCAAGGAGTACGAAGACCCTGATAAGTCGATGCTGGAGCTCGTGTTTGCTCCCGCCAAAGACTGGATCGGACGTTCAGATGAAGAAATCATCGAGGCCACGATGGGTGAACTCAACAAGTTGTTTCCCACCCACTTCGGTGGAGACAACCCAGCCACTCTGCGTAAATTCAAAGTGGTTAAGACGCCCCTTTCGGTTTACAAGACCACCCCTGGTTGTCAGAAACTGCGCCCTGATCAGACCACTCCGATCAAGAACTTTTTCTTGGCAGGCGATTACACCATGCAGCGCTATCTGGCCTCGATGGAGGGTGCTGTGCTCAGCGGCAAGTTGTGCGCCGGCGCAGTGGACCGCAAGTTCGGCGAGCTGGCATCATCAACCACTGCAAGTGAGCCGGTAACGGCTTAAATCATGCCCCTCGTCTCCCAGGATCTCGACGCAGCCTTTGAGGCTTGCCGTCGGGAGACCGCCGAGTGGGCCAAGACCTTTTACATCGGTACGTTGCTTCTCCCTCCAGAGAAGAGACGTGCCATTTGGGCGATTTACGTTTGGTGTCGTCGCACCGATGAGCTAATGGACAGTCCGGAGGCCCAGGCCCGTCCGGTCCATGAACTGGCTGATCGCTTGGATCATTGGGAACAAAAGACCCGTGCTCTTTTCCAAGGTCGTATTGATGACGACCTCGATGCGGTGATGGTGGACACCCTGGAGCGTTTCCCGCAGGGAATTCAGCCATACCTGGACATGATCGAGGGTCAGCGCATGGACCTCACCTGGACCCGATACCCACAGTTTCAAGATCTCAAGCTCTATTGCTATCGAGTGGCTGGGACAGTCGGCTTGATGACCCAGGGAGTGATGGGCGTTGATCAGGCCTACACGACTGCTCCCTGGAGTCATCAACCGGATACGTCAGAGGCTGCGGTTGCTCTGGGAATTGCCAACCAGCTCACCAATATCCTTCGGGATGTTGGTGAAGATCGCGGCCGTGGGCGGATTTATCTGCCCCAGGAGGATCTGAAGCGCTTTGGCTATTCCGAGGATGATCTCATGTCAGGGAAGCTGAATCAGGCCTGGCGTGAGCTGATGGCTTTTCAGCTGGAGAGGGCCCGCGAGTGGTTTGCCCGCTCCGAAGCTGGGGTGAGGTGGCTTTCTAAGGATGCTCGTTGGCCGGTTTGGACTTCACTGCGTTTGTATCGCGGCATTCTTGATGCCATTGAACGCATTGATTACGACGTGTTCAACAATCGCGCCTATGTGGGCAAATTCAGCAAGCTTCTCGATCTTCCCCGCTCATTTCTCTTGGCTCAGGCTCGCTGAAGCGCGTTCAGCCAGGAAGGTCCAAGACCTATGAAAAACCCCTCTCAGACGTCTGAAAGGGGTTGATTGAAGTCGTTTTTTGAGAAGGAATTCAGACCGCTGTCTTCTGATTGCCCAGAAGGTCCTTCAGTTTTGACAGCTCACCAGCCCAGCGTGGGTCGGGTGCTCCCTCACTTTTCGCATCGCTGTGAACGACTTTGTTCACCGCCTTGCGGGCCGCTTGGGGTTGGCCATTGGTATTTGATCCAGCCCGACGATTCCCGCCACTTTCACGACGCTCGGAGCGCTCAACGCGAAGGTTGCTGCCGCCGAAATCCTTGCCGTTGAGCTGCTCGATCAGGGCATCAGCAACTTTTTCATCGTCGACATTGGCAAAACCGAATCCACGGCTTGCTCCGGTTTCACGGTCCAGGACAGCCTTAAAGCGAATTCCTTCCCCGATGGACTTGAGCAGAGCAGCCAGCTCCTGTTCATCGAAGGTTTGCGGCAGGTTGCCGATGTACAAGCGAATGCTCATGAAGGAAGGGAAATGCGATTCGTCGGTGTCGGACCGTCATCGTTGACACACCAGCAAAGTTAATCACAGAGCCCCTCTCGTTTGGGCCCACCATCGTTTTGCTTCTCGGAGAGCCTGGTCTTGCCCCTTGATGCGCCCAAAGGCGGCATCCTTGCGGAGATGGGCCAGGAGATCGCCGATCAAGGGGCCAGCTGGCATCTTCAGGACCTGCATCAACGTGCTGCCGCTCAGGGGAAAGCGGGGATGAAACAGTGGGTCTTCAGAGTCCCGCCATCGTTTCAGCCAGGTGTCCTGAACCGGTCGATTCAGATGAAGAATCAGTGCCGGTAGATCCGCTTCCAGATCAAGGTGCAGCTGAAGGCGATCGTCTTCCGCCAGCTGCTCCAGCTTTGAACCCGCGGTCTGAAGCCAGTACCGGAGACGTCGGCAACGCTGCTGGAGCGCACGGCTTGCGCGCAGTTGCGCGAGGCCTTCATCACTGATCAGGCCGCTCAGACGGGCTAGGGGCAACGCCTCCTGTCGTTCGGCAGAGGTGAATAACGCGGCATCATTTGAGGATGGGAGGGTCTGATGGGCGGCCCAGGGACTGATCAGATCCAGTTGGGTCAGGTGCCGCAGAGCAATATCCGCATAAGGACCGGCGACCAGCTTCTCAATTTCCGCCAGGATTCGTTCTGGTGCTGCCTCCTTGAGCCGATGCCGGAGATTGCGGATCCAGTGGGCTGTTGTGGCATCCAGGGTCAGAGGGATCTGCGCCAGCAGTCGCAGGCCCCGTAACAGCCGCAGCGGATCCGCTTTGAGGTTTGCTTCCCTTACAGCCCTCAGACGCCCTTCAACGAGGTCCTCAAGCCCACCGGTGGGATCCACGAGGAGACGACTCGTCTTCAGGGGCATTGCAATGGCATTCAGCCGAAAGTCCCTGCGCCAGAGATCGTCCTCAAGGCTGTTTCCTTCCCGTTGGGCGATGTCGATGGTCCAGCCCCGCAGCACCAGTCTGGCGATGTCACGCCTCTCATCCAGCACAACGAAGCTGCCCCCCCCAGTTCACGGTGCAGCCGCTGCGTCAAGCCAAGGGCGTCGGAGCTCACCACAAGATCGAGGTCCTGTTGTGCCGGCAGGCGATGGAGCAGGGCATCTCTCACCGCGCCGCCCACCAAAGCAGTTTCCGCAGGCAGGAGTATCAATGGCACGGGCCATTGATCAACGGCCAAACGCTGCCAGACCTGCTCAGATTGGCTTTGGCGATTCAGAATGTCATCCGATGCGGCGGAGGAGGACATGTGTATTTGCGTGGACTGCCGCTGGGTCGACCGATGCCAGGCCTATCACGCTGTGGAACGTCAGCACGGTGCGCCTCACCTAACAGAGCATCCTGATCTGACACCTCGTGAGCCGCGAATTCACATCTCTGTTCTCGATCTCCCTGGTGGCTCCACAGGTGTGGAGTGGGATGTGCGGGCATGCAGCAGTTTTGATGCCGAGCCAGGACGCTGGAGCCGGCTGCGCCCCGGGGAGGCAGTCCCGCAATGACGCAACTGAACCGTTGTGAGTGATGCCACCTCATCACATCTGCTGCTGGCCCTGCACAGCTGCACCGATCGTTTCGGGGTCGCCGTGCAGGAATCGGTGGGTGCTCCCCGTGTTGCTGTTTTTGACGACGGCCGCGGCTTGTCCAACAGCCTGATTGAGCGGGTGGATTCCCTGCTGCCCCGGAGCCGTTGGTCAAAGATTCAGGGGCTTGCTGTTGCAACGGGCCCAGGAGGCTTCACCGGAACAAGATTGAGCGTGGTCATGGCTCGCACCCTGGCCCAGCAATTGGGTTGCCCCTTGCTCGGCGTGAGCGCATTCGCTCTGATGGCTCAGCGCCTGCAGTGCAGTCATCAGCCGTTCTGGATCACCCAGGTTCTGCCACGCCGCGGTGTGGTTGCTGGCCAGTACAGCATTGCTGGAGACACGGTGACGGAGATCGAAGTCCCCCATTTGCTTGAGGACGGTCGAGTTGTCACTCCGGCTCGCTCCGCGGCGCTGGATGTGGAGGCTGATGTCGTTTGTCTGCTGACTCAGCTGCAGCTGAGTTTGGAGCGGCGCGATCATCTCCCTTGGCAGGGTGTTCTGCCGATTTATCCCACCTCGCCGGTGGGTCCTGTCTGATGGCGGGGCTGCGGGCCGGAATTCTGCTGAGTGCCGGCCTGGCGGTATGGATGTTCGGTACAGGTCCTCTTGCGCCCTATCGCCATGCCCTGTTTGATCGCAGTGCCCCTCAGCTCGTACTCGTGCTGGGTGGGGACGTGGATCGTGAGCGCGTAGGAGCTCGCCTGGCCCGCGAGCTGAAGCTGCCTCTGCTGGTGAGTGGTGGCAGCAACCCGGAATATGCAACCTGGTTAATCCAGGACGAGGGGATGGAAGTCGAGCGGGTTGAACTCGATTACCGCGCCCAGGACACTCTTGGGAATTTCACCTCCCTGGTGGATGAACTTCAGGATCGGCAGGTGAAGCATCTGCTGCTGGTGACCAGTGCCGATCATCTGGCTCGATCAATGGCCGTGGGTCAAGTGGTGGCAGGAAGCCGTGGGATTCACCTCACGGGTGTTCCAGTGGCCTGTGAGCCTCGCTGTGTCTCGGAGAGCTCCTTCAAGACGTGGCGGGACTGGATCCGAGCTGTGGCATGGGTGGCCACGGGACGAGATCTCAGGAACGTGGCTGTTCCAGTTCCAACAGGTCGTTGATCCGCTCTTTCAGCAGCGCTGTGGTGACATCCAGGTCGGGGCGACGACGGCTCGCTGGTGGTGGAATCGGAGCGCCGACCCGCAGCTGCAGTGGCACCAGACGGGGCCAGATCCGACCGCTGCCAAGCGCGCGGTGGCTGTTGACAATCGCCACAGGCAGCAGCGGAGCGCCGCTGCGAGCCGCCAGAAGTGCTGCTCCTGGCAGAGGATTGTTCACGCGACCGTTGGCTTGCCGGGTGCCATCGAGGAACACCCCAGTGGCCCATCCTTCTTCCAGTTTGGCGGTGGCTGTCCGGATCGCTTCGCGATCACTGGCTCCGCGGCGCACTGGATAAGCTCCACAGGCTCGGATCACAGCGCCCAACAGTGGGATCGCAAACAATTCAGCCTTGGCCATGAAGGCGACCGGGCGGCCAAGGGCATGGCCTAGCAAGGGTGGGTCTAGGTGAGATCCATGGTTTGAAGCCACCACCAAGGGCCCTTCCATCGGCACATGCTCCAGGCCCTGGGTGCTGCCGCGGAACAGGAATCGGAACAAGGGAAACACGAGCAGACCACTCACCAGGCGATAGGTGAGGCTTGGTCCCGGTGTGCGAACAATCGGTGCGTCGCTCACTGGCCAAGATCTGCAGCGCCAGCAATTTGCGCGGTGGTCACTCCGTCCATGCTGCGTTTGGCTAGACCACTCAGCACGTTGCCGGGGCCTATTTCAACCAAGGTGTCGACTCCGTCGGCTGACATGGCCGCCATCGTTTCCCGCCAGCGCACACCCATGGTCATCTGCTGCTTCAGCCTCTCTTTCAGCGCTCCACCGTTGCTTGTTGTGCTGGGATCGCTGTTGCTGAGAACCGGGATGCGGGCATCACGGAAGCTGACGCCATCGAGGGTGGAGGCGAAATAATCTGCGGCCTCAGCCATGAAGGGTGAATGAAACGCTCCTGAGACAGCCAGCGGAATCGCCCGTTTGCATTTGAGCTGTTCACTCACCTGGCCCACGGCCTCTGGTCGCCCGGAGATCACGACCTGAGCCTCGCTGTTGTCGTTGGCGATGCTCACGCCATCGATGCTGTTCACCAGCTCGTTCAGTTGATTCCGATCAAATCCAATCACGGCTGTCATCGCGCCGCCCCCGGCAGCAGCCATCAGTTCAGACCGGGTTTTCATCAGGGTCAGTCCCGTTTCCAGGTCAAACACTCCGGCGGCGTAGAGCGCCACCAATTCACCGAGGCTATGACCGGCCACCATGGATGCCTCCCGCCCCTGCTTGATCAGGTTGTCGACCAGCAGGGACTCCACGACGAAGAGTGCTGGTTGGGTATTGCGGGTGTCGTTGAGCTCATCCGGACCCGTGCCGCCGCCGCATTCCCCGCGGCAGATCGCCAGAAGATCTCGCCCCAGTAGGTCGGATGCCAGTGAGAAGCGCTCATTGGCGCCACTGATGCTCAGCAACTGGTCTGCCATGCCGACCTTCTGTGAACCTTGACCAGGGAAGACCCAGGCGATCGACATGTCTGTTTTGCTCTATCCCAGCCGGAGATTACGCGGGGCCGCTCCAGCGCAGTAGAGCTGCTCCCCAGCTGAGGCCTGCGCCAAAGCCACTGCTTGCGATTTGATGGCCTGGCTTGATGCGCCCGTCGCGTACCGCTTCATCCAGCATCAGGGGGATGGTGGCGGCCGAGGTGTTGCCGTAATAACTGAGGTTGCTCAGCACCTTGCTGTTGGGGATGTCAAATCGATCCGCAACGGCATCAAGGATGCGTTGATTGGCCTGATGCAGCAGCAACCAGTCGAGGCTGTCGGCAGTTGTGTGCGTTTCCTCGAGCAGTTTCGCCAGGATCGCTGGAACTTCCCTGACGGCGAATTTGTAAACCTCCTGGCCATTCATCTGGATCGGTTGAAATCCACCGCGCTGATGGCTGGCATCCGCAATCAGTGGGTCGTGGTCGCTGATCTGAGGCAGCTGCAGCACTTCGCCGCGGCTGCCATCGGAGCGCAACAGGAAACCCTGCAGATCATCCTGACCGTTATCAGACGCTTCCAAGACCACGGCTGCGGCTGCGTCACCGAACAACACGCAGGATCGCCGGTCATCCCAGTCCACCCATCGGCTGAGCTGATCCGCTCCCACAACCAGAACCCGCTTCATGGCTCCGGTTCGCAGGTACTGACTGGCCGTCACCAGGGCGAACAGGAAGCCGCTGCAGGCGGCGGTGAGGTCAAAGGCAACGGCATTCCTGGCACCGATGCGAGCCTGCAGCCGTGGGGCTGAGCCGAACAGATCGTCTGGCGTGGAGGTGGCCAGCAGAATCAGATCAAGGCTCTCGGCATCCCAGCCAGCCATGGCCAGCGCGCGTTCGGACGCCTGGCCGCAAAGTTCGCCTAAAGACTCCTTCTCACCGACCACATGCCTCGCTCCAATGCCGGTGCGGCTGCGAATCCATTCATCGCTTGTCTCGACCCGCTGTCCCAGTTCTTGATTGCTGATGGAGCGGGATGGAGTGGCACTACCGCATCCCCGCAGCACCATGCCAGCGGTCCTGGGGAGCTGCTCGGCCAAAGCGGTGGGTCATGGAGTGGCGTCAGTCAATCACAACCGCTCTGAAGAGCGGTCAGATCCTCCATAACGCCGTGGCTGGCAGCTGAGTGGGCGATACGCAAGGCACTCACCACAGACAGGGCTTTGCTGCTGCCGTGACCGATCACAGCAACTCCGTTCACGCCCAGCAGCAAGGCTCCGCCATGCTCAGCGTGATCGAGTCGTTTCTTGATCCTGCGCAGGTTGCTGCGTAAAAAAGCTGATCCGACTTTGCCTCGACGGCCCCGGGGCAATTCTGCGCGTAGAACGCCCAGCAGCACGCTGCCGACGGATTCGAGAAATTTCAGCAAGACGTTGCCGGTGAAGCCATCACAGACGACGACATCGAATTCACCGGAGAGGACATCGCGGCCTTCACAATTTCCAGCAAAGTGCAAACGCTGCTCATTCCGCAGCAGCTCATGGGTCTTCATGGAGAGGTCGTTGCCTTTGCACTCCTCTTCACCGATGTTGAGCAACCCAACCCTTGGGCGCTCAACCTGAAGCACGTCACGGCTGTAGATGTTGCCTAGCAGTGCGAACTGGTGCAAGTAGGTCGCCTTGCAATCCATGTTGGCCCCCACATCCAGCACCAGCACAGGCTGGCTTGGGTCTTTGGTTGGGAACAAAGCGCCGATGGCAGGGCGATCGATTCCCTTCAAGCGACCCAGCCGAAAAATGGCGGATGCCATCACGGCTCCGGAGTTGCCAGCTGAATAAACCGCCAGCGCTTCACCTCGCTTCACAAGGTCCATCGCCACGTTGATGCTGGCGTCACGCTTGCGACGAACGGCGGTGGCCTCGTCATCCATGCCGATCGAGGGACCGCTCCCCACCAGATCGAGATGCCCAGCGGACTGAGCTGCCTCAAGCCTGTCCCTCAGGTCAAGTTGATCGGCTGCTGCGAGCACGCGCTCGCTCTCCCCAACAAAGCGCACCTTCAGCGGAAGCCGATCAATGGCTTGCAGACATCCATCCAGAATTGGCCCCGGTGCGTGATCGCCACCCATTCCGTCCACAGCCACCCAGAGCCGGTCGGCATCGTTGATTTCGCTCAGCTCATCTCCACCTTGGAGACGACGCAGTGGATCAAACACCAGTGGTTGCAGAACCTGGCTGGCAACACTTCCGGCACCGGTCACAACGGTTTCCGCAACGCTTGTGGCTGCGCTGGCCGAGGTTGTGGCGCTGTCCACAAGACTCGTTACTGCGGCGTTTCGCCGATACCAAATCACCAGACGACGGATCGCCCGGGGTCGGTTGCTTTTGCTCCTGGACTCAGGGGTCCGGGCGGAATCAGGGTCCTTCGGAAGCAACGGAGTCGACGATGCGCTGGAACAGGTAGCCGGTGCCGCGAGCCGTGAGGATCAGCTCCGGATTGGCTGGATCATCCTCCAGTTTGGATCGAAGCCTGGAAATGTGGACATCAACCACACGGGTGTCGACATGCCGCTCTGGGGTGTAGCCCCAAACCTCTTTAAGGATCTCGCCGCGATTGAACGGTTCTCCTGAACGGCTGACCAGCAGCTCCAGCAAGCTGAATTCCATGCCGGTGAGCCGAATGCGTTCGTCACCTCGAAAAACCTGGCGTTTGTTGGTGTCGATGCGTAAGTCGGACACCTGGATCACACCGGAATTCGGTATGCCGGCCACTGGATCTTTTTCAACCCGGCGCAACACGCAACGGATGCGAGCTTCCAGTTCCTTGGGGCTGAAGGGTTTCACCACATAGTCATCGGCTCCCAATTCGAGGCCGGTGATCCGGTCGGCGACATCGCCTAGAGCCGTGAGCATCACGATCGGCACATCCGATTCCTTGCGCAGCTCCTGGCAGACCCCATAGCCGTCAAGCTTCGGCATCATCACGTCCAGAACCACCAGATCGGGGGAACAGTTGGGAAAAAGCTCCAGCGCCTCTGTGCCGTCACAGGCAGTAACGACGTTGTAGCCAATCATCGACAGACGGGTTTCCAGGATCCGCCTGATTGAGGCCTCATCATCGACCACGAGAATCGTTTCTTTGGTTGAAGCCGTGGCCGTCATACGCCGAGGCACTAATACCTGGGGTCACAAATAAGTGGCCACGCCCCCGCTCTGTTCATCCAACAGCAACTTTCTTCACAGTTCGCAGTGCCTAAAACCGCCGCTGTCTTCGTTTGTCAAAGCTGTGGGGCCAAGGCTCGGCAGTTTTTTGGTCGCTGTCCTGAATGTGGAAGCTGGAATTCTCTGGTTGAGCAGTTACAGCCCGTCACGGACGGGCGCCGCCGCCGCGAAACCCCAGATCCCGCTCAGGTGCCGGCTGCTCGCCGATCAACGGCGATGGCCTCCTTGGATGACAAGCCCCTCCAGAGGTTGGAAACCGGCTCCGGTGAATTCGATCGAGTTCTCGGCGGAGGTCTTGTGCCTGGGTCCCTTGTTCTGGTGGGGGGCGATCCGGGGATTGGAAAGAGCACCCTGCTTCTCCAGAGCGCTTCAGCGATGGCTCGTCACAGCTCTGTGCTGTACGTCAGTGCTGAGGAATCAGCCCAGCAGGTAAAGCTCCGCTGGCAACGGCTTTCGGGAGCGGGGGCCTCCGATCTGCAGCTGCTGGCTGAGACCGATCTGGAGCTCGTTCTTGAAGAACTGGAGGCGTTGCGGCCTGCAGTGGCGATCATCGACAGCATCCAGGCTCTGCACGATGCCAATCTCACCAGTGCTCCTGGATCGGTCGGCCAGGTAAGGGAGTGCGCTGCGGCGCTGCAGCGGCTTGCCAAGCGCCAGACCACGGCCCTGATGCTGGTGGGCCATGTCACCAAAGAGGGAATGTTGGCCGGCCCGAAGGTGCTGGAGCACCTGGTGGATGCCGTGCTCACCTTTGAAGGCGATCGTTTCGCCAGCCATCGGCTGCTGAGGGCAGTGAAAAATCGCTTTGGCGCCACCCATGAGCTTGGGTTGTTCGAAATGCAGGCACAGGGTCTGGCGGAAGTCGGCAATCCCAGTGAACTGTTCCTCAGCGATGCCAGGGCCTCCGGGGTTGCCACGATCGTGGC
Source organism: Synechococcus sp. AG-676-F02 (assembly GCA_003208975.1). Taxonomy (GTDB): domain Bacteria; phylum Cyanobacteriota; class Cyanobacteriia; order PCC-6307; family Cyanobiaceae; genus Parasynechococcus. The sequence continues at coordinate 11,910 of QCTY01000026.1, forward strand.
CTGTGAAGGCACCCGCTCTCTGGTGGTGGATCTTCAGGCGCTTGTGAACGTCACCAGTTATGCGAGCCCTCGCCGCACCGCCACAGGCATTGGTACCAATCGCCTTCACCAGATTCTGGCCGTGCTGGAAAAGCACATGGGGTTGCCGTTGTCGCGCTTCGATTGCTACCTCGCCGTGGCCGGTGGGCTTGAGGTGGAGGAACCGGCGGCGGATCTTGGTGTTGCTGCAGCTGTGGTGGCCAGCTTCCGGGATTTAACTCTCCCCGCAGGAACCGTCCTGATTGGCGAACTTGGCCTGGGCGGGCAGCTTCGGCCTGTGGGGCAACTGGAGCTGCGCCTCCAGGAAGCTGCACGTCTTGGCTTCCGGCGTGCTGTGGTGCCCCGCGGCAGTGGCCTGGGGGCCATGGCTTCTGGATTGGATCTGGCGCTGCTGGAGGCCGACACAGTCACCGAGGCGCTGGTGCTGGCCCTGGGTGACTCTGTGAATGTTCAGAAGTAGACGTCCACGTTGCTGCGACCCGTGGATTTGAGCCAGTTTTCGATGTCCAGGTAACCGCCTGGATTGAGGCGTACGGCCTGTGTCCAGGATTCGGCCGCCTGATCAAACCATCGATCAGCATCATCCTGACGGCCTTCCTCCTCAGCAATCCGTCCCCATTTCTCGAAAATCAGGCCCATGTTCTTCAGGCAGGAGGGCTGTTTTGGGTTTTCATCGAGGGCCTGGCGGTAGGTCTCTATCGCCCTCTGCTCCTCTCCATTGGACATGTAGATGATCGCCATGTTTTTGAGAGTTTCACTGCGATCTGTGTGGTTCTCCTCGAGCTTCAGAGCCTCCTCGTAGTTCTCCAGAGCTTCGGCGTAATCGCCGTCGTTCTGGGCTGAGAGTCCGTCTCGGTAATACACATAGGCCTCTTTCGAGCGCGCATTGATCGGAAGCAGCTTGACGATGAGGTCCGCCATCACCGTGAAGCTCTTGTCGATGAAGTTGTCGTTGCGGTTGCTGCGGGGCACGGCGCTACGGCGGAAGAACACCATCCTGACGGGATTGGAGCCCGACCTAGCCTGGCCGTAACGATCCATCGCCAGTGACTCAAGCGGTTCAGACCGTTGTCCTCGATGTTGAGGGCATGAAATGCGGTGGTTGTGTGCGTGCCGTCGAGCGGACGCTGCTGGAACAGCCGGGTGTGCAACGCGTTGATGTGAACCTGGTCAGCCGCGCTGCCTGGCTTGATCTGGAGAACGACGCAGGCAGCGTCGAGGCGGTTCTCACTGCTTTGACGGATCGGGGCTTTCCGGCCCGTGAGCGACAGCTGGAGGATACTGCCGGTGCCGCCCGTCACCCCGGGATTTCAGGGCTGAGCTGGTGGCAGCAGTGGCGACAGCTGATGGTGGCGCTGCTGTTGCTGTTGCTTTCGGTGCTGGGCCATGTGAGTGAGGCGGGTCATCTCGCCCTGCCCATCATTGGCAGCCTTCCGTTTCACGCCGTGTTGGCCACGGTGGCTCTCCTGGGGCCTGGTCGACCGATCCTCAGCGGCGGTTTGGCCGCGGCTCGTGCGGGTGCTCCAAGCATGGACACCCTTGTGGGATTGGGGGTTGGCAGTGCTTACACCGCCAGCATCGTGGCCCTGATCTGGCCCCAGGTGGGTTGGCCTTGTTTCTTCAATGAGCCTGTGATGCTGCTGGGTTTTGTCCTGCTGGGACGATTCCTCGAGGAGCGAGCCCGTTTCCGCACCGGTCTTGCTCTGCAGCAACTGGCGCAGTTGCAACCCGAAACGGCCCGACTGGTGTTGGCGGATGGAGCCATCAGGGAGGTGCGTGTCGGGGCTCTTCGACCGGGTGAGCGACTTCAACTCCTCCCAGGTGATCGGGTGCCGGTGGATGGCCTTGTGCTGGAGGGGCAATCTGCGGTGGATGTATCGAGCCTCACCGGTGAACCGATGCCTTTACAGGCCAAGTCAGGAGACGAGCTTTCCTCTGGCAGCCTGAATCTTGAGGCTCCGTTGCTGATCGAAGTCTCCCGAGTGGGTGCCGAGACTGCTCTGGCCCGCATCATTCGTCTGGTGGAGCAGGCGCAGGCCCGCCGAGCTCCGATTCAGGGTCTGGCGGACAGGGTGGCCGGTCGTTTTTGTTATGGCGTGATCGCGCTGGCGGTCGCCACGTTTCTGTTCTGGTGGCTGTTCGGTGCCAGTCACTGGCCTCAGGTGCTCCAGGCGGCCGCCCCTGGGATGCCCCATGGCGCAATGGAAGGCCATGGCATGCATCACGCCGGTCTCGGGAGCGGTGCCACCACGCCGATGGGTCTTGCTTTGCAATTGTCGATCGCTGTTTTGGTGGTGGCCTGTCCCTGTGCTCTGGGTTTGGCCACGCCCACGGTCATCACGGTGTCCACTGGTCTGGCTGCCCGGCGTGGCTGGCTGTTCCGTGGCGGTGATGTGATCGAAACCGCAGCCGGTCTCGAGAGGGTGGTTTTTGACAAGACCGGCACACTCACTCTGGGTCGTCCATTGGTGACCGCTGTGGAGGGTGAAGATCCGGATCGCCTTTTGCAACTGGCGGCGAGTCTCGAGGTCAGCAGCCGCCATCCTTTGGCCCATGCACTGCTTCAGGAAGCCCAGCGTCGCGACCTGCCGTTGATGGAGACCGATTCAGTCCGCACCATTTCTGGTGCTGGCCTCGAGGGAGAGCTTTCAGGTTGTTCGGATTTAATTCGAGCGGGCAAACCCGACTGGCTTCAGAGATCTGGCGTCACGATTCCAGAATCGGCGTTGACGTGGTTGTCGAAGGCGGAGGGTTCGGTGGTGGCTGTTGCTGAGGGATCATTACTTCTTGGACTGATTCAGGTTGAAGATCAGCTCCGCCCTGATGTGGAACCTGCCCTTGAGCGCTTGCGACAGCAGGGCCTGGGCTTGGCCCTCTTCAGCGGGGATCGGGAGACCCCAGTGCGCCGGCTGGGGGAGCAACTCGGCTTCTCAGCGGATGCTTTGGGCTGGCAGATGCTGCCGGAGCAGAAATTGAAGCGCCTGGAGCAACTCCAGGCCCATGGAACTGTTGCGATGGTGGGTGACGGCATCAATGATGCACCCGCCCTTGCGGCGGCCGACCTGGGTATTGCCATCGGTACGGGTACACAGATTGCCCAGGACACCGCCGGACTGGTGCTTCTGGGGGATCGGCTCGACAACCTACCGGAGGCGCTGGCGCTTGCTCGACGGACCCTCTCCAAGGTGCGGCAGAACCTGGTCTGGGCCTTTGGCTACAACCTCATCGCCCTGCCGGTTGCAGCAGGTGTGCTGCTCCCCGGTCAGGGATTGCTGCTTTCACCTCCCCTGGCTGCGCTGCTGATGGCGCTGAGTTCGATCACGGTGGTGCTCAATGCGCTGGCGCTGCGGATCAGATGAAGGGACGTTTCATCGTCTTGGAAGGCATCGATGGATGTGGCAAGACCACGCAGCTGGAGCATCTGGTTCGGTGGCTTCCCGCCTCTGGTCTGATGCCGGACGATGCTGGGCTTGTGCAGACCCGAGAACCGGGGGGAACATCCCTTGGCCGGTCTGTCCGGGAGCTTCTGCTGCATACAGCTGCAGATGAGGCCCCAGGGCCCATCGCCGAGCTGTTGCTCTATGCAGCTGATCGGGCTCAACATCTCGAAACGCTGATTCTTCCGGCGCTCGAGCGGGGTGATTGGGTGATCAGCGACCGGTTCTCTGGTTCGACCCTGGCCTATCAGGGCTATGGCCGTGGCCTGAACCGTTTGTTGATCGATGAGCTGGAGCAGATTGCCACCGGGGGATTGCAACCGGACTTAACCCTTTTGCTGGAGTTGCCGCTGGAGGAGAGCTTGCGGCGCCGGCGCGGTTCTGCGGCGGATCGGATTGAGGCTGAAGGTCAGGCGTTTTTAGGCCGTGTTAGCGAGGGTTTTGCCAAGATTGCGCAGCACAAAGGTTGGTTCCGGGTCGATGCGGCCGGTGCGCCGGAGGGGGTCAGTCAGGTCCTGGAGCAGGTGCTTCTGGAGCAGTTGGGTGGGTGATCTGTTCACCGATTTAATCGGCCAGCCCCTCGCCGTGAATCTGCTGACTGCAGCGCTGCAGCACCAGCGTCTTGCTCCTGCTTATCTGTTTGCGGGGCCTGAGGGCGTAGGGCGCCGCCTGGCAGCGCTGCGCCTGCTGGAGGGGGTGCTGGCTGGTGGGGGCTTGTCCTCTCGACAGCGGCGGCGTCTGCTGGAGCGCAATCACCCTGATCTGCTTTGGCTGGAACCCACATATCAGCATCAGGAACGTTTATTCACTTGTTCCGAGGCGGAGGAAGCCGGGCTCAGCCGCCGGACTCCCCCCCAGCTTCGGTTGGAGCAGATTCGAAATGTGAGTCGGTTTCTTGCTCGTCAACCCGTGGAAGCTGAGCGGGGAATGGTGGTGATTGAAACTGCCGAGGCCATGCCGGAGGCGGCGGCCAATGCCTTGTTGAAAACGCTTGAGGAGCCTGGGCACGGTCTGCTGATTCTTCTCTCAGCTGCTCCAGAAAGGCTGTTGAGCACGATTCGTTCCCGCTGTCAGTTGATCCGCTTCCTGCGGCTGGGCGATGCCGATGTCCAGCAGGTGCTGCAACGTTGCGGTGAACAGAAGGATGATCCTTTGGAACTGCTGGCGATGGCTGCAGGTTCCCCTGGTGCCCTGCTGGAGCACCGCCGTCAGCGGGAAGCCTTGCCGGTTGATCTCGTTGATCGTTTGGAAACGTTGCCCCAGGAGCCGATGCAGGCGTTGGCTTTAGCTCGGGATCTTTGCGAGAGCCTGGATGGGCAACAGCAGCTCTGGTTGATCGACTGGTGGCAGCAAAAGCTGTGGCGATGCGGAGCTGGCCATGACCCCATGCATCGTCTGGAAATCCTTAGGCGACATTTGCTCGGGTTTGTCCAACCCAGGCTTGCTTGGGAAGTGGCTTTGCTGGATCTGAGTGTGAGCTGAAGTCAGGCGGTGGCTCGATCCTCTTGCTGTTTGCGTTCCTCGCGAGCCATCGCCACGACATCTTGCAGGCCGTCAAGGTCGCCCCCGATCGGCAACTCCAGGCAATACCCAGCTCCGTAGACCGTTTTGATGAAGCGAGGTTTACGGGGATCTGGCTCCAACTTGGTGCGTAAGTGGCGAACGTGCACACGGATGGTTTCGATGTCGTCGTCTGGTTCGTATCCCCAAACCTCTTTAAGGATCAGCGAAGGCGCCACCGTTTGACCGTGTCTTTGCAGCAGGCAGTGCAGTAGTTCAAATTCCAGATGCGTGAGCCGCACGGGACCATCGAACCAGATGGCTTCAAACCGTTCAGGAACAAGGGTCAATGGGCCGTAGCTGAGAATTTCGTTGTGGTTGGAGGATCCAACCGGAGCTCGATCGCTGCGGCGAAGTAGGGCCTTCACACGAGCCTGCAGTTCTTCGAGGTCAAAGGGCTTGGTGAGGTAATCATCGGCTCCAGAGTTGAAGCCGCTCACCTTGTCCTTGGTGCCCCCGAGAGCAGTCAGCATCAAAATTGGGATTGCAGCAGTGCGGTCATCACGCCGCAGCCGCTGACAGAGCGTCAGCCCATCAACTTTGGGCAGCATCAGATCCAACAGGATCAGATCCGGGGTGTACTGAAGTGCCAGCGCCTGGCCTTTGATTCCATCGTCGGCCCGCTGAACATCAAATCCGCTGTGTTCGAGATGGCCGCCAACCAGATCGCGCATGTCCTGGTCGTCTTCGATCAACAGGATGCAAGGCTTCATGGATCAGGCGAAGGAAAGGCTGAAGAAAAAGCGCTGGTCTTTCAGGATCGACGCTGAGCAGATTCTCTCAAGCTTTTGTGGTGTCTGCAGATTTCACCTTTTAGAAAGTTTTTTCTCGTAATCCTCGAAATCGGCTGCGCTGCAAAGGTTTTGAGGCGCTGAATCCTCTCGGTTGAAGCTGAGGAGTTCAGGAAGTCTTCCGCTTCGAGCAACCGCTTGTCATGAAAATTCCTTTTTTGTCAATAAAAAACCCCAGCTAATGCTGAGGCTTTCGTGTTTCAAGCTCCCCGGGCGGGATTCGAACCTGCGACCAATCGATTAACAGTCGACCGCTCTACCGCTGAGCTACCGAGGAATGGCTTCTCGGAGAACCTACCTGCCAGGCCTCCCGGCTCGCAAGTGCTGGAGCAACTCGTGACCAGCGCGCCAGGGGCCGATCCGGCCAGCATGCATCTGTGCAGCTCCGTCAGCGCATGAAAGCTCTTCGAGTCGATGGGTGATCCATAAGGCTGTCAGCGGGTTCTGCGGCCTTCGGCAGAGGGATTGCACGGCCTCCAGCACCGTTCGC
>QCTY01000027.1:0-18198 GCA_003208975.1 Synechococcus sp. AG-676-F02
GCAATCGATCTGGAAAATACGCCAAATACGGTTCAGAACGTATATCTAGCTGTAGTACTTGTTCCCTGGTTGTCACTTGTCACGCGAAGACTACGTGATAGTGGCTACAAGCTAATATGGCTTTGGAGAGCAATAATCCCTTTCTATATTCTATTTCAAATTTGGATAATATTGTTCTGGCTGGCAAGGCCCTCACAGAAAGCTCCATCCTTTCCGGAATCTTATAAAGAGGAGGAATACCCAGAATGGTAGGAAGGGTCACGAGTTTTGTCCCTGTACTATCGATATAAGCCTTCAGAGATTTTTGTTGAAATTTGAAGGCTTGATGTGAAATATTTTTTTTGATTTTTAGGCAGATTTGCTCAACTTCTTTAATCAGTCTCTTCCAGCACAACAGCTAGGACACCCAGCTTTCTAGCATTTTCTAGTCAATAGGTGTAGCTAGTGAACTCAGCTCCTAGTTGTCCAATCAGAATAAATCTTCCAGACATAGAAGTCTCATCTTCTCTACAGACTCAGTGTTTAACAGCACATGAGATTGAATGGAGAAGGTGGTCAACATGGCAGCAAGAAAGGACTGCAAGAAAAAGGATTAAGAGATATATGAGTAGAGATGATTATTAGGCTCTGAGACCTACTCAGAAGGTTCTTTAGCATGAATAAGTTGTTAGCTATTGGATTGCTATCTGTAGGTCTTTTTTCTTGTGGTGCTATGGACCAAATAGGAGGCGTCAAATTGATATTCTCCAAGTCCATTTGCATTGTACTTACTTAGGGTCTCGTGGGTGACACCACGTTTCAAAAGCGATTAGAAACCTAGGCGCTTTTTTAATGAAAGTCCAAAACGAACAAATTGAATTCAGACGGTATTAAGCATATCCCTTTACGGAAGATATAAAGCACTACATCCAAATTGGCATGAGGCTATTACCTTTGTTGAAGGAGTGTTGAAGACTGTGAAAATTCTGTTTCCTCAAGATGAAGAGAGTAGCAATGACGAAGAGGAGAAGAAAAGGATGAATCACATGCTGAGAGCTCGAATTGATAGCTACACTAGGCGATGGGCAAGGCAACAAGAAGAGCATTTATATAACGATGAAAGGTACATGGAAGCGCATGCTGTAGACGAAGAGTTCAATTTATAAATGGGATGGAGCATCTTTCATCTGAATATTGGGCGAGGTATCCACAAGCTAGCATTCTTTTTAAAGGGCCTTGATTTTTTATAGGAGCTTGCCATTCCAGTTGCGATCTAAAGCTTCGTTGCAGTATGCCCATTTACCTAAGAACTTATCTTCTTGAATGTCGAATCTAAGTGTGCCCCAATAAAAAGTACCAAACTTTTTGAAGTCACACTTCTTGTCTGATGTTGACTGAATCCAGAAACCAGTTAAAGAGTTTTTTGTATATTCCGCACGAATCATTCCATCCATTTCTTTTGTCGTTGAATCGTAGTAAAATCCATCTACTCCTTCGCTATACGGAGGCTTGAACAAGGACATAAGTCCAAAATCAGTTTCCCATGTGGCAAGTATTTTTATTGGTAAGGCATTAGGTTCTGAGCCTTTGAAAAGCAGCCCTTTCTTTGATGAGACTTCTTTTTTTATTGTGTCGCTTTGACCTTTTGATTCTGAATCTTTACTGACTGGCGCGGGCGAGTATCCATCTGCTATCCAGAAACCTAAAGCGGCGGCAAGCAAGATAAACGGCGGAAGCAGCTTCTTCAAGTCGATTGTTGCCTCTTGAGCGTTAGTGACTATTAATTTAGCAAGTACTCAATATAAAGTCCACGCAATCATATTCTTACGGTTAACGTAGATTCATAGGTAAGATAACGAGGAAACGTTTCATGATTACCAATAATACCTTATGATAAAGCAGGATAAGCATTGTGCTGTGTATAGGCAACCCGAAGATGAGATATTATTTTGTATCAGACAACTCCTACGGGTTTGTTGATTTCTGGTTGCGAAAAAAATTAGTTGATAAGCTTTTGAAGTTTTGAATTATCAAACCGCCACTTAGCGGAACCACCAGTGAAGTCCAGCTGAGGATTAGCGGGTCTGGTTGGTTCTTGAATGATGTGATTGATAGAAGGTTCTTGCAAAATAGGTGCAGATAATGCTTGCATAGCTTTAGGGTTAGCGGAATTAATAGGAATACGTAATGAATATTTTATGGTTGAAAAGTCTTTATGGATTGCACAGCTTTTTTGTCACCTTCTGTTGCTCTGAGGACAATGACTTTGTCCATTTTTGTAGCTCTTGCATTAGTCCGTGCCATTCTATTTTTTGTGTTTTGAGTGGTGTATCAATTAAGTTTTTTGTGTTTGTCCCATGACTATTGTCAGGACGTATAGATGCACAAAGGAATAGATAACGACTTTAATTCGTTCTCCTGCCTCCGCATTTGGAATTTTAGATAGTTTAAGTTTTTCAGTTAAATCATTCATAGTTGTTCCTGTATTAATACATGCGGTGCGATGACTCACCCCTATCAGAAGTCAGTCAAATCAACATGTTCATAGTATTCAGACGTGTCAATTTTCTTTTGTTTGGTTCTCATTTTCTTGAGTCGTCCTGATGGCTTGCCCATTAGCTCAATGGAATATCCAACAGCTTCGAGCATGTCGGGATGAGTAACCCTCCAGATACTGCTTTGACAACCATCGCCATTCTTCTGCTCTCCGGCAATCTGAAGGTATCCAGTATCAACCAATTTATCTAATGATCCTGCAACTGTTTTGCGTTGGATGCCTAATTGATTTGCTAAGCCTTTGATAGTCTAGCTGGTGGTTCCTCCTGCATTACCTCTGATGTCACGCTGAGCAGCTTCAAATAGAACTACATACACACGAAGAGGATTACTACCAAGTAATGCAATATCATTCAAAGGTGGTTGAACCTTGTCTTGTAAGACCATAACATTTTTTCTGAAAAGTATTTTGTTTCAATAAAGTTTTCACAAATATGCACTAGGACTTATTGACAATCTCCCGACTGAATGCCTAGTGCGATTTGGTGATGATGATTAGATGCCGTGAGCTAGCACCGGTCTGGGTGTGCTCCTTGTCCCTGTATACTTCTTACACCGGTCTCCCTGTATAGATGACGTATCGGTCTTCCTGTATAGATCCACATTGCTCTCCCTATATACGCCCGACACTGGTCTATCCCGCTTATAAATCCCGCACCTCGCTAGACCCGCCTAGAAGCCTCTGCAGCAGTTTTTGCATCTGGTTGTGATAGATGGATGCCACCTAACGCAGGCTTAAGCCGCCTTGTAGCTCCATTTAGAGCCCTATGGTTGTTGATATAAATCTGGTGCACATACAGGATTCTAGTGATACCTAAGCATCGCCTCTATTGTGAACAACAGCCTCAAGAGCTGCGGCGTCGAAGCCCTGTGGGAAACTCTCAGATCCATTGCTATTACTGCGATTTGCAGTGGCGTCGAGGCAAGAACGAGTGAAGCGAGTTCACTCTCACCGCAGACCTGAATACTCAGCCAGCTCCTCCTTGACCTTTGTTGACTCCCTGATTATCCTTATTTCATCACTTCTATTTGTTGTAGATTCTGCCTTTTGCAGTAGCTCATAGTATTTAGACAATAGTTTGTTCATAGTTTTTGATTCTTCTTCTAAGTGTTTTGTATGTTGTCCTGAAGTAGGTTGCAATCGCATACCACGACATGCCTTGTTCGTGCATCTGGATTGCTAGGTCTATTTGTTCGTTAGTCATTCCATAATTCCAATGATTGTTTGTTGTCCTTTTTCCTGCCAATAGGTAGTGCAGTTAATTCTCTAGTTTTTCTTAACACATCAAGTTGCTGATAATATTTCATCAATGCCTTTGGATCGTGACCAGTCATCATTGACAAAACAGCAATCGGTATGTCTTTCATTAGTTGTTCATCAATAAATGTAGATCGTAATGAAGAAAGAGTATATGGTTTGTCGGATGACCAGTGACCTCTGAGGTCTAGTCTCCTGTAAATAGCTCTCATTGTTTGTTGCACCTGGGATAAAGAGTATGGCTCGCAGTTGTTATTCATATTGCAGAATACAAAACTATCTTTATTGAATACTCTTTTAATTCCCTCACTGTAATACCTAGCAGCAAACTCCTTTTGAAACTCCAGCCATTCTTTTAGTTGCTTGCCACAATTAGCAGGAACCTGTCTAGATTCTTTTGTTTTTGTTTTCCTGACGTTGATCTCTGCTACTAGGTGCCGTCTTTCATCTGACTGTGATTTCTGACCCATGTCCACGATATTTATATCAGACCATTTCAGGTTTAATAATTCTTTTGGTCTCATCCCACTGTTCTTAGCCGTCATAACGAATGCATGGAAGCACTGCCTCCAATAGATGCCTCTTCGATCATTGACACGTTGACCTGCATAATCGACTCTGATATACCTTTCGATCTTTCTCCAGTCTTCTGGTGATATTGGTGGGTTAGCCGTTAGATCTTCACCTTTAATCGCGATCTTAGGTGTAAGTTTTAATGCGGCTACGTCCGCTTTTAGTTGTCTATTTTTTCTGCACCAGTTCAGCCATTGACTCAACGCCTTTACTTCATTAGAGATATTGACCTTTGTCGTTCCTCTACGGAACAGTTCATAGTCATCAAACGTGTCATCTTTAATATCAATAGCGTATTTGATTTGTTTGTATTCCAGATATGATTTTATATGCCTAAGCCTGAATCCTTTGGTCTTGACATATTCCTGAGTAACTGTTTCTGCATCTGCTTTCTTTTGCATTTCCTTCAGATGCTCGCTGATTGATATATCAATACTTGCTTTCTTTGATCTCTTCTGAGTCTTTGTACTTATTCCAGATGCACTAGCAAGTTTGTCTGATTGCCTTAATTCTGTATAGATGTCTAGCGCCTTTTTTTGTGCTTCTAAGGCGGTTGTAGCACCTTCTATCTTGCGTGATCTGTAGTTGCCAGGACTAATTATCTCTCGATAAAACCAGTCATCAGGATTACGTTCATAGGCCAGGACAGTTGCCCGACCGTCCAATACGCTGATCTTTCGGTGAAGCTTTGGCATCTCTTGAGTTTAGACAAGGGATTAGACAAGTGGTCTGTCGTGTCCCTGTAAACCCAGTAATAGACTCAAGGTTGACGTGTCATCCCGTTCAGCGCACATCCGGGCAGTGGATTCCCACCACATAAGTGATCAGCACTTCGGCATCCGGCTTGGAGATCTGCCGCGACTTAGCCACGTCGCGAGTGGTGGCCCTGTCGTAGGCGGATGTGCCGCGATCATTTTGTTCTCGGAAGCTTTTGCACATCGCCTTGGCTTCCTGCGGGTTGGATTTCACTCCGTTGAGCAGATCGGAGTCGGCCGCTGCTGCAGTGTTTGGTGCCAGCACAACGGCGATACCGATCAGCAGTCGCTTCAGCCCTCTCATGCTGCACAACCAACTTCCTGTTTCATACGCACTGCCAGTGGCCCAGGTGTGGCATGAGGGGTCAGTTCAACGGTTGCCTCGCCCGTTCGATCCATCGGCGTGCGGTTGAAAGATCCACCACCGCGGGGCGGCCGGTCCCGAGGCTTCGTTCCAATCGACCGGTCTGTTGCACGATGCGTTCGGGCGTTGACCCGGCCAGGGCAGCCCGACTGGCGATTCCCGCATGCATCAGCAGGGCCGCATCCTGCGGAGCCAGACACAGGTCGCAGACCAACGCTGCGATGGCACGCAGCCGTTTGAAGTTTCGGGCTGAAGCTCGGCCGCTGCGGCAGAGGCGGCTCATTCCGGTGTCGCTGAGGTCACGCAGTTGTTCCCACTCCACCAGACCAGCTGCCTCGAGTTCCTGTTGTTCTCGGCGGAAGGACTGGGGCAGGTCGTGGAATGCAGGCATCAGAGATCGCCGGGTCGGAAGTCCCGTTCGGTCTCACCCAGAATCACCGGCCTGCTGATGCCCTCACTAGGCGACTCAAAGGCCCGGAGCCGGACTTTCACCGTGCCGCTGCCTCGGCCCGCGTTGCGCAGATTGCCGGCCAACTGTTCCAGGGTTGCCGAAACAGTGGCTGGCGCAAGATCCGCCGGAACCTGCGCCACCACAAGATCGGTGCCGTTATCGAACACCACGGGAGCGCGGATGGCCCCTTCCACCACAACAGGTGGTGTGTAACTAACGCCAAATGCCCAGCAGCTAACGGCCAGCAGGAAGGTGAAGCTACTGACACCGACCAATCGAAAGCGCAGCCCCCAGCGCGCCAGAAAAGCAACCACGGTCAGAAGAGAAAGCCCCAGCCCAGCCCAGCCCAGCCAGGGAACAGCGGAAATCAGCAGTTGATCAAGGGCCATGAACGGTGGTCACCCAGGAAAAGTCTCCTTATATTGCGCGAGCTTCAAGGGACTTCGTCGCGTTTGATGCAGGGCGCACGACGAATTCCATCCCGTTGGTTGCTGATTGGTGGCTCTGCTGCAGCCGGCATTGCGGTGGTTTCCGGGCTGCACGTCCTGGATCGAACAGCCGAGCGGGTCGTTGAGCAGCTGCGCCAACCCCTGCAGAATTCGCTTGGCGAATTTCTCGGTCACCCCATCCGCCTGGGTGCTTACCGCGGATTGCGTCCCTGGGGTCTGGCACTGGGCCCAACGGCGGTTTCCCCAACAGGGTTGGATCAATCGTCTTTGCAGCTGGATGAGCTGCAGTTTCGGCTCAATCCGATCGCCAGCCTGCGTCAGTGGCGCCCTGTGGTTCAGCTGCGTCTGACCGGCCTTGAGGCTCAGCTTCACCGTCAGGATGATGGCCGTTATTGGCGTTTCGGTACACCATCTCCCAGCGACGAGCCGCTGCCAGATGTTGACCTGCGCTTTGTGCTGCCCCGACCAGCACGGATTGAGCTTCGGCCCACAGGAGAACGTCTTCTTCTGGAGAGTCGAGGCTCGGTGCTGTTACGCCAGGCCCGTTTCCAGGGCGCAAGTCGTCTGCGCTGGGCCGACCGAACGGGCAGTGTCAGTGCTGAGCTGAACGGTCGTTGGAAACAGCCGGAACTGGCGATCAGAACCCGGCTTCGGTCCCTTGATCTGAGCCGTTTGTCGACCCTGTTTCCCCTGCCGGAGGGAGTTGCGGTGGCGGGCGAAGCGGGGGGAGATCTCGGGCTGCATTGGCGTCCCGGCTCACTGGGGTGCCGTGGGTCACTGCGGCTGAAGCAGCTGGAAGTGAACGGTGGCGGACTACCAGACATCCTGCGCTCGTCGAACGTCGGTGTTCGTTGCCGTCAGAACAATCTCGTTCTGGCGGACAGTGAATTCCGCAGTGGTTCCTGGCGTGCCAGGGCGGCTGGGGTGGTACAGCTCAATCGCTCGTTCGATCTCCGTTTCGACCTCTCAGGTGATGGGCGGAAGGATCGACTCAAGCTTGCGCTGGATGGCCCCTGGGCAAATCCCCGCTGGCGGGTGAATGGAACTCTTGCTGTTCCCCAGCTGGCCGGGCCACTCCAGGTGCGGGGCGATCTGCGCACCCCCTGGACCGATCCCGCCAATCGTTCCATTCGGGTTAATGAAGCCCTGCTTGAAGCGCCAGGTCTTCGGTTGAGGCTGGCTGGAATCTTGGGTCCTAACAGTGATCTGCGCAGCCGGGAACTGTCGTTTGCTGAACCATTCTGGGCCGATTGGCCCGCTCTCCAGCAGATTCTTGGAACAGCGGCTCCACTCAATGGCGAGCTGCGTCTGAATGGCCCGCTCTCATCCCCTGAGCTGACGCTGCAGCTTGAGCAGGAACGCAATCTGCTTCTGCAGAACTGGAACCTTCGGGCCACCTGGTCCCGGGCTGCAGGACTGGCCTCGTTGGATCGTTTTGAGAGCCCTCAGCTGAAGGCCACTGCAGACCTGCCTCTGGCGTTGGGTGATGGAGCTTTGAAGGTTGGTGATCTTCAAGGTGATTTCACCGTGGAGGACTTCCCCTTGGCTCGGCTGACGACCCTGCTGGGGATGCCTGTCACGGGCCTGCTCTCAGCTGATGGTCGCGTTGCAGGTCCACTGTCTGGTCTAAGACCGGACGTGGGTTTGAATCTGCAGAGCCCTGGTGCAGGGCCGTTGCGTCTCCGTGAGCTTTGGCAAGGAGAGCTGTCGGGCCAGCTCGGCGACGGACTGCAACTCAAGATGTCCAGCCATGCCGGATCTCTGAATCTCAAGGGAGCCGGCGTGCCACTTGCTCTTGATTTCAGTCGCGGCGGTGGACGTCTGGATCTCTTGCAGAGTGGGTCGAACCAACTGGATTGGCAGGCTGATCAGCTTTCCTTGAATGGTATTCAGGTGTCGATGCCGCTCACAGGGCAGTGGCAAGCGATGCGCGGCCGGCTTTCCGGCCAGGGTCAGCTTTCCGGTCCAGGGCGTCGCCTGGAGGGAAGCATCCGTCTTGATTCCCCGGCGCTTCAGGGGCTCTCCGTGCGTCGGGTCGATCTTGAGGGAGGCCTGGAAGACCAACGGTTTGAGCTCACCGGACGGGTGTTGCCGGAGCAGGGAGAGTTGAATCTCAACGGCTCCGGTCGTCTGGATTCAGCGGTTCGTGCTCGGGTTGAAGCCAAGGGGCTCGATGTGCCGTGGTTGCTCAGGGCTGCCCGTCAGCTGCGTGGTGGTTCGGAGGAGGGCGGCTTTGGTTTTGGTCAGGCTTCAGATCTGGGATCACTAGTGATCAACACCTTTGGAGGGAGCCTTGATGGGCACCTCATGGCTCTGGCTGCTGCCCGCCGTGAGCTTGAAATCCACGAGCGGGTGTCTCCCCGTTCCGTGTTGGAAGCAGATGATCTTGAAGGGCGACTCGATGCCGTGATCGATCTGAGTGGCCCACGGCTTTCGGCGCTTGAGCTGAAGGGTGAAGCCCGCGCGCATCTCTGGCTGGATGGTGGCGACAGCGATCGGATGTTGCAGATGGAGCCCGTGGTGGCTCGGGTGGAGGGTGCGCTCCAGGGCGGTGCAGGCACGTTCAGCCTGTTGCATCTGCCATTCAGCTTGCTTGGTCTGGTGGCACCGGTGCCGACTGCTTTGCGGGGTGCCATCGGTTTGACCGGTCGCTATGACCTCGGCCTGAATGATCCGCTTATCAACGCTGAACTTGTTCTGGAGGATGTTCAGGTTGGTTCCACCAAAGTGGCGATGGAGCGCCAGAGCCTGTCGCTGACGCCAACGGGGCTTCAGCTCGACCTGGCGATTCGTGCCGCTGGTGCCGCCGAATCCATCCAGGTCCGCGGCTCCGTGCCGATGTCGTTGCTGGAGCCTCTCGATCTCGTGGTCGAAGCGCACGGTGATGCCCTCTGGTTCCTAGCGCCACTGGCAAGTTCTGATCTCGCGTTCAATCGCGGCAGTACCGATCTTCGGATCCTGTTGCGTGGTGGTTTGGAACAGCCGGAGGCCAATGGGTTCCTCTTGGTTCGCGACGGCGCTCTTCAGCTTGGAGATCAGTCCTTGCAAGCCGTGAATGCATCGCTGATTTTCGATTTCAATCGTCTTGAAGTGAGCCGTCTTGAGGCGAAGCTTGGATCCGGCGGACAACTCACGGCCCAGGGAGGCATTGGTCTGTTCCGACCCAGTGATGAAGCTCTGCCTCTCACGATCAGCCTGATGAAGGGCCGAATCCGTCAATCGATCGTTGATGTCGCCGTAGATGGCGAGGTGGTTGTTCTCGGTGCTCTCAATCAGCCTGAGTTCACCGGTCAGCTTTCACTGAGCGAAGGTCTGATCGAACCCCGGTCCGGTCTACTGGCACGGCTGCGGGGGGGGCTGGGCTCTGGAATGCTGTCTGGACTTCAGCCCGCTGGTACGCCGAAGGCCGTCATACCCGTTGATCTGTCCAGCCTGGCGGAAGACAAGTGGGACTTCCAGGAACCGCTGGTGTTATTCGGCCCCGGTGCTCCACGGACAAACCTGTCAGCAGTCAGCAACTGGGTACCTTCACTTCCCTCCGTTCGCTTCCGCAATTTCCGCCTCGGACTGGGTCCGAACCTGCGGGTGCAGATGCCGCCGTTGATCAGTTTCAGCGGCGGCGGCCAGCTGTTGCTCAATGGTCCGCTGGATCCATCGTTGCAGATGCGCGGCCTGATTCGTCTCAATCGGGGCCGGGTCAGCCTGTTCTCCACCACATTCCGCCTGGATGCTCAGGCTCCGAACGTGGCGGTGTTCACACCTGCCCTCGGCCTGGTTCCCTTCGTCGACATCGCGATGAAATCCCGTGTGTCGGATTCGGTGCAACAGGGGGGAGATGGCAACGTGACCACATCGAACATCTTCGACACCAACGGTCTTGGCCTGATGGAAGATGGCATCGGCCGACTTCGGCTGGTGAAGGTCACTGTTTTGGTTTCAGGCCCTGCTGATCGTCTCCCTGGGAATCTGCAGCTGCGCAGTTCACCTCCGATGTCTCAGGCAGAGCTGCTGTCCTTGATCGGAGGCAATTCCCTATCGGGCATTGCCGGAGCTGGAGGCACCGCACTGGCGACGGTCGTGGGCCAGTCGCTGCTTTCCCCTGTGCTGGGAACGTTGACCGATGTGATGGGCCAGCGCATGCAGATCGCGCTGTTCCCCACCTATGTCACCCCTGAGGTGAAGGGCGACCGTGAGCGCACGTCCGGACGTGTTTCTCCGACCTTCACGCTGGTGACTGAGCTCAGCATCGATGCGACCGATCGCTTTGATTTCTCGGTGCTGGCCGCCCCCAACACCATGGACGTGCCGCCCCAGGCGACGGTGACCTACCGCGTCACCCCAAGCACGTCTCTGTCGGGTTCGATCGATACCAAGGGCACCTGGAAGAGCCAGCTGCAGCTGTTCTTCCGGTTCTGAAGCCATGCCCAGCGATCAGGTGATCGGAATTGATCTGGGGGGCACTGCCATCAAGCTGGCCCGGTTCACGGCCGCTGGCGAACTGCTGGCGGAGATGGAGGTGCCGACGCCCCAGCCAGCTGTGCCGGGAGCCGTGACGATCGCACTGTGTGAGGCCATCGAGCAGCTCGATCCGCGTGGTTTAGCCGATCGCGTTGGCGTGGGATTGCCTGGACCGATGGATGCCGCGGCGCGGGTTGCCAGGGTCTGCATCAACCTGCCGGGATGGGAGGAGGTTCCGCTGGCCGAATGGCTTGAAGTGAGGCTGCAGCGGCGCGTCACCTTGGCGAATGACGGCAACTGCGCGGTGATGGGAGAGGCCTGGCTCGGAGCGGCCCAAGGGTTCAGCGATGTGGTGCTGCTCACTCTTGGCACCGGCGTAGGAGGCGGTGTTCTGCTTGGTGGGCGTCTGTTTACGGGGCACAACGGCGCTGCAGCGGAGCCCGGCCTGATTGGTGTGGTTCCAGACGGACCCACCTGCAACAGCGGTAACCGCGGCTCTCTGGAGCAGTACGCCAGCATCGCTGCCTTGCGGCGTCTATGTGATCGTGATCCCCGCGAGCTCAGCGCGGCTGCTTCGGCGGGGGATGTTGAAGCCTGCGCCGTCTGGGAGAGCTATGGAACGCAGTTGGGGGTTGGCATTGCATCTCTGGTTTATGTCTTTACCCCGCAATTGGTTCTGCTGGGTGGTGGTCTGGCCGGTGCCGCCTCTCATTTCCTTCCATCCACTCGCAGTGAGGTGGAGAAGCGGGTGCAGCCTGTGTCTCGGGAGGGGCTGCGGATCGAAGCCTGTGAATTGGGCAATGGCGCCGGTCGTCTCGGAGCGGCCCGCCTCGCCTTGCAACGGCTGGGCGGGATGATGACCGACTGATTGCTGACTGCTCTTCCATGACCTCTGTTCCGGATCCTTCCGCCGATCTGCTGCAACGGGCCGGTGCAGTGCGGTTGGCGGCCGTGGATCTGGGTCAGACCGATAACCATCAGCGGGCTCAGGCGCTTAAGGCGATGGCGGATGCTCTGGCTGAGCGTGCCGAAGCGATCGTGGCCGCTAATCGAGAGGATCTGGAACGATCGGCCGGCGAGGGGTTGGCTCCCGCATTGATGGCGCGGCTGAAGCTGGACGCCCAGAAATTGGCCGGTGCCATCGATGGGGTGCGAAAGGTGGCCGGCTTGCCCGACCCTCTCGGTCAGCTCCAGCTCCATCGGGAACTGGACGATGGCCTCCTTCTCGAGCGTGTCTCGGTTCCTCTGGGTGTGGTGGGGGTGATCTTTGAGGCGCGACCCGACGCCGTGATGCAGATTGCCTCCTTGGCGATCCGTTCCGGAAACGGGGCTCTGCTCAAGGGCGGTCGTGAGGCCCGCTGCACCAATGAGGCTGTGATGCAGGCTCTGAAAGCTGGATTGGCCTCAAGTTCGATCTCGCCAGACGCGCTGGCACTGCTGACGACCCGTCAGGAAAGCCTTGCGCTGCTGCGGCTCGATGGTTTGGTGGATCTGATTATTCCCCGTGGCAGCAATGAACTGGTGCGGTTCATTCAGGACAACACCAGAATTCCTGTGCTGGGCCATGCCGATGGGATTTGCCACCTTTATGTGGACCAGCAGGCTGATCTCGCCAAGGCCGTTCGCGTGGCGCTGGACAGCAAAACGCAGTACCCCGCTGCCTGCAATGCGATCGAGACCCTGCTGATTCATCGCAGCATCGCCGCTGATTTCCTGGCCGCGGCCCTACCGGTTTTTGCAGAGGCCGGCGTTCGCCTGCGGGGGGATGCAGCCAGCGTGGCGCTCGGGATTGCTGAGCTGGCCGATGAGGAGGATTGGCGCACTGAATATCTCGATCTGATTCTGGCGGTGAAGTTGGTGGATGAGTTGTCGGAGGCCACCGATCACATCCGCCGTTATGGCTCTCGTCATACCGAGGTGATCCTTACAGAAGACCAGGCGACGGCCGATCGCTTTCTTGCTGCTGTGGACAGTGCCGGGGTCTATCACAACTGCTCCAGTCGTTTTGCCGACGGATTCCGGTACGGCTTCGGTGCGGAGGTGGGCATCAGCACCCAGACCCTTCCGCCTCGGGGGCCCGTGGGACTGGAGGGTCTGGTCACCTATCGCTATCGCCTCCGGGGTGATGGCCACATTGCGGCGGATTACTCCGCGGGGACCCGCCGCTTCACCCATACGGACCTGCCCCTGTGACCGGCATGGATGCAATCCATGTTCGTGATCTGATGCTCTGGGTCCACGTTGGTGTGCTGGAGCATGAGCGCCGGGATGGCCAGTGGTTCAGCCTCGATATCACCTTTTGGCAGGACCTCGGTGCGGCGGCCGCCCACGATGATCTGGCGTCCAGCCTTGACTACAGCAAAGCCATCACCGCCCTTCAGGAGCTGGCCCGCGGTCTTGTTTGCCAGACGATCGAGCATTTCAGCGATCAGGTGCTGGATCAACTGGAGCAGCTTTACGGACCGGTGCCTGTGCGTCTTGAGTTGCGCAAATGTGCAGCTCCGGTGCCTGGCTTCAGCGGCGTTGTGGCGGTGGAGAGGCGGCGCCATGGGGCCCCATGAAAGGAGAAGCATGACGCGCCCTCTGGTGCTGGTTCATGGGCTCTGGGACACCCCGCGCCTGTTTCGTCGTCTCATCCAGGCCATTGATCGGCCGCAGCAACAACTGATGGCACCGCACCTCCCCCATGGTCTTGGAGTGGTGCCGTTACGGGAGCTGGCGCGAAGGCTGGATCGCGCCATTCAGGAGCGCTTTGGCTCGGACACCGAGATCGATCTGTTCGGCTTCTCAATGGGTGGTGTGATCGGCCGCATCTGGCTGCAGGAGCTTGGCGGAGCCAGGCGCACCCGACGCTTTTTCAGCGTGGGAAGTCCTCAATGGGGCACGCTGGCGGCAGTGCCGATCCCTCGTTTGCTTCTGGCCGGTGCTGCGGATATGAAACCAGGCAGTGACCTGCTGAGGGATCTCAACCGAAACATCACTGCGCTGGACGGGGTGAACTGCCGCAGTTACTTCTGCCGCTGGGACCTGATGGTGTGTCCGGGTTGGAAGGCGGTGTTACCCGTTGGACCTCAGGAGGAGCTGCCGGTCTGGACACACCAGCAGCTCATTGCCCATCCTCGGGCGGTGGAGAGACTGGCAGAGATCCTGCGTCAGCCTTGATTCAGGCGGCTTGCAATCCGGAATGCCGGATCAATGCATCGCTGCTGGGCTGACGACCACGGAAGGCTTCGAAGACCTCCGAGGGTGAGCGGCTTCCACCCAGGCTGAGAACGGTGTCGCGGAAGCGAGCTCCGATGGAACGAACGGTTTCCTCCTGGTCGAGCCCCGCTTCTTCGAAGGCGGCAAAGGCATCGGCGCTGAGCACCTCGGCCCATTTGTAGGAGTAGTACCCGGCGGAATACCCCCCGGCAAAGATGTGGCCGAAGGCACAGAGAAAACGGTCTTCAGGGATGGGGTCCATCACGGTGGTGCTCACGGCGATCTCGCGTCGCAATTCATCGGGGCTGCACCCCAGATCAGGACTCCACTGGCTGTGAAGCCGCAGATCACTCAGGGCGAAATGCACCTGACGCAAGGTGCCCAGCCCTGCATTGAAGGTGCGGCTGTCCAGGAGTTTGCGGAATTCCTCCTCGGGCAGAGGTTCACCGGTCTGCCAATGAAGCGCCATTCCCATCAGGGTGCTGCGATCAAGGCACCAGTTCTCCATGAACTGGCTGGGAAGCTCCACCGCATCCCATTCCACATTGCTGATGCCCGCAGCCTCTGGTTCCTCGACCGTGGTGAGCATGTGCTGCAGGCCGTGGCCGAATTCATGGAAGAGGGTCTCCACCTCTTCAAAACTCATCAGACTTGGAATGTCTCCCACGGGTGGGGTCTGATTGCAGATCAGATAGGCCACCGGAAGAACAAGGCTCCCGTCCTCTCGACGCTTGCGGCCAAGGCATTCGTCCATCCAGGCACCACCCCGCTTACTGGCCGGCCGGCTGTAGGGGTCGAGGTAGAAGCCGGCGATGACCTCGCCGCCGCGGAGCACTTCGTAAAAGCCCACATCCTTGTGCCAGAGAGGAGCGGCTCCATCTCCGGAGCGGATCTCCACGTCAAACAGCCGAGAACAGAGGCCAAACAGACCATCCAGCACCCGGGGCAGCGGGAACCACGGGCGAAGGGCTTCTTGGTCGAGGTCGAATCGTTCCCGTCGCAGCTGTTCCGACCAGTAGGTGAGATCCCATGGCGCAAGTTGATTAGCTTCCGCAGCTCCATAGCGACGGGCACAATCCTGGAGGTCCTTGAGCTCACGTTCGGCCGCTGGGTACGCCGCACTTCGCAGCTCTTCAAGCAGAGCCTCGACACTCGGCACGTCGTCGGCCATTTTGCTGGCCAGGCTGACTTCAGCCCAATGTTCATACCCCAGTCGACGGGCCTGCTGGCCTCGCAGCGTCAGGATCTCTTCAATCAGTGGAGCGTTGTCAAACTCACCCTGGCTGGCTCTGCTGACATGGGCGCGGTAAGCGGTCTCCCGCAGTCCGCGGTCTTCAGCGTGGGTCAGGAAAGGGAGATAGCGCGGCAGATCCAGGCCCAGCAACCAGGGTCCTTCCGAGCCTGTGGCCTCGGCGTCACCGGCCTCTCGGGCTGCGGCCGCAAGAGCGTCCTTGGCTCGTTCCGGCAATCCTCTGACCTGGTCAGCTTCCGTGAGCTTCAGTGTCCATTGCTGAGTGGCATCTAGAACATGATTGCCGAAGCTGGTGGACAGGGCGGCCAGGCGCTCGCTGGCTGCATTGAAGGCAGCCTGGGTCTCTCCATCAAGACCTACACCCCGGTTCTGCATCGACAGCAGTTCGGCGTTGAGAATTCGCTCACGGGTTGGTGTCAGTGGCTCGGCAGGTTGGTCTTTCAGGCGACAAAGGGCCTGATGCAGCACCTGGCTTTGGCCGAGCCGGTTTCCAAGACGCACAACCTCTGGTTGCTGGCCGGCATGGGCGTCCCGAAGTTCGGGGGAGTTGCAGACACCGTTCAGGTGTGAAACCACACCCCAACTCCAGCGAATCTGTTCGCCCAGCTCTTGCATGGGGGCCATCACGCTTTCCCAGCTCAGGGGCTGAGGGCTGCTCAGCTGTTGCTGAAGGGAGTGTTCGAGCGCAGTGAACTGCTCATCCAGTTGTTTGAGCAGCACCGGAATGTCGCGGCCAACCATGTCCGGGGTGATCTGCTGAAACAACGGAAGTCCTTCACCCTTCAACAGGGCGGATGCAGCGGAATCGGTCATGGGGATCAGCCGAGGGGAAGATGCTGGATCAGAGCAACAACACCATGTTCGCCAAGTTGCTGGGAGAGCGCGTTGGTTGAGGACTCATACAGATCCATGGCAATGCGGGGCCAGATGCCGATCACCAGGGTTGGAACCAGAAGGCTGAGGCCGATCACCAGCTCACGGGGCTTCATGTCGACAACGCTGGCCAAGGCGGGAATACGAGGACCAAAGAAAACCCTGCGACACATCGACAACAAATAGATCGGAGTGAGCACAAGGCCAATGGCGGCCAAGATCACCGTGATGGAGCGGAACAGTGAGGTGAAGGCGTCCTGACTGGTGATGCCGAGGAAGATCGTGATCTCACTGATGAATCCACTCATGCCTGGGAGTGCAAGGGATGCCAGTGAGCTGGCGAGGAAGAAGGCAAAGGTGATCGGCAGGGCCTTGGCCAAACCGCCCATGTTCGGGATTGAGAGAGTCTTTGTGCGTTCGTAGAAGACTCCGGTCACAAAGAACATCGCCGCTGCGATCAGTCCGTGGCTGACCATCTGGAGCATGGCGCCGCTGATTCCCAGGGCGTCGACCGCTCCGATCCCGAGAAGCACAAAACCCATATGACTGACGGAGCTGCAGGCGATGCGGCGCTTGACGTTGTCCTGAGCGAACGCATTCAGAGCCCCGTAAACGATGTTGACGATGCCGAGAATCACCAGAGCAGGCGCCAGGGTGAGATGGGCTTCGGGCAGCATCTGCACGTTGAAGCGCAGCAAGGCGTAGCCGCCCATTTTTAGAAGGACTCCCGCCAGCAGCATCGAAACCGGGGCGTTGGCTTCACCGTGGGCATCGGGAAGCCAGGTGTGAAGAGGGAACATCGGCAGTTTCACGCCGAATCCCACCAGGAAACCCAGATAGCAGAGCAGCCCGAAACTTCCTCCTGCCGAGCGGGCGGTCAGGTCGCTGATGTTCAGAGTGAACTGGTCACCAGAAAGAGCCAGCGCCAGGCCGCTGAGAAGGATCAGCAACGAGGCCAGAGCTGTGTAGAGGATGAATTTTGTGGCGGCGTACTGGCGGTTCTGTCCGCCCCAGACGGCGATCAGCAGATAGACCGGAACCAGCTCCAGTTCCCAGGCCAGGAAGAACAGGAGGAAATCCTGCGAAAGAAAAACAAGTCCCTGGGCGGAGGCCTGAACCAGAAGGAGGGCGAAATAGAGCCGGGATTTTTTCTCGATCGACCAGCTCGCTGCAACGGAGAGAAAGGTGACCAAACCGCTGAGCACAACCAGGGGAGCCGAGAGTCCGTCAACACCGAGGGACCATTCCAGGCCGATTGCCGGCACCCAGCTGACCCGTTCCACCAGCTGAAGACCCGACAACGAGGGGTCGAATTCGGTGGCGAACACCACCATCATCAACACCAGGTCGATCAAGAGAACGGCCAGAGCGAAATTGCGTGGCCAGGGCGATGGCTGGTCATCTGTGCCCGGAAGCAGAGGCATCAGCAGCGCTCCCAGTGCCGGCAAGAGCACGATCAGAGACAGCCAAGGGAATGTTGTGGTTGCCACAGCGATCGTCGCTAGCCCGGCGTCCATTCCCTGCATTCAAATATTTATTAAATCTAACAGGGCCGATTGCTGGCTTTGGGTAGTTCTACTCAGTGTCCTCGGGCTGCCAATGGCTGCCCGAGGTCTGCAGATTCAGCACCGGTGCCCGGCTGGCCACGCCTGCGGCCTCCCAGGCTTTGACCATCGCGCGGCTCACGGCCTGACCCTTGTCTTCTGAGCACAGCGCCAGGATGCTTGGGCCCGCTCCACTGATGGCGCAGCCCCAGGCCCCCTCCTTAAGGGCTGCTGATTTGACGGCATCACCAGCCTTGATCAGGCGCCAGCGATAGGGCTCGTGCAAACGATCGTGCATTCCGTCGGAAATCAGATCGCCGTTTCCGGTGCGCAGGCCCTGCAGCAGAAGTGTGAGAGCGCCGAGGTTCACCACTGCATCACCGATCGGAACGGCCTTGGGCATGGCGCGTCGGGCTTCACTGGTGCTGAGGCGAATCGAGGGAATCGCCACCACTGCCTTGACGGCACTGGTCCACTCACAGCGC
>QCTY01000028.1:0-18026 GCA_003208975.1 Synechococcus sp. AG-676-F02
CAACCGCCTTCAGGATGCGGGTGCGGGTTCTTCTTGCCGAGCGGGTTCACTGCCGGGCACAACACGAGGGGCGGGTAGAGGACCTTCCTGCTTGACCGTCAGGTAACGGATCACGTCCTCGCTCAGTCGCATGGCCTTCTCCAGCACGGCCACCTGCTGACCGTCGCCGTTGTGGCTCAGCTGCACGTAGATGCCTTCTTTGTGCTTGTTGATCGGATAGGCCAAACGGCGCTTGCCGCGCATCTGGTTGTCGAGCACCTCGGCGCCTGTCTCCACAAGCATGTCGCGGTACTTGAGCAGATGGCTTTCCACTTCCTCCTCCGGGATGTCCGGACGGAGGATGTACATGGTCTCGTAATAGGGATCGTGTGTCATGGGTACCGACAGGGTCTTCAGGCTCACCGTGGTGAGCGCCGGATTGGTCACCTTATCTCCCGACAGTTTCCCTTCACTCAGTACAGCTGCATTCGCGCGGTTTGACTAATGCCCGGCAGATCCGGTTCACGGCCTCGAAGGCATTCCACTAGGGCGAAGACCAGGATTGCCAGCACAGCGATGACGATCGTGCTGGACAGTGTTCCTATCAGCAGGCTGCCGCTTGCAAGAGGTTGAAGCAGGATTCTGAAACCGAAGCTGAGCACAATGATCACAATGTCCGTCATTAATGCCTGCAGGGTGTTGAAGCGAAGGAAGTAGGGCACTTTCGGGTTACGCACCACGGCCAGAAAGAGCACGAAGAACAGCAGCAGGCCGCCGAAGGGAACGCCTCGGTTCAGTTGGATGAAGGGGACGGCGGGCACGATCAGAAGTCGAAGCAGCGGAACCTGGTTGAAGACTCCATCCAGCCCCAGTCCGAAGGGAATGGCATCGCTCCAAGGCAGCAGATAGACAAGAGGAGCGAGCAACCGCTGCCAAAGAGGAATCTCCACAAGGCTTCCGAAACTCAGCTGAAACTAGGAGCTCAGGGCTGATTCAGCCGCCAGTCGCATCGCCGGCACCGGCACGTCTTGCTGTCCGCTCCAAAGCCGCAGGGATGCGGCTCCCTGCTGCACCAGCATCTCCAGCCCGTCGAAGCAGCGGTGGCCACGATCGGTGGCCTGTTCGAGCCAGGCGGTTGGTCGCGGCGTGTAGATCAGGTCGTAAAGGATGGCCCGAGGCAGGAGAACGTCCCAAAGCTCTCTTCCCAGGGGCATCGCCGAAGGATCGCCATGCTGTGCCATGCCAACTGGGGTGGTGTTCACCACCAGATCGGCGGCTTCAATCACCTGTCTGAGGCTTGGATCCTGCTCGATGACTGCATGCAGTGGTGCACCACCCTGCTGAAGATCGGCCACAAATCGGTTCAATGCCTCCGCCCGGCGTCCGATCACATGAACCATCCGCAGCTGAAGGGTCTGCAGCCCAGCTACCACCGCCCGTGCTGAGCCGCCACAACCGATCACCACCGCCTGTTTTCCCTGCCATTGCTCCTTTTCCCCAAGTGGTGCAAGAAATCCCTCCACATCCGTATTGGTTCCCTGCCAACCACCTTCGGAGAGTGGTAGCAACGTGTTCACCGCTCCAAGACGCTCCGCCAGTGGACTCAGTTGTGCACAGAGATTGGCGACGGATTGTTTGTGGGGGATGGTCACATTGAGCCCGCGGCAGTTCACCGCGTGCATCCCTTCCAGGACGACCTTGAGCTGTGCCTCGTTACAGGGGAGGGCCAGATAGCGCCAATCAAGCCCCATGGCATCCAGGGCCGCGTTCTGCATCACCGGGGAGAGGGAGTGCTTCACCGGATTGCCCAGCAGACCCACAAGCCCTGTGCTGCCTTTGATCATGGGATCCCTGGATTGCCCTTCCAGCCTGCCTGTTCGGGAACCCCACCTCGCCTGTGCCGGGGTTGGCTGATGAAGATGAGTTCACTCAATTCACACTTTCAGGAGGTGGGCACAGATGGGCAAGGTTGTCGGCATTGACCTTGGCACCACGAACAGCTGCGTTTCCGTGATGGAGGGTGGCAAGCCCACCGTCATCGCGAACGCCGAGGGTTTCCGCACCACGCCCTCCGTCGTGGCCTACACCAAGAACCAGGATCAACTGGTTGGTCAGATCGCCAAGCGCCAGGCGGTTATGAATCCGGATAACACCTTTTATTCGGTGAAGCGCTTCATTGGCCGCCGGGTGGATGAGGTCAACGAGGAATCGAAGGAGGTGAGTTACGGCGTCGAGAAGGCCGGCTCAAACGTGAAGGTGAAGTGCCCGGTTCTCGATAAACAGTTCGCTCCCGAAGAAGTTTCCGCTCAGGTTCTCCGCAAGCTTGCGGAAGACGCCGGCAAATATCTCGGTGAAACCGTCACTCAGGCTGTGATCACCGTTCCCGCCTATTTCAACGATTCCCAGCGTCAGGCCACCAAGGACGCCGGCAAGATCGCTGGTCTCGAGGTGCTGCGCATCATCAATGAGCCCACGGCGGCTGCCCTGGCCTATGGCCTGGACAAGAAAAGCAATGAGCGCATTCTTGTTTTCGACCTCGGGGGTGGCACCTTCGACGTGTCCGTGCTCGAGGTGGGCGACGGAGTGTTTGAGGTGCTCTCCACAGCCGGTGACACCCACCTGGGTGGTGATGACTTCGACAAGGTGATCGTGGATCACCTGGCTGAGACCTTCAAATCCAACGAAGGCATCGATCTGCGTCAGGACAAGCAAGCTCTGCAGCGTCTGACTGAGGCCGCTGAGAAGGCCAAGGTTGAGCTCTCCAATGCCACTCAGAGCGAGATCAATCTGCCGTTCATCACGGCCACGCCTGAGGGTCCCAAACACCTGGATCTCACCTTGACCCGCGCCAAGTTCGAGGAACTGGCCTCCAAGCTGATTGATCGCTGTGCCATGCCCGTTGAGCAGGCCCTCAAGGACGCCAAGTTGTCCGCCAGTGAGCTGGACGAGATCGTGATGGTGGGTGGTTCCACCCGGATCCCGGCTGTGCTGGACCTGGTGAAGCGGACCACCAGTAAAGACCCGAACCAGACCGTCAACCCCGATGAGGTGGTTGCCGTTGGTGCTGCCATTCAGGGCGGTGTCCTCGCCGGTGAGGTGAAGGACATTCTGCTGCTGGACGTCACACCTCTGTCCCTGGGTGTCGAGACCCTCGGTGGTGTGATGACCAAGATGATCACCCGCAACACCACGGTCCCCACCAAGAAGACCGAGACCTATTCCACCGCTGTGGATGGTCAGACCAATGTGGAGATCCACGTGCTCCAGGGTGAGCGCGAGATGGCATCCGACAACAAGTCGCTAGGAACTTTCCGTCTTGACGGCATTCCTCCAGCCCCGCGCGGTGTGCCTCAGATCGAGGTGACGTTCGATATTGATGCCAACGGCATCCTCAGCGTTAATGCCAAGGACAAGGGCAGCGGCAAGGAGCAGTCCATCTCCATCACTGGTGCCTCTACGCTCTCGGATTCCGAGGTCGACAAGATGGTTAAGGACGCTGAGTCCAATGCCAGCGCTGACAAGGAAAAGCGTGAAAAGATCGACCTGAAGAATCAGGCTGAAACCCTCGTCTATCAGGCTGAAAAGCAGATGGGTGAACTGGGCGACAAGGTTGAGGCAGATGCCAAGGCCAAGGTCGAGGAGAAGCGCATCAAGCTGAAGGAGGCTGTTGATCAGGAGGATTACGACGCCATGAAGTCGTTGCTGGAGGAACTCCAGCAGGAGCTCTACACGGTGGGCGCTTCTGTTTATCAGCAGGACGGCGCTGCCGCTGGCGGCGCTGCCCCCGGAGCTGACGCGGGTGCAACGGGCAACGCTGCTTCAGATGGTGATGCTGCTGACGATGTCATCGATGCGGAGTTCACGGAGACCAAGTGATCCGCTGAGTTCATGGCGATTGCAAAGGGGCCCCAATGGGCCCCTTTTTCATGGCTCCTGGAGCGCAGTTGAAATCCACTCCGCCGTGGCAGGTGCAAGAAGAACACCATTGCGATAGTGACCACTCGCCACAAGCAGCCCTGGTTCCAGTACGTCCAGCAAGGGTGCTGGTCGATCCACAGGTCGGGCCCGCAAGCCACTCCAATGTTCGATCACCCGGGCGCTGCGCAGCCATTCCGGTGCGCTGTCATTGAGAGAGCGCATCAGAGCCAGGGGATTTTCCGCAGCTTCGGTTCCGGGTTCCACCGTTGCTCCAAGCAGCAATCGTCCCGGTTCATCAGGGATCAGGTTGAAGCTCTGATCGACCAGCACAGCCGGCCAATGCATCCAGGTTGTCGGACCTTCCCTCAATTCAAGGGTGAGGGCTTGTCCGAGCACTGGACTGATCGGAAGGCGGTGACCAAGAGGCTCAAGCAGCGCTCCAGCGCTCAGCCCCGAGCAGATCACCACGCTGTCGTGGCAGGTGCTGCCTCCTTTGGCGTGATGCAGCCGCCAACGGGAGCCGTTGCGCTCCAGCTGCTCCACACGGGTTGCCACGGGTTGAACGCTCTCCTGGAGCAGTGCTCGCCGCAAAGCGATTTGAAGCCGCAGTGGGTCGACACGACCATCTGCCCTTGAGTGCAGTGCACCGTGCAGTGCGGTTGGCCAGATCGTGCGGACATGGTCGCTCGTCTTCAGTTCCAGGCCCAGATCTTTGCGTTGCTCGGCGAGGACCCCCATCCTTGCCGCCGCGTCTTGATCGGCAGCAATCTGGAGCAGCCCCGTTTGCAGGGTGAGGCAGGTCTCGAATTCCTGCAGGGACTTCACCCATCGGGGCCATAGCTGCATGCTGCGGCGGCGTAAACGCCAGCCGCGACCACTTGTGCGGCGGAACACATGTCCCATCAACACGCCGAGGGATGCGCTGGTGCCGTTGAGTTCAGACTCTGAAGACTGCCTCAGTACCGGTTGATCCCAGCGAGGATCCAAAAGAGTGACGGAATAGCCCTTGAGGGCCAGTTCCCATGCTGAGCCGAGGCCTACAGCTCCGGCACCAACGATTGCGACGGATCGGGTCAGCTGAGGGCCTCGTCCGGGATCACTTCTGGGATCACTTCTGAATAAGCCTCGAAACCAGCGGCTACAGCGCTGTAGGAGCGTTGCAGCCGGGAGCTGTCTTGAAGACGCGCAGCCTCATCAAGATTGGCCAGTGCAGCCTTGAGGTCCCGGGCGATGGATTCAGCCTCCTTGCGCTGGGATTTGTCGAGTCGTTGGTTGATGTAGAGCATTTCGCGACCCACCTCCTGCATCGGCCCGTGGATCAGGTTCCGAGTGAATGTCCAGTCTTCGATGCTCACTAGGCGGGCCAGTTCTGGGAGACGGCTCTTCGTCTCTTCAAAGGCCGCGGCCTGACGTGCAATAACCGCCGCGTCGTCCGCTTTGACGGCGGCAGGCGTGATCAAACCCAGGCTCAGGGTGATGCAGAGGCAGAACGCGGCGAGGCGGCGCAGGGCCTTCAGCATGATCCGAAAAAAAGGTTCTGGGACTTTAACCAGCCCACAGGACGCGGGAGAATTTGTTTTTAAAGCTTTGTTGTGAGTGAGGCCACGGTCATCCTCCAGATGATCTGTCCGGATCGGCCCGGGCTGGTGAGTGAGCTGGCGGGCTGGGTGGCAGCCAACGGCGGCAACATCCGCCATGCCGATCACCACACCGATGTGGGGGCTGGTTTGTTCCTCAGCAGGATCGAATGGCAGTTGACGGGGTTCGGTATTCCACGCCACGCCATTGCAGATGCGGTAACAGCGTTGGGGGAACGCTTGAACGCTCAGGTCCAGCTGCGTTTTTCGGATGAGCTGCCGCGGGTGGCGATTTTGGCCAGCAAACAGAGCCACTGTTTACAGGATCTGCTCCTGCGTGTGCAAAGCGGTGAGCTGCCGATGCAAGTGCCGCTTGTCATCGCCAACCATCCTGTGCTGGAAGGGCTCTGCCGTGCGTTCGAGGTGCCGTTTGTGCACGTTCCGGTGTTGCGGGATCGCAAGCCGGAGGCCGAGCAGCAGATCCTTGATCTCTTGGTTGAGCATCGGATTGAACTGGCGGTTCTGGCCAAATACATGCAGGTGCTGAGCTCAGACTTTCTGTCTCGCTTCCCTGAGGTGATCAATATTCACCATTCGTTTCTGCCGGCTTTCAAAGGTGCTCAGCCCTATCACCGCGCCTGGGAACGAGGCGTGAAGTTGATTGGCGCCACTGCTCACTACGTCACCGAGGATCTCGACGACGGCCCGATCATTGAGCAGACCACGGTGCATGTCAGTCACCGCGATGAGGTGGAGGATCTGATTCGAAAAGGCCGTGATACGGAACGGCTGGCACTGGCCCGAGCTCTGCGCTTGCATCTGCGCCGGCAGGTGATGGTTTACCGGGGCCGCACCGCGGTGTTTGCGTGATCGGCGCGCGGCTGTTTCGGATTGGTCTGCTTCTGTTGCCCTCCAGTGCACTGTTGGGAGGGCTGTGTCTGTTGGCGGCTGCAGTCAGCGGCAGCCGAGACAGGGCAGTGCCGATCTGGCGCGATCGCTGGTGTCAGCCCCTCCTGCTGGCGGGTGCGCTGATGCTGATTGGGGCGATGCAGTCCCACACGGGCGCTTTGGCCTGGGCGGGTCTAGGCAACTGGTTGCCATTGATCTGGGCGTTCTGGGCCTTTCAGCCGTATCTGATGTCGGAGAGTCAGCGACGCGATGCAGCCTGGATGCTGGTGGCCGGAACGCTGCCGGTGCTGTTGACCGGTTTTGGCCAGATGTTTCTCGGTTGGGAGGGACCATGGCAGTTGGGGGGCGAAGCGGTCGTCTGGTTTGTTGCTCCCGGTGGGAAGCCCATCGGGCGTTTATCTGGTTTGTTTGATTACGCCAACGTCGCCGGAGCCTGGCTGGGGGTGATCTGGCCTTTGATGATTGCGGCTGTGCTGCGTCCCGATGGATGGCGGCGCCGTGGTGCTGCCCTTGCGCTGGCGCTGGTAGCCAGCACGGCGGTGCTGCTGACTCAGTCGAGAAATGCCATGGGTGGCCTTGCCCTGGCCTTGCCCCTGGTGATCGGCCCAGCCCGCTGGATCTGGCTTCTGCCGTTCATGCTGCTGGTGAGCTCACCGCTGCTGATGGTTGTGCTCCCAGGCATTCCCCCTGGCCTTCGCCAGGGTGCGATGGCTCTGCTGCCGGATTCGATCCTGGAGCGATTGCTGCAGCGCGAAGGGGGGACGCCTTGGAAGCACACCCGGCTGGGGCAGTGGACTTATGCCATCCAGTTGGTGGCTGCAAGGCCCTGGTTGGGCTGGGGTTCGGCGGCCTTCAGCGTGATGTATCCGATCTATGCCGCCAAGCGTTGGCATGGGCACTCCCACAACCTGCCGCTGGAGCTCGCGATCAGCCATGGCGTGCCGGTGGCGCTACTGATAACTGGCACCGTGATGGCCCTGTTGGTGCTGGCGCTTCGGCGTGGCATCCTGCAGCGTGCCCCTCTGGAAAGGGCGTGGTGGACCTCAGCGTTGGTGCTGTTGGCGATGCATATCACCGATCTGCCCTTCTTTGATGCTCGGTTGAATCTGCTCGGTTGGATTCTACTGGCCGGACTTTGCGCCTTTATTCGGCATCCCCAGCCAGCGCCAGAGCCTGATCGTGGTGATCCCGCAGACGTTCTGGTTTCAACGGGCCCCTGAGGTGGCACCACGGCAGTGTGCGTGTGCCGTTCCATGACTCCTGGGTCACCTCTGCCCATGGTGGTGGATGTGGAAGCTCGGGCCCCGGCATTGGCTCCAGTTCTCCGTTGAGAGCTGCGCGGTACACCTTTTTCCAACCTCCCATGCTTTCGCGGCCTTCTCCGACGGCAGCGATCACCGGTGCAAGTCGTCGGTCGCTGCGCGACAGCAGCGCCTGGATCACACTCCAGCCATAGCTTTCGGGTCGGAAGTCGATGCCCTTGGGTTTAAGACGTTTGGCCAGTCGCTTCAGTCGTTTTTCGGCCTCAGGCCTCACCCCTTGCCATTGAAACGGTGTCTGAGCCTTGGGAACGAAGGTGCTGACTCCGAGGGTGAAGCGGAGGCCAGGTGTCCCTTTTTTCAATGTCAGGAGTAGGTCGGCGGTGGCTTCCACATCTGCATCGGTTTCCGTCGGCAGGCCGACCATTCCGTAGAGCTTGAGCCCTGAGAGGCCGCCTTGTTTGGCATGGCGTGCTGCCTCATGGATTGCCTCGGTGGTGAGTTTCTTGTTCACCACCTCCCGCATTCGTTCACTGCCGCTTTCGATCGCGATCGTGAGTGACCTGCTGCCGCGTTTGGCAAGAATCCTTCCCAGTTCGGGCGTCACGGTTGCGGCGCGCACCGAGCTGACACTCACGCGGGTGTCATCAAAACGATCCTGATCCAGCCACTGCAGCAGATCACTGAACTGGGGGTGCTGGGTCACCGAGGCTCCGAGCAGGCCCAGACGCCGGGTGGCCTTCAGGCCTTTTTCCACGGCTGGAATCAAGCCGTCGTCGAGGGAGGAGGTACGGAACGGCAAGGTGAGATAGCTCGCCAGGCAAAAGCGGCACAGTTCTGGACAGCTGCGCACCACCTCCACCATGTGGATATCTGGCCAGGCTGCGTCCGGCGTGACCACTGTGGAATGGCTGAGGGTGTTCCCTCGCCAGGTTTGCTTTTCCACCAGGGGAGGGACGTCTGAATCCATCGGTTCCACACCAATCAGCGTCCCCGTCGCGTCATATCGGGGGATGTAGAGGCTGGGCACGTAGACCCCCTCCACCATGGCCAGTCGCCTGAGGCGTTCGGGTCGTGGCGCATTGCGGCATTGCTGCAGGGCATCGATGAAGGCACCGAGCAGCAGTTCACCGTCGCCCAGCAACACAGCATCAAAGAAGGGTGCCAAGGGTTCAGGGTTGGCGGTGAGAACCGGTCCGCCACCAAACACGATCGGATCGTCATCGCCACGGTTTTCGGCCCAGATCGGAATGTTCTGGTTCTGCAGCAGCTCAGGAAGAACAGGTCCATCCAGCTCCCAGCTCAGTGAGAGTCCGAACAGATCGCAGCGT
This sequence comes from Synechococcus sp. AG-676-F02, assembly GCA_003208975.1. Classification (GTDB taxonomy): domain Bacteria; phylum Cyanobacteriota; class Cyanobacteriia; order PCC-6307; family Cyanobiaceae; genus Parasynechococcus. The sequence continues at coordinate 8,974 of QCTY01000028.1, forward strand.
CGTGGCAACGGATCTCCCTGGTCAGTGAACAACCGGCGCACGTCCACATCGCTGCGCTGGGCCAGGGTCGCCCACACGATCTGATAGCCCAGGCTGGTAATGCCAACGGAATACGTGCTGGGAAAGGCCAGTACGGCCTTGAGAGCATCGCTGTCCGGCTGAGCCGGATCGAACAGCAGCGTTTCCTGATTCAGCTGACGTCTCCTGCGGAGGACTGTGGGGGAGTCGGCGGGTTGAACGGCCGGCGGTGACGGTTGAGTTGTTTTTCCATTCGCTCCTCTGAATCCAGTTCCATCCCCATCTGACGTTCGTAGATCGAATGGGGGTGAAAGAGCCTTGCCACCACGAAGCTCGTCAGGCAGGCCACCAGGATTGGTTTGAGGATCAACAGATCCTTGGTGAGGGCGAAGGCCAGAAACATCGCTGAAATTGGCGTGCGTGAGCAGCCGGCCACGAAAGCTCCCATGCCTGCAAAGACATAGGTGGTGGGCACATGGCCCGTGAGGGCTTCGACACCAGCGCCGCAGGCCAGGCCCATGGCGCCTCCCAGCGTCAGCATTGGCATGAACAGTCCACCGGGTGCCCCTGATCCAGCCGCCAGGCCTGTGCAGAAAAACAACACCACAAAGCTTGACAGCGCCAGGCTGATGTCGGCTTCGCCGGCTCCGATGAGATGTTTGAGTTCACTGGGGTTGTGGAAGGTGTCCGGCAGCGCGGCGTAGACGCACCCCAGCACGACGCCACTGAGGGTCATCCGCAGGATGAGTCGGTCACCGAACCAACGGCTGCCCTGGCGCTGCATGGTGAGCACGTATCGGGTGTAGAGCTCCGCCAGCACACCCACCACCACTCCCAGGGCGATCAGGTAAATCAGGTCGATCGGAAGGAAGCGAACCAGTGGGGTGTACTCCCTCTCCAGCTGGAAGCCGATGGTGCTGCTGAGACCGCCTCCACCCATCACATCGGCCCAGGTGTCGGCGGAGAACGTGGTGATCAGCACCAGCAGCAGCACCACTGGCCGGGCTGAATGGAGCAGTTCCTCGATCGCATAGATGAAGCCACCGATGGGTGCACTGAACACAGCCGCGATGCCGGCACCACCGCCAGCGGCGACGATCACGCGGCGGAACGCCACTGGTGCTTTCAACCAGCGCGACATCTTCCAGGCCACTGACCCCCCCATCTGTACCGCCGGTCCCTCAGGTCCAAGCGGAAAACCACAGCCGATGGCGATGATCCCGGCGACCAGCTTCACCAGCCCCACCCGTAAACCCATCGGCACCGGTCGGTGCCGGAGAAAGCCCATGATGTGAGTGATGCCGGCGCCACCGGCTGCCGGTGACAAACGGGTCACCAGCCAGGCCGACAGCATCCCGCCGAAGCCGCCGAGGGCCGGCAGCACCACCCAGGCCGGCATTTCATCCAGCAGGGCGAGCCGCCAATCCCCCAGCAGGTTGATGCCACTGGTGAACAGCAGGCCTGCAATGGCCGCCCCGAGACCGGTGAGTGACAGTGCCAGCACCACAACGAGCCAGCGGCGTTCCAGCATTCGGCGGATGCTGCGGCTGGAGCCGAGAAGGTGGCGGCGTTTTTTTGGTTCGCTTAAGGAGGGCACAGACCGTTTGGATTAGGCCTGGGCTAGAACGGCAGCTTCATCGGTGCTGCTGACGACCCGGCCCTGGTCCTCAAAGCCGTCGATCTGGTCGAAGTTCAGGTAGCGATAGAGCTGATCGGAGAGTGGGTCGATTTTTTCGGCCGCGATGCTTCGATATTCGTCTGGGGTTGGGATGCGGCCCAGCTGGGCGCAGACGGCCGCCAGTTCGGCGCTTCCCAGGTACACCTGAGCACCCTTCCCAAGCCGGTTGTTGAAGTTGCGGGTACTGGTGGAGAACACCGTGGTGTCGTCCTCCACCCTGGCCTGGTTGCCCATGCACAGTGAGCAGCCGGGCATCTCCATTCGAGATCCTGCTGCTTCAAAGGTGGCGTAGTAGCCCTCAGCCTTCAGCGTCTCCTCATCCATTCGGGTTGGTGGGCAGACCCAGAGTCGCGCTTCGTTCTGGCCGGCGCCTTCCAGCACCTTTGCAGCAGCGCGGTAGTGGCCGATGTTGGTCATGCAGGATCCGATGAAGACCTCCTGAACCGGATTCCCAGCCACTTCGCTGAGCAGCTTCACGTTGTCTGGATCGTTCGGGCAGGCCACCACTGGTTCGGTGAGCTCGTCGAGGTTGATGTCGAGCACTTCGGCGTAGTCAGCATCAGCGTCAGCAGCAAGCAGCTGCGGGTTGGCCAGCCAGGTTTCCATTTCCTTGATCCTGCGAGCCAGGGTGCGGGCATCGCTGTACCCCCGGGCGATCATGTTTTTCAGCAGGGCCACGTTGCTGCGCAGGTATTCGCTGACCGTTTCTTCGGAGAGCTTGATCGCACAGCCTGCGCAGGAGCGTTCAGCACTGGCATCCGTGAGTTCAAAGGCCTGTTCGAGCTTCAGGTTGGGGAGCCCTTCGATCTCCATGATCCGGCCGTTGAACAGATTTTTTTTGTTGGCTTTTTCAACGGTCAGCAGGCCTCGCTGAATCGCGATCCAGGGAATGGCATTGACGACATCGCGAAGGGTGACTCCCGGCTGCAGAGAGCCGCTGAAGCGCACCAGCACCGACTCGGGCATGTCCAACGGCATGGCGCCGATGGCCGCGGCGAAGGCCACGAGGCCAGATCCAGCGGGGAAGGAGATGCCCAGTGGGAAGCGGGTATGGCTGTCTCCGCCGGTGCCCACCGTGTCGGGCAGCAGCATGCGGTTGAGCCAGCTGTGGATGATTCCGTCTCCGGGGCGCAAGGCCACTCCGCCCCGTTGCGCGAAGAAATCGGGAAGGTCCTTCTGGGTCTGCAGATCAACGGGCTTGGGGTAGGCCGCGGTGTGGCAGAAGCTCTGCATCACGAGGTCGGATGAGAACCCGAGGCAGGCCAGTTCCTTCATCTCGTCCCGGGTCATCGGTCCCGTGGTGTCCTGGGACCCGACGGTGGTCATCAGCGGTTCGCAGCTGGTGCCCGGATGAACGCCTTCCAGGCCGCAGGCTTTGCCGACCATCTTCTGGGCCAGGGTGAACCCCTTGCCTGTGTCTTCCGGTGCGGAGGGTCGGATGAACAGATCCGACGGAGGCAGTCCGAGCTTTGCCCGCACCTTGTCGGTCAGAGCCCGACCGATCATCAGTGGGATGCGGCCACCGGCACGCACCTCATCGCGGATGGTGCTGGGATTGAGCTCAAAGCGGCTCACCACCGTGCCATCCCGTTCGATCGTTCCGTCATAGGGACGGATGGTGATGACATCTCCGGTATTCAGGATCGTGATATCGCATTCGATCGGCAGTGCGCCGGAGTCTTCCGCGGTGTTGAAAAAGATCGGAGCGATCTTGCCGCCAAGGATCACACCGCCGGCCCGTTTGTTGGGAACGAAGGGAATGTCATCCCCCGTGTGCCAAAGCACGGAATTGATCGCGCTTTTGCGGGAACTGCCCGTTCCCACAACATCACCCACGTAGGCCACGGGATGCCCGTTCTTCTTCAGGGTCTCGATTGTTTGAAGGCCTTCTGGATCGCGGGTTTCCAGCATGGCCAGGGCGTGCATGGGAATGTCCGGCCGCGTTGTGGCGTGGGTAGCGGGGGAGAGGTCGTCGGTGTTGGTTTCGCCTTCAACCTTAAACACCGTCACGGTGATGCTCTCGGCCAGTTTCGGTTTGGAAGTGAACCATTCGGCGGCGGCCCAGCTGTCCACCACCTGCTTGGCGAAGCGGTTGCTGTCCGCCAGCTCCATCACTTCATTGAAGGCGTCGTAGACGAGCAGGATGCGGCTGAGGCCGGCGGCAGCACAGGCCGCCAGTTCGGTGTTGCTGTGTTTCAACAGCTCGATCAGAGCGGCCACGTTGTAACCGCCCACCATGGTTCCCAGAAGTCGGGTGGCGTCCAGTGGTGACACCAGGGGGCTGCTGACATTGCCTTGCGCAACTGCGCTGAGCCAGGTGGCTTTGACGTAGGCCGCTTCGTCCACGCCCGGTGGGATGCGCTCACTCAGCAGATGGAGCAGGGCTTCGTCCTCACCGGATGGTGGGTTTTGCAGCAGTTCGGTGAGCCCCTGCGTCTGCTCAGCAGTCAGAGCCAGAGCAGGAACGCCCTGGGCTTCCCGCTCTGCGGCCAACTTGCGGTAAGCGCTCAGCATGGGATGTAGGTGCGGGGCTTCACACCATTCTTCCGGACCGCCTCTGTTGCTTATGGGCAAAGTGCGTAGCCTTGGCTTGATTCAGCGCTTTGGTCATGGCCGCCACCTCGGATCTGCATGTGGTGGAAACGCGTCCGCTCGTGGCACCTGCGCTTCTGCATCGCGACCTGCCGATCGACGCCGCGTCAACCGAGACGGTGGCTTCAGCGCGTCGGCGGATTCAGTCGATTTTGCGGGGTGACGATCTGCGCCTGCTGGTGGTGGTGGGCCCCTGCTCCGTTCACGACGAGATGGCTGCGCGCGAGTACGCCCAGCGCCTGGCTCCGATCCGGGAGCGGCTGAAGGATCAGCTGGAGGTGGTGATGCGGGTGTATTTCGAGAAGCCGCGCACAACTGTGGGCTGGAAAGGGATGATCAACGACCCCCATCTGGATGGTTCCTACGACATCAATACCGGATTGCGTCGTGCCCGCGGATTGCTTTTGGATCTTGCACGCGAGGGCATGCCGACGGCTACGGAACTATTGGATCCCGTGGTGCCCCAGTACATCGCTGATCTGATCAGCTGGGCCGCAATCGGCGCCAGGACCACGGAAAGCCAGACGCACCGTGAGATGGCGTCGGGCTTGTCGATGCCGGTTGGCTACAAAAACGGTACGGATGGCAGCGCCAGTATCGCCATCAATGCCATGCAGGCGTCCGCCAGGCCCCATCATTTTCTTGGCATTAACCGGGAGGGCCAGGCCTCGATCGTGAGTACGACGGGAAACCCCGACGGTCATCTGGTGCTGCGCGGCGGAAACGGTGGCAGCAACTATCACTTGGAGGCTGTTCAGGCCGCGTCGTCTGAGTTGAGCAAGGCCGGATTAAAAGAACGACTGATGGTGGATTGCAGCCATGCCAATTCCAACAAGGACTACCGCCGTCAGTCCGACGTTTTAGCCTCCGTTGCCGACCAGCTCAGGGCAGGATCGCAGCACGTGATGGGCGTGATGATTGAAAGCCATTTGGTGGAAGGCAATCAGAAATTGACTGCTGATCTTTCACAGCTCACCTACGGCCAGAGCATCACCGATGCCTGCATCAGCTTTGAGGCCACGGAACAGCTGTTGCTGGATCTGGCGTCCGCGGTGGGCGAACTTCAAACGGCCGTTCCAGCCTGATTGCCACTTGAAAGCAGCCTGATGGTCTGCTGGATTCAACGCGCTGATCAGTCTCAACTTTGCCATCAACACGGGGAGACGATGTTTCGCGTCAGCTCAGCGTTGCTGCCCAGAGATAACCCACAACCAGGGGAACGCTGAGGTTGTCGATTCCGGCAGGGCTGAGTTGTTCCAGCCCAGTGGCCACTATTGACAACAGCAGGGCAACTGTCCAGTTGGCACCAGAGCCGCCGGTGATACTCAATACCAGAAGCACGCTGAAGGAAACCATCAGCATGGTGGTGGTTCCGGCCAGAGATTTCGTTTGGCCGGCAACGGACCAACGCGGTGACGTCACGGCACGACCGATTAATCCGGCCAGACCATCACCGCAGGCCATGACCAGCACGCCAGCGCAGACAGCATCTGGTCGACTCGGCCAGAAGAGCATCAGCAGCGCAGTGATCGACAGGCCGTAAGCGGTTGTTCCGTAGCTGTTGCGATCAACATCTTCAACGGCGGGGATCAGACGCCAACGCTGGTTGATTGCCGTTGCCAAGGTGACGACGCCAGCAAAGGGAATCGCGATTGGGGCGGGGATGGCGAACCACCAGGCCATGGGAATCACAGCACCTGTGCTGATGTGCACAATCTTTCTGCTGAGCTCGCGCTGGTTGGGCCATTGACGACGTACCAAAAGCGCAACAGCAAGAACGATCACCATCCATGCGGTGATCGTCAGGATGCCACTGCTTGAGGTCAGAGTGATCAGGCCGCCTGTTGGTGGTTGGTCATGGCCCGCAGCTTGAGAATCGCTTTGGATTCGAGTTGTCGGACCCGTTCGCGGGAGACATTGATCTGACGACCGATTTCCGCCAGCGTCAGAGGCTCTTCACCACCGAGGCCAAAGCGCAGCTTGAGGATCTTCTGTTCCCGCTCGTTCAGTTGTGAGAGCCAGCCGCCCAGGTGCTCCTTCTGAATGCTGCGGTCCATGCCTTCCATCGGCTCTTCGCCGTTGGGGTCAGGAATCAGTTCACCAAGAGTGCTGCGATCCTCCTCGCCTCGGGCGTGGGCATCGAGGGAGGCGCATGGGGCGCTCTGAGAGATCAGGTCTTCTAGATCACGGGGTTCAATCCCCATGGCACTGGCCAGCTCCAGCCGGTTGGGCTGACGGCCAAAACGGTGGGAGAGCTCCCGGGAGATGCGGCGCATCTTGGAGAGCTTTTCGCTGACGTGGATCGGCAGGCGAATCGTGCGGGCGCTGTTGTCGATCGCCCGGGTCATGCCCTGACGGATCCACCAGTAGGCATACGTCGAGAACTTGTAGCCCATTGCCGGGTCGAACTTGTCGACGGCGCGTTCCAATCCGATCGCACCCTCCTGAACCAGGTCCAGCAGTTCCAGCCCCTGGTTCTGATATTTCTTGGCGACGCTCACTACCAGGCGCAGGTTGGCGGCCATCATGCGGTCGCGAGCACGTTTGCCCATGCGGATCTTGTGCCGCTGGCGGGAGGTGAGATCCCCCTCCGGAACATCCTGTAGCTGTTTCATCGCTTGCACATGATGTGCAAGTTCGATTTCTTCGGCTGCAGTCAGCAGTGGAATGCGTCCAATACTGCTCAGATAAAAGCCAATGGAATCAGTGGCTAGACGTCTGCTTTGGTTCGCTGTTGACCGACGTCCAGTGGACGGCAGTGCAGGTATCTTCCGGGAAGACTTTTCAGCCTTGCCGGAAGACTCCAGAGGGATCCCCATCACCCTGGTCTCCTGAATGAATTTGGGCTGAACTTAGCACTCAGTGTTGAGAAGGAACGACGCAAATCCGAAAACTTTCAGCAGCTGAACTTCGTTCAGTTGAGATCTCTCGGGATTTTTACCTTTCCGGTTGAAAATTCACTGAAATCAACGTTTTTGCTTGTATCGAAGGAGACAGGTCAAGATGATTTTTAATGATGAAGCATTACAAGCTAGTGAGTCCCTGGCTCCATGCTTTGATCAATTCGATCTGTGAGTTCCTCTCGGGCTCGTCATTTTTGGGTTGGCGCTGGGTGAAGCTGCCATCACTGTGCATGTCCCAGGCTCCACGATTGTCATTGAGATAAAGCGACAACAGTCGTTCCAATTGTTCTTGCAAGGCAGGCTCTTCAACCGGCGTCACCGCTTCCACGCGTCGATCCAGATTCCTTGTCATCCAGTCAGCACTGCCGATGTACACCTCTGGCGATCCACCGTTGCTGAACCAGAAGATGCGTGAGTGTTCCAGAAACTGGCCAATAATGCTGATCACATGGATGTTGTCGCTCAGCCCTTCCTTGCCTGGAATCAGGCTGCACATTCCGCGAATGATCAGTTCAATCTGGATCCCTGCCTGTGACGCTTCATAGAGCAGGCTGATGATCTCGGGATCCACCAGAGAATTCATCTTGGCTCGGATCAATCCAGGACGGCCTTCCTGGGCATGGTCGATTTCGCGGCGGATCAGGGCTTTCATGCCCTTCCGCAGAGTGACGGGTGCTACCAGCAGTTTGCGGAAACTCTGCTGCTTTGAAAATCCCGTCAGGTAATTGAACAATTCCACCAGGTCCTGCCCCAGCTCGGGGCGGGTGGAAAGTAGTCCGAGGTCGGTGTAGAGCTTGGATGTTTTCGAGTTGTAGTTGCCGGTGCCGATGTGCACGTAGCTGCGCACTTGGTCCTGTTCTCGGCGCACCACCAGCACAATTTTGGTGTGGGTTTTCAGGCCGAGTACTCCATACACCACATGTACGCCTGAGCGCTCAAGTTGCCTCGCCCACTGGATGTTGTTGTCTTCGTCAAACCGGGCTTTGAGCTCCACCAGGGCCATCACCTGTTTGCCGTTTTCTGCGGCGCGGATGAGCGCTGCAATGATCGGCGAATCCTTCGATGTCCGGTACAGGGTCATCTTGATCCCCATCACCTGGGGATCATCTGCCGCCTGATTGATGAATTCCTCCACGGTGGTGGAGAACAGGTCATAGGGGTGATGCAACAGGATGTCCTGTTGACGCATCAACGAAAAGATGTCGTCAAATTCCTCCGGATTGACAGCCCCTTCATCGATGAGGTGCTGTTGCGATCGCGCCAGAAGATCGGGGGTCTGTCCGTTGTGGGATTTGCTCTTCAACTTCGGTAGCGGTAACCCCGCCAGACCGAACAGATCGTCGAGACCCAGAAGCCCATCAATCTTGTAGAGATCTTCCTCTTCAACGGCGAGTCCTTGCATCAACATCTCCACCACGTCGTCCGGCATCTCGTTGGGTACTTCCAGACGCACCACTTCGCCGCCGACCCTGCGTTTGCGCAGGCCTTTTTCCAGCGCCAGCATCAGATCGTCTGCTTCCAGATCCCGTAGCTCGAGATCAGCATCACGGGTGACGCGGAAGACGTAATGCCCCTCCACGCTCATTCCTGGAAAGAGCAAGGAGAGGTTGTAAGCAATCATCTGCTCCAACGGAATGGCGCTGTGGATGGGGGCTGGGTCGTGATCGCTCAGCTCCATGGGGATGGCCATGAACCGGGGGAGGTTCTTCTGGGGAACCTTCAACCGGGCGAACTGGCGTTGATCTGTTTCGGGATCACGGATCACAGCCGCCACGTTCATGCTCAAGTTGCTAACAAACGGGAAGGGATGGGCTGGATCCACCGCCAGGGGTGTCAAGACTGGGAACACCGAGTTTCGGAAC
>QCTY01000029.1:0-16720 GCA_003208975.1 Synechococcus sp. AG-676-F02
ATGACTGCGATCCAATCAACAAGCTCCCCCTGCAAACCAAAGCCAATCAGGACCCGACTCATCACCGCAGCAGCCAAAGCCACGCGGAAGAACGTCATGCTTGGGATCAAGCGACTGAATCGCCATGTCCTCAGCTGGCGCAAACGGCCCAACACGACGGTGAGCAGTAAGAGAACCGATAAGAAGAAGATCGTCATGGAAAGCGTTGATTGTTAACTCGAACTCCGCTTCAACGAATCACAATCATGTAAACCCAGACTATTTTGCAAGCCCAGTGCAATGCCTGATCAACAATCAACTTATAACCCAAACGGCATTTGCCGAAATCAATCAAAAAGTGAGCGAGCATTTCGGCAAGGCCAAGGGCGGGAATGCCAGTGAGCAGCGCAACGATGAATCCATGGGTGCCGGCATGGGCTGTGAGCCACCACTTCCAGCTCAAGGTGACGTCTTTCCCAGGACATTTCTCAACCGCCATCTTGTCGCCCTGGAGCGGATAATCACCCAAAAAGTGCCCGAGGATCAGCATGATCAACAAATCAACCGGCTGGTCGATGGGAACGAGGGCGGTCTGCATACCTAAGCGCCGGAGCGAATCTCCATCGTGGCCTGTCTGGCGGGGAGTTCAACCATCTTGTTAGGGGGCGAAGCCAAGTCTCCAGCTTTTGGAGGGCATGAAGATGGTCCTATCAATATCAAAACCACGAAACCTGGAACTCAGGAGCAAAAGGATTTGTCCCAAACTTAAAGGGGACACAATCAAAACAGACGAATGCTTGAACTGGAAGCACGATTAAACTGACACAACATTCAGCGCAATAATGGATCACGACACCCTGGTCAAAACCCTTCAAAGCGAAGGCAACCTGAAATATTCATTCAGCGGCAATGAAATCGAGGCCCTGTGCCATTGGATGACGATTGAGACGTTTAAGCAAGCAGACAACCTGATCAGCAAAAGGAACACCTGCAGACAGCCTTGTGTTCATCTTGAGCGGACTGGCTCAATCTCTTGACGACGACCGACAGATCGCCCTCCACAATAAGGGCGACTATGCTGGAGACAGCCTTTTCTCAGACAGAAGCACCCATGATGTCAATGTGTAGGCTCTAGAGGATAGTGTTACCGCTAAACTTAGTACTCACAATTTCCACAAATTCCTGAAAGAAAATTAAACACTTGCACTGAAGTTTCAGGAATTCTTCAAAACGGTAAGCAAGGTTCGCGGGGAGCAGATAGCCGGAAAAAGTTTTGTCGATCAAAAAAATAACTCGCCCTAATCGCCCACAACAATATGAAGAGCAGCTTGATGGAATTTTGCAGCATGCAGAGCCTAAAACTCGAGCAGTTCCCTCTGATTGCAACAGGGACGACAAGCAGCTTGTTATTCATGAAAACAGGCCTTGTGCTCTCTCGAAAAGTTGCCTCCGGCCCTCTCGGAGGTGATCAAGCGGTGGGAACAATGATTTCAACCAACAACATTTGTGGGGTGATCTTTTTTCGAGATCCCCTCTCAGCCCACCCACACCATGCCGACATCGAGGCCCTTGGACGCCTCTGCGATGTTTATCAAATTCCTTGCGCCACCAATCCGCAGAGTGGTGAAGCGATTCTTGACTATCTCCTATCCGGAAAAGCAGAACGCGAGCTCATTCCCAACCATGTACTCGAGGTTTACAAACAGGGGCAGAGCAAAGTCCTGGAGGCAAGTTGATCGCCATACGCCTCCACCCCAGATCATTTAGTCCGCTCAAGGGCTGCATGGAGCTGCGTTCGAGCCTGATCGAGGGCCCCATCAAGCGAAGCTCCATCACGCCCGCCGGCCTGGGCCAGATTCGGGCGGCCCCCGCCACCGCCGCCACAGAGCTTGGCGATGCCACCGATGAACTTCCCTGCCTGCAATTTGGCGGCAATCACGTTCTTGCCGAACGCCGCCACCAGAATCACCTTGCCCTGCTGAGCTGGGTCCGGCAGCCCTCCCATCACCACAGCGGCGGCATCCCCCAGCTGACCCATCAGGCTCTGAGCCGCACCCTGCATGCCGGCACCATCCACGCCGTCGAGCCGCTCCACCAGCAGCTGGAAATCTCCAACAGCCTGAGCTTTCGACGCCAAAGCTCCAGCCTTGGCCACCGCCAGTTCCGACTGCGCCGCGGCCAATGCCTTGCCGGTGGCCTTTAACTCCTCCTGCAACGCCACAACACGATCCACAATCTCCGCTGGCTGCGCCTTGAAGCGATCTCCCAGCTGCTTGACCACCGCATCGCGTTCATTCAGATAGGCCAGCACCGAAGCACCCGCCACCGCTTCAATTCTGCGTATGCCTGCGGCTACACCACTTTCGGCAACGATTTTGAACAGTCCGATTTCGGCGGTATTGGCCACGTGTGTGCCACCACAGAGCTCCATCGACACGCCTGGTACATCCACAACACGCACCACATCGGCGTACTTCTCGCCAAACATCGCAACGGCACCAGCCGCCTTGGCCTGGTCGATCGCCATCTCCTGCACCTCAAGCCCATGGGCTGCAGCAATCCAACCATTGATCAGTGCCTCGATCTGCACCAACTGGTCCGCAGTCACCGCCTTTGGGCAGTGGAAATCAAAACGCAAACGATCAAAGTCCACCAATGACCCCGCCTGGCCGATCCCCGGATCCACCACCTGTTTCAGGGCAGCCTGCAGCAGGTGAGTCGCCGTGTGGTTGGCCTGAGCGCGGCGACGGCACGCGGGATCAACCCGAGCTGTGACGGTGTCACCCAACGCCAGTCGGCCCCGCTCGATCCGACCGGCATGCACAAACACATCACGACTGCGGCTGACGGACACGATCGTGACGATCAAGTCGTCGCCAGAGAGCACACCGCGATCGCCCACTTGACCACCGCCCTCGCCATAGAAGGGGGTGATGTCAAGCAGGATCTGAACCGCATCCCCGGCCGACGCAGTGGTGGCTGGCTCGCCGTTCACGACCAAAGCCTGCACACAGCTGGGCTGTTCAAGCGCGTCATACCCCCGGAAAGACGTGGCCTGCTGATCTGCCGCCACCTGTTCAATCGCGTCCTGAAGCGTGAGATCGATGCTCACCGCCGCAGCTTTCGCCCGCTGACGCTGCTGCTCCATGGCCGTCTCAAAACCGGCGAGATCCACCGTGAGTCCCTGCTCCTCAGCAATCTCCTGAGTGAGCTCCAATGGAAATCCATAGGTGTCGTAAAGCTCAAAGGCTTGAACACCGCTGATCTGTTTCGGCTTCGACTCCAGCACCTCCGCCAGCAGCTTTTCACCGCGCTCAAGGGTTTCCAGGAACCGTGCTTCCTCCCGCTGCAGTTCCGCGACAATCACATCCCGGCGTTCAACAACTCCGGGATGTGCTCCCTGAAGCAGTTCGATCGCAGCCTGCCCCATGGTGACCAAAAACGGCTTGTTGATCCCCAGAAGCCGGCCATGGCGCACAACGCGGCGCAGCAATCGCCGCAGGATGTAACCACGGCCCAGATTGCTGGCGGTGACGCCATCGCAGATCAACTGAGTGACGGCGCGGCTGTGATCGCCGATCACCTTCAGCGACGTCTTTCCCTTGTTATCGAGCTGGTGATAGTCGACCCCCGCCAAATCTGCAGCTGCCTTGATCAGCGGAAAAATCAGATCTGTTTCGTAGTTATTGGGAACCTTCTGCAGGATCTGAGCCATTCGCTCCAGACCCATGCCGGTGTCGATGTTGCGGTTCGCCAGCGGCGTGAGGGTGCCCTCAGCGTCGCGGTTGTACTGCATGAACACCAGGTTGTAGAACTCGATGAAGCGATCGTCGTCCTCCAGATCGATGCCGTCATCGCCCAACTGGGGTTTGAAGTCGTAATAGATCTCCGAGCAGGGACCACAGGGTCCCGTTGGGCCAGAGGCCCAGAAGTTATCCGCCTCATCCATGCGGATGATCCGCTTGGGATTCACCCCCACCACGTCGCGCCAGATCTGCTCGGCCTCATCGTCCTCTCGGAAAACGCTCACCACCAAATTCCTGGGATCGATGCCATAGACCTCGGTGCTCAGTTCCCACGCCCACTGAATCGCCTGCTCCTTGAAGTAGTCGCCAAAAGAGAAGTTGCCGAGCATCTCAAAAAACGTGTGGTGCCTCGCCGTGCGGCCTACGTTTTCAATGTCGTTGGTGCGGATGCACTTCTGCGAACTCGTGGCCCGAGGGGCTGGCCGCGCCTGCTGGCCGAGGAACACCGGCTTGAACGGCAGCATCCCGGCAATGGTGAGCAGCACCGTCGGATCCTCGGGAATCAACGAGGCACTGGGCATGCGCTGATGGCCGCGGTCGGCATAGAAGCGCAGAAAGGCTTCACGGATTTCCTCACCACTGCGGGGTGCGGACGCTGCAGATGGCGACGATGCGGCGGCGGCCATGGAAAGGAAGGAGGACCCACAAGCCATGATCGCCCCTGAACCGCCGGCAACCGTGGTCGTTCCACCCAGCGACACCGAGTCCCGGGCGCGTTTGAGACTGCAGTCGATTGGCTGGGCACTGCTGGCAGGAATTTCGGCAGGCCTTCTCAGCCTTCCCTGGGGGCTCGAAATAGCGGTGCGCTCCGGCGGTTGTGGCCTTTTCTATGGATTGCTGGCCTTCCATCTCCAACGAGTGGACCCCGATGACGCCCATTTGCAGGCTGGTCTGGTGGGCGCAGTGTGCGGAATCCGCAGCCTTGCTCTTCCCATATCACTTGACAACGGGACGCTTGAGGCTCTTGGATTGGTTGTATTGGAGCTCATCCAGGCTTGGCTTCCGTTGATCGGTAGCGCAGTCCTGCTCCACGGCACTCTTCGCTTCCTGCCCGCGTCGCGGCCATGAGCCTGCTGCACGCCACCTGGCTTCCCGCCATCCGCACTCCAAGCAGTTCCGGCCAACCGGCACTGCTCGTTTGGGCTGACACCTGGCGGGTCGCAACGCCCGAAGGGCCAGGGCTGACACCGGCCCTGCACCCCTTCACACTCAGCCACAACGACCTGCGCGCCTGGCTAAACGAACGCGATCTTCTCCCAGGCAGCTGCATTGATGCCACCGCGTGCCTCACCCTGCCGAGCCGCACGGTGAAGCCACGCAAAAGTCGCAGTAAAACCGCCGAACCCGCACCGGAACCACCCGCCTGGACCGGACTGCCGATGCAGGCTGGCGAACCGGTCCCGAAACAAACGGAGTGGTGGCCTTGGCAGGTGGAAGGCCTGGCGGTGGATCCCGCCGGCTCCACCGACTGGCTGAGCCGCCTGCCGTTATCCGGCCGCAATACCGACCTCGCCGATGAACTGCGGTGGTGGAGTCACCTGCAGCGCTGGGCCCTGAGTCTGGTGGCGCGGGGGCGCTGGATCCCCCAGATGGAATTGAGCAAGGGAGAGGGTTACCCGCATCGGGCCCGCTGGATGCCTCTGCTCAACCGTGAGGAAGACCGGCGCCGTCTGGAGGACCTCGCCGCGAGCCTGCCGCTGGTGGCAACCTGTGCTCTGCCTTGGCGCGAACCGCTGGGTCGACGCAGCAACCGCACAACCCGGCTACGACCGGAGGCGATGCGGGCTGCCAACCCCGTGGCCAGCTGCCGTCCCCGCAGCGGACGGCTTCGGGTTGCCGCTCTGCTTGAAGACCTGGTCGACGCTCAGCTGCGCAAGGACTTTCAACCGTCTGGGGAAGGACTGGACCCGCTGCTGAAGCTCTGGCAGGACGCACTGGGATCGGAGACCGGAGTGATCGAAATCGGTGACGAAGACGCCGAGCGCCTCGCCGCCGCCAGCCACCACTGGCGTGAAGGAATCGCCGGCGACTTCGCGGCGGCCCGCACCTGCCTGACCCTTAATACCCCACCTGAGGGAGAGGAGCTTTGGGAGCTGCGCTTCGGGCTTCAAGCGGAGGCGGATCCCAGCCTGATGCTGCCGGCAGCAGCCGCATGGGCGGCCGGTGCTGATGCCTTGCAACTTGGCGAGATCCGGGTGGAACAGCCCGGTGAAGTTCTGCTCGAAGGAATGGGCCGTGCCCTGAGCGTTTTCCCGGCGATTGAACGGGGCCTGGAGAGCGCAACCCCGGAAACGATGCAACTCACGCCGGCCGAAGCCTTTGTGCTGGTGCGAACGGCGACCCGGCAACTTCGAGATGCCGGCGTTGGGGTCGAACTTCCTTCCAGTCTCTCGGGAGGACTCGCCAGCAGGCTGGGCCTGGCGATCAAAGCGGAGCTACCGGAACGCTCC
Organism: Synechococcus sp. AG-676-F02; assembly: GCA_003208975.1. Taxonomy (GTDB): domain Bacteria; phylum Cyanobacteriota; class Cyanobacteriia; order PCC-6307; family Cyanobiaceae; genus Parasynechococcus. The sequence goes on from QCTY01000029.1 coordinate 6,236, forward strand.
AGCGGCTTCACCCTTGGCGAAAGCCTTGAATGGAGCTGGGATCTGATGATCGGTGGGGTCACGCTGACCCTGCGGGAACTGGAACGGCTGAGCGGCAAGCGCAGCCCCTTGGTCCGTCACAAAGGGGCCTGGATCGAGCTACGGCCCAACGACCTCAAGAATGCCGAACGCTTCTGCAGCTCCAAGCCAGAACTGAGCCTCGATGACGCCTTGCGGCTCACCGGCACCGAGGGCGAACTGCTGATGCGGCTGCCTGTTCACCAGTTCGATGCCGGTCCCAGGCTGCAGTCGGTGCTCGAGCAGTATCACCAGCAGAAGGCGCCCGATCCGCTTCCAGCACCGGAGGGGTTCAGCGGTCAACTGCGGCCCTACCAGGAACGAGGACTTGGCTGGCTGGCATTCCTGCATCGATTCGATCAGGGGGCCTGCCTGGCGGACGACATGGGTCTCGGCAAAACGATCCAGTTGCTCGCCTTCCTGCAGCACCTCAAAGCGGAGCAGGAGCTCAAGCGACCAGTGCTGCTGGTGGCACCGACATCCGTACTCACCAACTGGCGGAGAGAAGCGGAAGCCTTCACCCCGGAGCTTGGAGTGAGAGAACACTACGGCCCGCGGCGTCCCTCCACACCCGCCGAGCTGAAAAAGGCCTTGAAAGATGTGGATCTCGTCCTCACCAGCTACGGATTGCTGCAACGGGACAGCGAACTGCTGGAAAGCCAGGACTGGCAAGGAGTCGTGATTGACGAGGCTCAGGCGATCAAGAACCCCGGAGCGAAGCAAAGCCAGGCCGCGCGCGACCTCGCCCGTGCAGGCCGCAGCAAAAGCAACCGCTTCCGGATTGCGCTCACCGGCACACCAGTGGAAAACCGGGTGAGCGAGCTATGGGCCCTGATGGACTTTCTGAACCCAAAGGTGCTCGGAGAGGAGGACTTCTTCCGCCAGCGCTATCGCATGCCGATTGAGCGCTATGGCGACATGTCCTCGCTCCGAGACCTCAAAGGGCGAGTTGGCCCATTCATCCTCCGTCGGCTCAAAACCGACAAAACGATTATTTCAGATCTACCGGAGAAGGTGGAACTGAGTGAATGGGTAGGACTGAGCAAAGAACAGAAATCGCTTTACAGCAAAACTGTCGAAGACACCCTTGATGCCATCGCCAGGGCACCGCGCGGCCAACGCCATGGCCAGGTGCTGGCGTTACTGATGCGGCTCAAGCAAATCTGCAACCATCCCGCTCTTGCCCTGAGTGAAGGCGCTGTGGATGACGGTTTCCTGAGCCGTTCCGCCAAGCTTCAGCGGCTAGAAGAGATCCTCGATGAGGTGATCGAAGCAGGAGACAGGGCGTTGCTGTTCACCCAGTTCGCGGAATGGGGTCACCTGCTAAAGGACTGGATGCAGCAGCGCTGGAAAGCGGAAGTCCCCTTCCTGCACGGCGGCACCCGCAAAAGTGAGCGCCAGGCGATGGTGGATCGCTTCCAGGAGGATCCTCGAGGACCGCAGTTGTTTCTGCTTTCACTTAAAGCCGGTGGAGTGGGCCTCAACCTCACCCGGGCGAGCCATGTCTTCCACATCGACCGCTGGTGGAATCCGGCTGTCGAAAACCAGGCCACCGACCGTGCTTATCGCATCGGTCAGACCAACAGAGTGATGGTACACAAGTTCATCACCAGCGGCTCAGTCGAGGAGAAAATCGATCGCATGATCCGGGAGAAGTCGCGCCTGGCCGAAGATGTGATTGGCTCTGGTGAAGACTGGCTTGGCAGCCTGGCCGGCGATCAATTGCGAGACCTCCTGGCTCTCGAGGACACGTAACCATGACCATCAGCAGCAGCAACCTGACCCCTCTCAGCGAGGACGGACTGGGCCAGCAGCCCTGGTGGGTGGAGCAGTGGATGGAGCTGATCAACGGATACCGCTTCAAAAAACGCCTGGAGCGGGCCTGGGGCTACGCCCGCGAGGGTCATGTGACCTCGATTCGCTTTGAAGGGCGACGAGTGCATGCACGGGTGCAAGGCACTGATGAAACTCCCTACAAAGTCAAGCTCTGGCTGGACGTGTTGAACGACGAAGACTGGGGATATGTTCTCGAGGCCTTGGCACAGAAAGCACGCTGGTCCGCACAGTTGCTGGCTGGAATCATGCCTGCGGACATCGAACGTGCCTTCGCCGCTAGCGGCAAGCGTTTGTTCCCTTTCAAGCTGCAGGAGGTGCGCAGCGAATGCACCTGCCCGGACAAAGCCAACCCCTGCAAGCACATCAGCGCCGTCTACTTCCTGATGGGTGACCGCTTCAGTGAGGATCCATTTGTGCTGTTCCAGCTGCGGGGCCGCAACCGGGCGCGACTGCTGGAGGACCTGGCGGAATATCGGCGGAAGGCTCTGGCGAATCTGGCCAAGAAAACGAAGAGCAAAAAGGCCGGCAACCCCTCCGGCGATTCTGCGCCATTACCCCCGCATACGGCGGTGCAGGATCCGGCGCTGTGGTGGCGCTACAACCGCAATCTGGACGGTGATCTGGTGGTGATTACTCCTGCGCTCGAGGGTGACACTGGTTTGGACGATGCAGGTGAGCTCCCGCTCGCAGAAGACCCACGCTTCCCGGATGCTCGCAACAGCTTCCTCGGAAACCTGAAGGCCCACGGGCAGGCCAGTGCACAGAAGGCGATGCTCCAGGCCATGGCTGCGGGGAGCTGAGCCGCAACCAATCACGTCTGCAGCCAGACCGCCTGCTTCATCGATGGTGGTGACTTGAGGCCGATTCGGTTTCAACGCCATGCTTGTGGTGCCAACCGAACCCAGTGGTAAAGACCGATCAGAAATGGTCGGCTCTCCCACTTCTGGTTATCATCCAACTGACGCAAATTGTGGTGGCGGGCAACCAAACCAGTCCGCAGATCTCACTCTTCGGAACCACAACCATGCTGACCCTGCATTCCTCTCCCTTTGATCTTTTCGAGCGCCTGGATCAACAAATAGCCAGCGCCGAACGAGTTCCAAATGCAGAAGTTCTCGACGGCGAATCCGCCTACACCGTTCGCCTGGAACTGCCCGGTGTCGAACGCGATTCGATCGACATCAAAGCCACAAATCGCGACCTTGTGATCTGCGCGCAGCGGCCCGCCGCGATGTCCAACGACAGCCAAGCCCCCTTGCTGAGCGAATTCCGCGCCGGCAGCTGGAGCCGCAGCTTCCGCTTCCCCCACAGCCTTGATCGCGAGCAACTCAAGGCCTCCTATCGCGATGGAATTCTTGAGATCACCGCAGGCAAAGCCATTGAACACACCAGCGTTTCAGTAACACTCGAAAACTGAACAATGAACGGTTAAGTACCCAGCCTCAATCCATCACTGAAACAGAAGAACGGAAACCCAACCCCTGCCACACGGCAGGGGTTTTTTATTAGTGAAACAGGCGTCTTAGCTGCCAAACCCAAGGAAAAAGCGGCCAATGAACAACAGGCTGAATCCGCTGAAAAACACCAGGCCGAACCAACAGAAGGCCCGGGTCAGACGCCCGTAACGGTGTTCAGCAGGCACCAAACTGCTGTTGATCGTGTCCATCGCCATCCAGGCAAACAGCGGTGCCGTCAGGAAGCTGCCCGTCATCGCGCCGAAGACGAAGTCCTTCACGCCAATACCGCCGCTCTTGGCCACCACCAGCGCCAGCACAGCCGCAAGCAGATGCACCACCACCCAGAGATCAAAACGGCGCTGCATCGGCCCTGGCGCTGAGTCACCACTGTCGTGATGGCGTAACAGCCCCTGAATCGCAGCAATGCTGCGCGGATAAGCATCCAGGCAGGTGAGGGTGGTGCTGAACATCGCGAAGAACGCCGCTGGAATGATCACCCAGGCTGCCCAGCTGCCCATGGCAGCTGTGTAGAGCTGAATCAGCTTCTGGGCGAAAGACACGCCACTGCCGGCGAGCATCCCATCACCGCTGCCGTACATGGTGTACGAGCCGAGGATTACAAAAAACATCGCCGTCACCACAGTGACGCCATAGCCGAGGTTGAAGTCGAATTCCGCCTCTTTGGGGGAAGCGGTGTGTTCGGTGTCGCGAGCGCGGGAGAACATCCACAGCGAGGGCCAGACACACATCTCCACCGGACCAGGCATCCATCCCATGAGCGGGATCAGAAAGGCCAGGTTGGCCAACGTCCAGGGGGAGGGGTCGGTGCTGACCCAGCTCGCCGCCACATCCCCAACAGGTCCGCGAATCAGCAGGGATGCCGCGGCCAGTCCCGTCAGCAGTGTGAGCAGAAGAACCAGCACTTTCGAGAGCCGGTCAAGCGCCCGGTAATGGCCGAGCAACAGCACTAGACCGCTCACCACCAGCACCCCGATGGACAGGCCATAGGGATCCTGTCCCGCCAGGCCAGGGATGTTGGTGAGCAAGAGACCCGCCACAAAACTGACGGCAGCGATGGTGGCGGTACCTGTCACCAGGCTCACTAGGAGGTAAAGCGGCAGGTAAGCGGCATTGCGGCGCTGAAAGCCTTCCAGCAAAGACAAACCGGTGGCAGATGTGAAGCGGGTCCCCACTCTCAGGAACGGATATTTGACGAGATTCGTGAGCAGGATCAGTCCCACCAAAGCGAAGCCGAAACGGGCCCCTGCCGTGGTGGACGACATCAGATGAGACCCACCGATGCAGGCACCAGCCAGAAGAATTCCTGGTCCGATGCTTTGCCTGAGCGTCGATGACGCCATCACGACGGTTGCGGTTGACACCAGTGTGCCGACTTGACTAAGTGAATCTCCTTAAAGTCGACATCCGTCACGGTCGTGTCATGGTCGTCGCTCCTGCTGCTCCCAAGCTTTCGCTGCAGAGCGAATCGATTGCTGAGGACACCACCACCATTCGCTCACTTGACTGGGATCGAAGCCGCTTCGACATCGAATTTGGCCTGCGCAACGGCACCACCTACAACGCCTTTTTGGTGCGCGGAGAACAAACCGCGCTGATCGACACCAGCCATGCCAAGTTCCGAGACACCTGGATCCCCCTGCTGAAGGACCAGATCGATCCCTGCAGCATCGATGTTCTGATCGCGAGCCACACCGAACCGGATCATTCCGGCCTGATCGGAGACCTCATCGACCTCAATCCGGAAATTGAGATCGTTGGATCCAAGGTGGCCCTGCAATTTCTCCAGGATCAGGTTCACCGTCCATTCCGATCCCGAGCCGTCAAATCCGGAGACGAGCTGGACCTGGGCACCAACTCCGAGAGCGGTATCCATCACCGCTTCGAATTCCTCAGCGCACCGAATCTGCACTGGCCGGACACCATTTTTTCTTTTGACCACGGAACCGGCATCCTTTACACCTGCGACGCCTTCGGCTTGCACTACTGCTCGGACGACGTCTTTGACAGCGATCCGGGAGCCATCGCTCCGGATTTCCGCTTCTACTACGACTGTCTGATGGGCCCCAACGCACGCAGTGTGTTGCAGGCGCTGAAGCGCATGGATGGGCTACCGGAGATCACCACCATTGCGGTCGGCCACGGCCCGCTCTTGCGCCATCACCTCAGCCACTGGGTGAGCGATTACCGCGAATGGAGCGGCCAACGCAGCAAGGGTGAGAGCTACGCAGCGGTTTGTTATCTCAGCCAATACGGGTTTTCGGATCGGATCAGCCAGGCGATCGCCCACGGCATTGGCAAAGCCGAGGCCCAGGTGCAGCTGGTGGATCTCCGTGCCACCGATGCCCAGGAGCTCACAGCTCTGATCGGTGAAGCCAAGGCCGTTGTCGTGCCCACCTGGCCTGAACAGCCCGACGGTGAGCTACAGACCTCGATTGGCACCTTGCTGGCTGCCTTGAACCCCAAGCAAATGGTGGGGGTGTACGACGCCTTCGGTGGCAATGATGAGCCGATCGATGCTGTTGCCGATCAACTGCGTGCCCAGGGGCTCAAGCAGGCCTTCTCCCCTCTGCGAATCAAACAACTGCCGCAGGGAAGCGACTACCAGCGCTGCGAAGAATCCGGCACCGATCTCGGGCAGATTCTGACCCGCAAAAAATCGATCGAAGCACTGCGCAACATCGATGCCAACCTCGACAAGGCACTCGGCCGCCTTACAGGCGGGCTCTACATCGTGACGGCCAGCCAGGGTGAGGGAGAGGGGCAGCGGAGCGGTGCGATGGTGGCGAGCTGGGTGAGCCAGGCAAGCTTTAAACCTCCCGGCCTGAGTGTGGCCGTGGCCAAAGATCGCGCCATTGAAGCCTTGATGCAGGTGGGTGACCGCTTTGTGGTGAATGTGCTGCGTCAAGACCACTACAAACCCTTAATGCAGCACTTCCTCAAGCGCTTCCCGCCAGGTGCGGATCGCTTCGCAGGAATCAGCGTGCTTGACGATGCCGCTGAGGGCGGACCGGTGCTGAGCGATGCGCTTGCCTACTTGGACTGTCGCGTTGAAAAACGGATGGAGGGGCCTGACCACTGGCTGATCTATGCCCTTGTCGAGCAAGGCAATGTGGCTGATCTGGATGGCCGCACAGCTGTTCATCACCGCAAAACCGGAAATCACTATTGATGGCGTCAGTTGTGGAGATCTCCGACAAACGGCGGACGATTCGTCTACCGATCGACGAAGGAGTGATGGCCTTTCGGGGCCTCAGCCCGCAACGGCACAGATTTGAACTCGAATACGCCCTGGAACGCGGAAGCACAGCCAACAGTGTGTTTTTTGAAGCTGGCGACAATGCCCCCGCCGTGTTGGTCCACCCTCCTGGCGCTGCTTACCGCGATGCGTTTCTTCCAGCTTTCGCCGAGGCACTACCGGTGTCTGATGCGCCCTTGCTGGTGGTGGTGGGCCACATCAATCCCAACAGGGTTGCTCTGCTCCGAGATCTGGGGGAAGCCTATGCAGGGCTTGAGCTGGTGGTCTCCAATGCCGGCGCAAAACTGATCGATGAGCTCTGGAATCAGCGCAAGCCATCGCCTCCTGGTGAAAAGAGCGAACAACCTCCCTTGCCTCCACGACCACCTCTGCGGGTTATTCGCCAGGAAGAAATCCTGCCCCTGTCTCAGGGCAGAAGCCTGTTGCTGCTGCCAGCTCCCACCCCCCGCTGGCCTGGTGGCCTACTCGCTTTCGAGGAGACTCTTGGCCTGCTGATGAGCGGCAAATTCTTCAGTGCACATCTCTGCACTGAAACCTGGGCTGAAGCCAACCGCAGCAGCACAGAAGAGGAACGGCGGCACTTCTACGACAGCCTGATGGCGCCGATGGCGCGCAAGGTGGAGCTGCTGGTTGAACGGCTCGAAGAGCTCGATATCCGCACCATTGCTCCTGCCCATGGCCCGGCAATCGATGCCAGCTGGCGGAGCCTGCTCAATGATTACCGCCGTTGGGGGGAAAGCCAGCAGCAATCGAATCTCACGGTGCTGCTGCTGTTCGCCAGCGCCTATGGCAACACCGCTGCCATCGCCGATGCCCTCGGTCGTGGAGTGACGCGCACAAACATCCGAGTGAATTGCCTCAACTGTGAGTTCGCCCCCGCCAATGAACTGATCAGTGCAATCCAAAACTCAGACGGGGTTTTGATCGGCTCACCCACCTTGGGTGGCCACGCCCCAACACCAGTTGTATCCGCCTTGGGAACACTGCTGGCGGAAGGCGACCGCAGCAAACCGGTGGGTGTTTTCGGCAGCTACGGCTGGAGCGGAGAAGCTGTTGACCTCCTCGAAAAGAAGCTGCGAGATGGGGGCTTCAGTTTTGGATTCGAGCCGATCCGAATCAAATTCAGCCCCGATCGCAGCAAAGTGAAGGAGCTGGAGGAGACCGGCACACGTTTTGCGCGACAACTTCTGAAGGCCGAGCAGAGGGCAAAACGGCGGAATGCGGGAGGCATGAGTGAAAGCCGCAGCAATCCCGCTATCCAGGCCCTGGGTCGCGTCGTGGGATCACTCAGCATCCTCACCACCAGGAAAGGGGACCTCAGTGGCGCCATGGTGGCGAGCTGGGTGAGTCAGGCAAGCTTCACACCGCCTGGACTGACGGTGGCCGTCGCCAAGGACCGGGCTGTTGAATCCCTGCTGCAGAAAGGTGATTGCTTCGCCATGAATCTCCTCGCGGAAGGACGCGAAAGCGGTCCCATGAAACAGTTTCTGCAACCATTTGATCCCGGGGCCGACCGATTCGCCGGCCTAGAGCTGGAGCAAAGCCCTTCCGAACAACCGTTGCTGCCGGAAGCTTTGGCCTGGTTGGAATGCAGCGTGAAACAACGCATGGAATGTGGCGACCATTGGCTGCTTTATGCCGAAGTGACACACGGAGGTGTCTTCGACGCCGACTCAACAACCGCAGTGCACCATCGCCGCAGCGGCGCTAACTACTAAGGCCGTCAGTTCAGCAAAACGTCAGTGGAACAGAACCACAATGCAGAACGCCAAAACGAATCCCAGCCCACCCAAGACACTCACGCCATCGTGGGTTTCTTCGTAGGCCTCTGGGATCACGGTCTGAAGTGTCATGGCCAGGACGCCGCCACCGGCGAAGGCCGTCGTCATCGCTTTGATCTGATCAGGCGCTGATTCCATCAGCGAATGAGCCAGGCCTGCTGCGATAACGCATACGGCCACCACGCAGGACCAGATGACGAGGATTCTGCTGACAGGCAGACCTGATCGACGCAGGCCAGCACCACTGGCCAAACCCTCCGGAATATTGGCAACCGCAACAGCAAAGACGACGGACGAACTCACCAGCGGATTCTCTAGCAACGAGATCCCGATGCTCATCGATTCGGGAATGCCGTCCAGAGCAGCACCGAACACCAGAGCCATCGCTGTTCGCTTCTCCTCCAGTTGTTCGGGGTTGAGTGCTTTGATTGCACCTAATCCACCACACGTTGCTGAACAACGACGCTTCAAACCTCGTTGAGAAAGCCGGCGATTGATCAATACATACGTCATCAACCCCATAAAAAACCCGCTTACGGCCGCAACAATGCCCCCCATCTCGAGGGCCACTTGCATCAGGTCAAAGCAAAGCAATGAAATCAACAATCCGCAGCTGAATGCCAAAAAGACAGCGCTGATTTTCCTGGAGGGTTGATAAACAGCTCCGAAACCGGCCGCAATCAGTGCTGACACCATCGCAACGAAGGACCACGCCATGGCGTCAAAGGTTGTTCCTCCCTGCGTTAAGGACGGATCGCGCACCAAAAATAAAAGCAGCTGATCCACCATGTCGCGACTTGCATCCATAGTTTTTGTAGCCATCTAGACGCCATTCGACCGGGGAAAGCCGCCAAACCGACCGAATGATCTGTTGAAAGAGCAAGAAGAGTCCTGCCGAGGTCTGGAGAATTCCAGCCAAGGCATCACCGCCATTGACCAAGGCCTGTTGCCCAAACACCTGATCCAAAAAGCAGAACCCTCTTCACAAATGAATTCACTCCTAAAAAGAATGCATTAGGAAGAGAATTAGTGTGCCAGGGTTATATCGCCTTAAACCTCACAACAACGTCCAACTAGACATATCTGAATACCGCTCAAAGCCGCAATGATTCACCCCGTGCATTTTTTGCGATACCAATCAAATCATGCGGGCCAATGAACTTCGCCAAGCACGTCCCTGACATCGCGCAACAAAGAACCGAAGTGAAATTGATTCAGCAGACCTGTAAAGCGGAGCAGTGCCAACAATGATCGGAAGAAACTGCCCAAGACGTCGGTCAGCTCAGTTGAAGCAAAAGCCTCTTCCGGAGACGTGTAGCTCTAATTCACGCTAAGGAGAAGACACCGCTGGCAAAGCCCATGCATGCGTGCACGCAAGCTAGTCAGTCAATCTGCGGTTATTTTTGAGGATCTACAAGCCAGCCGAAGGCGATCCCGACTCCTTCGGCGCCAGCAAAGCGAGCTTCATTCCCTCAAGGAAGCGACATTGAGACCATGAATGACACCGCTAACCCCGATGTACTGGTGATCGCCGCCAGCAATGGTGAGAACCTGAAATTAGCCGGACGATTTGCGAATCAAACGAGGGAGCTGGGTCAATCAGCAGAGGTGCTGGATCTAACCACAATCGATTTGCCCCTGTTCACGCCGAGAGCCCAGGAACGGGGCATACCCGAAGCCATTGCTCCATTGCAACAACAACTGATGGCGGCACCACGCTGGGTGATCTGCGCTCCCGAATACAACGGCTCCATTCCTCCATCTCTCACCAACGCCATCGCGTGGTTATCAGTCACTGGAGACGACTTTCGGGCTCTGTTTAATGGTCATCCCATTGCCATCGCCACGTTCTCCGGTGGAGGCGGCATGGAGCTGCTCTTATCCCTGCGAATCCAGCTCACCCACCTCGGTGCGCAGGTTGTCGGCCGTCAACTCCTGAGCAATTACTCCAAGCCCGCCAAGGACGACAGCATCACCAACCTGCTGCAGCTACTTCTACAGATGACTCCGCTGGAACTCTGAGCCAACCACACACATCGCCGCAAGAAGACACTCCATGCCCCCAACACCTCCCACC
>QCTY01000030.1:0-16133 GCA_003208975.1 Synechococcus sp. AG-676-F02
GCTGTTGTCACATACTCTATAGAAACAAGCAGCGAAAACATTGAATCTAACTCCGAAAATATTTTTCCAAACGACACCATCACAAGCGATGGAACTTATGGCTCACTCAACCTGAATCCGTCCAATGGCGCCTACAGCTACACGCCTGATCTCTCGGCAGTTGAGGCCCTCAACGAAAATGAAACAAACATCGATTTCTTCCGCATCGTTGCATCTGACGGCACTGAATCAACGACGACAGATTTTGCAGTCAACGTCTCCGGAAAAAATGACGCTCCAGTCTTTGACGTTACCAACACAGAAGCCACCATCACGGAGCTCCCGAATAGCTCAGAAATAACCACTACAGGATTGAACGGCACCTTCAACGCTACCGACCCCGATGCCAATACTGTCATCACCTATTCCATCATCAACGATCCCGATACTGCTAACTCTCGAGCCAACAATATCGATACCACTAATTCATCAACGCTTGATGGAATCTATGGCTCTCTTGAGCTAAATACCATCACGGGCGACTACTCCTACACACCAAATATACTCGCCATAGAGTCCCTCAATGATGCAGAAACAAACATCGATTTCTTCCGAATCGGTGCATCTGACAGCATTGAAATAACGACCACAGAATTCTCGGTTCTGGTAACCGGTGCCGATGAAGTTACGGAACCAACTCCAGATCCCTTACCTCAACCAACCCCAGAACCAACTCCTCTACCGACCCCAGAACCTCTACCGACCACAGAACCAACTCCTCAACCCACTCCGGAACCTCTGCCGGAACCTGAACCAACACCAACTCCAGAACCTCAACCTCTACCGGAACCTGAATCTGGCACTGAACCGCTTCCGGAACCTAGTCAGATTGAATGCTTGATCTCCAGCTCAAAGACAAACCGTGGCCTCAAAATGACTGGATCTCAATGTGATGACACCATCAAAGGCAAAGCAAAGGATGATGTTGTATTTGGAAAATCTGGCGACGACCTTCTTACAGGAAGATCTGGCAACGATGTACTGAAAGGAGGTCAGGATTCTGACTTGCTTCGAGGCGGTCGAGGCGATGACATCCTTCGTGGTGGGAAAGACAACGACACCCTTCGTGGCAAACAAGACAACGACACTCTTCGTGGTGGGAAAGGAGCAGATCGTTTGATCGGCCACAAAGGTGATGACCTGTTAATTGGGCGGCAAGGAAACGACGTATTACGAGGCCGATCAGGAGATGACACCATCAAAGGTGGCCAAGGTGACGACATCATCAAAGGTGGCCGAGGCGCTGATCTCATTCATCTCTCGCGCGGGCAGGATCAAATCCTGGACTTCAAACCCCAGCGCGGTGATCGCCTCATCAGCAAAAATAAATTCTCCTTTGAAATCACTCAACTTGACGGCAATCTCATCCTGACTGACGTCAATAACAACACCCAAATCACCCTGCACAACATCAGCCTGAACACTGCGCTTACTTTTCAACCCGAGCTTTTCTCCTGATCGGCAAACCCATCCATGGCGGCGGATAATGAAGCCATGAGCTTCTCTGCTGCACCCACAGAAAGTTTCGACGTCATCGTCGTGGGAGGCGGCCATGCCGGTTGTGAAGCAGCCATCACAGCAGCACGGCTTGGGCTGAACACGGCTTTATTCACCCTCAACCTCGATCGAATCGCCTGGCAGCCCTGCAACCCTGCCGTCGGTGGACCGGCCAAAAGCCAACTCGTCCACGAAGTGGATGCCCTCGGCGGGGTGATCGGCCGCCTTGCTGATGCCACAGCCATTCAGAAACGCATCCTCAACGCCAGCCGCGGACCAGCTGTGTGGGCCCTTCGCGCCCAGACCGACAAACGCCTCTATTCCCGCCAGATGCTGCAGCTGCTGCAGCACACCCCCAACCTTGCCTTGAGAGAAGCGATGGTGACTGGCCTGGAAGTCACCGGCAACGCTGATCAACAACGCATCACCGGCATCCGCACCTATTTCGGCAGCGTTTATGGCGCGGAAGCCGTGATCCTCACTGCTGGCACCTTTCTCGGAGGCCGCATCTGGGTGGGGCATCAATCGATGGCCGCCGGCCGCGCCGGCGAACAGGCCGCCGAAGGCCTCACCGAAGCGCTCCAGCAACTGGGCTTCCACACCGACCGGCTCAAAACAGGCACCCCCGCCCGCGTCGATCGCCGCAGCATTGCCCTCGACCAACTGGAAGAGCAGCCAAGCGATGCCGCTGATCGCTTCTTCTCCTTTGACCCGGCCGCCTGGGTGAGCGGTGAGCAGATGAGCTGCCACATCACACGCACCACGGCGCAAACCCATCAGCTGATCCGCGACAACCTCCACCTCACCGCCATCTACGGCGGCGTGATCGACAGCAAGGGCCCGCGCTACTGCCCCTCAATCGAAGACAAGATCGTTCGCTTTGCCGACAAGAACAGCCACCAGATCTTTCTTGAGCCGGAAGGTCGTGACACGCCAGAGATCTATGTGCAGGGTTTCTCCACCGGCCTGCCGGAGCCGATCCAACTGCAACTGCTACGCAGCCTTCCCGGCCTGGAGCAGGCGGTGATGTTGCGACCCGCCTATTCCGTGGATTACGACTACTTGCCCGCCACCCAGCTGAAACCCTCCCTGGAGACCAAACGGGTGCAAGGCCTGTTCAGCGCTGGCCAGCTGAATGGCACCACCGGCTATGAGGAAGCCGCCGCCCAAGGGCTGGTGGCCGGCGTCAACGCCGCCCGTTTGATCGGTGGGCAGGAGCCGATCTACTTCCCCCGTGAGGGCAGCTACATCGGAACGATGATCGACGATCTGGTGAGCAAGGACCTCCGCGAGCCCTACCGGGTGCTCACCAGCCGCAGCGAATATCGCTTGATCCTGCGTAGCGACAACGCCGACAGGCGACTCACGCCCCTGGGCCGCGAACTCGGCCTGATCGACGACCGCCGCTGGCAGCTGTTCGCGGACAAATTGGAGGCGATGGAGTCTGAAAAGCAACGACTGGAAACCGTGCGCCTCAAGGTGAGTGATCCAGTGGCTCCAACGGTGGAACAAGAAACCGGTGCAGCCATCAAGGGCTCCATCACCCTCGCCGATCTTCTGCGCCGACCGGGCATGCACGCCAGCGATCTGGTGCGTCATGGGCTCGCCGATGCCGATCTACCCCTGCCAGTGCGTGAGGGCGCTGAAATCGACATCAAATACAGCGGCTACCTGCAACGGCAACAGCAGCAGATCGATCAGGTGAAACGTCAGAGCCAGCGCAAGCTGCCTGCCGACCTGGATTACGCCGGCATCGGCACGCTCTCCAATGAAGCCCGCGAAAAGCTCAGTGCCATCCAACCCAGCACCCTCGGTCAGGCCAGCCGCATCCCTGGGGTCAGCCAGGCCGACATCACCGCACTGCTGATGTGGCTGGAACTACGGCAACGCCGGGCCCTCGCCGCCTCCAGCGAAGCTCGATAGCTTTAGGGACCCGAGGGTCCGCCTTGACCGTCCGGTTTCCCACCTCATCCACGTACTGGAACCTGCGTGCTGAGCAGGTGATGAACAACGTGTTCGAGACCGCTGCCCTCGAACCGGTTGAGGTGGCCGTGCATGAGCACGACATCCCCAGCCAACCTCTCGCTCGGCCAGCGGCGGAACAACCAACCCCCAGCAAGCCAGCCGATCACCAACCAGCCAATTCGGCCACAGGTTTGATCACCCTGCTGACCGTTGTCGCAGTGTCCGGCACCGTGAGCAGTGGCTTGTTGCTGAGCCATTGGCAGAGCTCCCGCGATCAGCTGGCTCAGGAGCGAAGCCTGCTGATGCTCGAACGGCTGCGGAACACCTCCACGCAACCACAAGCCACAACACAACAAGGAATACCCCGAACCGCTGTAGCCCAACCTGAGGGCAGCGCTGCCCTGTCACCCCCACCGCCTGAGCCGGCCTGGATGAGCGAGCTCGAACCGCTCACCTTGGAGGAATCACAGCTCCCAGCGATGGCAACGACGCCACCCGCAACACCAATCACCTCAACACCAATCACCGCTACACCAAGCGGCCCCATGCCTCAGCTCACTGGAGTGGTGCAGGGCCCCGGTGGGAACAGCTCAGCCATCTTCCAGTTCGGTGCCAGCTCTTTTTCGGCTGGGCTGGGAGAAGCGATCGGTAGCAGTGGCTGGGTGCTGGATTCCGTCGGCGAGGCCGGAGCCGTGATCCGTCGCAACGGCCAGCGGCACAACCTGGCGGTAGGAGGGGTGTTCTGAACTCCGCCCCCTCTCTGCTGGTCTCCCCCAAGCAGCTCTGGGAGGCTCCCACCGAAGCTGTGCTCAGCGGAGAGGGGCCGCGTCAACTCCCCGGAGCATGGCGCTTGATGTTGCTGGGAGATGGCAGCCCCACCCGCCACCTGCAGTTGCTCACCGGCCAACCCGTAGCGGTTGATCTGATCGCCATGGAGCCGGAAGCCGAACTCCCGACCAACGCACCTCCGGAGGTCGCCGAACTGCAGGCACCCCTGCTGCGACGCCAGGTCTGGCTCACCTGCGGCGGCATGCCGTTGGCCTGGGCCGAAAGCTGGTGGAACCAAACGGAAGCGAATCTGCATCTGCAGGACCGCAGCCTGCCCATCTGGCGCAGCCTCACCCAGGGGCGTTCGGAGCTGTTCCGCGAAGTGGACGGCTTGGCCCTGGTGCAGGCCGAATGGCTGGAACACACCTTTGGTCACCGCGGCCCTTTCTGGAGCCGCCACTACCGCTTCTTCCGAGGCGGCAAAGCCCTCACAGTGATCCGTGAAGTGTTCAGTCCGCAACTGGAAACCTGGCTCGGCGCGACCCTGCGCCAAGAGCTTCAAGAAAGTTGATGAATAATCTCACGGATTTGTTGGGATTTGCTCTTGACAACTTGCCATCACATATGCATTGAGGAGCATGTAGGCACATCGGTTTTCTGTGTCATGGCTGACAACAGCCCCTGGCTCTGCCTCGCCGAACTTGGCCGGATCTTCGGGATCTCCGCGTTTCACTGCGGACGCATCCTCGAAAACCATGGCTGGCGTGATCGCCGTGGTCGGCCGACCCCAGCAGCCCTAGAGGCCGGAGCAGCAAGCAGTGTCGGTCCCCACGGCCAGGGTCGCCACGTGTTCTGGAGCCGATCGCTCTGCACGGAGTTGCTGAACAGCAACGGCTATACGCCGATCAGCCGCAGCCTGCAGGTCGAACAATGGACCCAGCTTCTGGAAGCCCTGCAGCTGGGCTCACCGTCGATCTCAGCCACCGCGGATCAGATGGCCGAGGAGATGCCTAACGAACTGGTGGAGGATGTGAACCATCAGCTGAAGGTGCGGGGCTGCAGCTATCGCGTCCCCCCCCACCACAACTCAGCCAAGCGCAGGGTGGCCACGGGCTGAGCTGGGTTCAAGTGCGCCGCCGACTCGACCGCGGCAGGGTTCGGCGAACTGGCGATGGATCAACCTGAGGAGCAGCATCCAACTGACTGCTGCGACTGCGCTGCCAGCGGTCCACACGAAAGCTGTCGTCCTCTGGCCACTCCTCTGCTGAGTCGACTTCCGTTGGGGCAGCCATTGGGATGGAGGGCTGCTCAGCCGGGGGCTGTCCAAAAACAGTCTGTTCAAAAGCGGGGCTTCCAACCGAGGGGCGTGGCTGACGCCGAGAGATGGCTTCCAGGGGGCGCTTGCCGCGGCGACCCGAACGCACAGCAGGCTCCTGCCAGGGTTCCCGCCAATCGTCCTCCTCCTCCAGCAGCCACTCCACCTTGTCGCCCACCCAACGGCCGACAGATTCCAGATCCAAAGAGCTGCGGCGCTGCCCGGGACGTCGCCCAGAGACCCCATCCACGATCTGGCGACCGGTCTCCAGCCAGACGTCCCTGCGGCGTTCTCTACGTTCATCCATCGTCTGACGTTACCGACGCCGCTGGCGCAACCAGCGCTCCCGGCGCAGGCCGATCAGAACAATGGCCACCCCCCCCAGCTCCAGCGTCAGCAGAAACGCCTCCATCTCAAGTCCACGCCTCAAACTGCAGCAGGCAACTGGCATGCCAGCGGCCCCCATGGTGAAGATCGCAGCAACGCCGACAGGCGGCATTGGTGATGCGCCGGCGGTAGGGATAGCGGCTGCCACAACATGGGCAAACCGCACACCAGCGCGGAGGACGAGCCGGCACCGGGTAGCGGTGGCGCACGCTCACCTGGAATCGATTCTGAGCGGCGTTGATCGTGGCCATTCTCGCGCGGAAAAACGGTCCATGGCTTTCGCGCCGCTGCAGGATCAGATCCACCCAGGCATGGATCATCTCGTGGCAGAGCGTGCTCTCGATGGCTTCCTGCGGCAACGGTTCCAGCAAGGGCCGCGACAGCACAATCTCGCTGCCACGACCATGGCCCACCCCAGGCCCCCGCTTGTAGTAACCAGCGGTGCGGCTCATCCGGCCATCGCTCCAACGCACAGAACTGAGGGGCTGTCCCTCCAGCGTCAGCGCACCTCCGAAGTGCTCGCGATTGAGGCGATGAAACAACGGCAGCAGCGGCTGCAACGGCACGAGGGTGGAGATCCGAATCTGCGCCATCCTGACGCGGTCAGTCAGACTCGGCCCTGCTTTCACAGCTGCTGATGGAACTGGGTCTGGTGCGTGAGATCGGCAGCAAGGCTCTGCTGGCCGGCGGATTCACCCTTCTGGGGTACTGGATTTACAACGCCGTGCGTCTGGTTCTCGACGCCCGCGGCATCAACCCACTGATCAAGCAGTTCTTCACCCAGGTGGCCGCCGGTCGCATCGACGCGGCATACCTGCTCACGACGAAAACCTATCGGCAGCACGTCAACCGGCAGCAGTTCATCCGTTTCCTCGCCGATCTCAAGCTGAACAAGTTCCGCAACCTCAAATCCGGGCGGCCCCGGGTACAGGAGGGTGATCTGATCCTCACCGTGAAGCTGAAGTCTGAGGGCGACGAAGAACTGCCCCTCGATTTCACCTTCACCAAGGTGGAAGAGGACTGGCGCATTGCTCGGATCAACCGCGTCAATGCCTGATCGCAACGAGCGGGCTGCCGAGCTTCGGGGCCTGCTCAACAGGGCGGCCCACGCCTATTACGTGCTCGACAAACCGGTTCTTGAAGACGCGATCTACGATCGGCTCTACCGCGAACTGGTGGATCTCGAACAGGCGGATCCATCTCTTCTCAGCACAGACAGTCCCACACAACGGGTGGGTGGAGCACCGGCTGCGGGCTTCAGCAGCGTTGAACACCGCATTGGCCTGCTCAGCCTCGACAACGCCTTCGACGAGGTTGAACTGAGGGCCTGGCATGAGCGACTGCTCAAGGTGCTGGACCGAGCTGACGACAGCCCTTTAAGCCTGGTGGGTGAGCTCAAGATTGACGGCAATGCCCTGGCCCTGAGCTACCGCCATGGGGTGCTGGAGCGGGCAGCAACCCGCGGCGATGGCAGCAGCGGTGAGGAGATCACCGCCAATGTGCGCACCATCAGTTCGATCCCGCTGCGGCTGCAGATCGACGATCCACCGGAATGGGTGGAGGTGCGCGGGGAAGCCTTCATCCCCGATCACACCTTTGCAGCGATCAATGCCGAGCGAGAGAACCGCGGTGAAGCGCTGTTCGCCAACCCCCGCAACGCCTGTGCGGGAACCCTGCGGCAGTTGGACCCGAAGGTGGTGGCCGCACGCCGGCTCGACTTTTTCGCATACACCCTGCATCTACCCAGCACTACGAGCCAGCAGCCCGACAGCCAGTGGGCCGTGTTGCAGTGGCTGGGGCAGGCGGGCTTCCGAGTGAACCCGAACCGGGAGCTCGGCGCTGACCTTGCGGCAATCCAGAGCTTCTGCGATCGATGGGAGCAGCAACGCCATGACCTTCCCTACGCCACCGATGGCGTGGTGGTGAAGCTGAACGACCTACGGCTTCAAGACGAAGCCGGCTTCACCCAGAAGGCTCCGCGCTGGGCGATCGCCCTGAAATACCCCGCCGAAGAAGCACCCACCCGTCTGCTGCGCGTTGGCGCTCAGGTGGGTCGCACCGGCGCCGTCACGCCCGTGGCCGAATTCGAACCCGTCGCGCTGGCGGGCACCAGCGTCAGCCGCGCCTCGCTGCATAACGCCGACCGGATCGCTGAGCTTGACCTCCACGTGGGTGACACGATCGTTGTGCGCAAAGCCGGCGAAATCATCCCCGAGGTGGTGCGGGTGCTGCCTGAGCTCAGGCCAGGTGAGGCCAGCCGCGTGCAGCTTCCGAATCAGTGCCCGGAGTGCGCCTCCGAGCTCGTGCGGGAAGGCGAGGAAGCAGCGACCCGATGCGTCAACAGCAGCTGCCCGGCGATCCTGCGCGGCGGCCTGCGGCACTTGGTGAGCAAAGGCGCCCTGGATGTGGATGGCCTCGGCAGCAAGTTGATCGAACAGCTGGTGGACCGCGGCCTGGTGTGCTCGCTGGCCGATCTCTACCGCCTGGATGCAGCCCTGCTCGCCAGCCTGGATCGGATGGGAGACAAGTCGGCCACCAACCTTGTCGCCGCCCTAGAGGATTCCAAACAACAACCTTGGCACCGCCAGCTGTACGGCCTGGGAATCCGGCACATCGGCGAGGTCAACGCCAAAGCGCTCGCCGCAGACTTCTTCAGCATCGACAGCCTCGCGTCAGCGGCTCTGGACGCACCGGAGCAGATCGCCGCGCTGCACGGGATTGGCCCGGAAATCAGCGCCAGCCTCGGCCAATGGCTAAGAACGCCCGCTAATCAACAGCTACTCACTGACTTGCGCAGCGTCGGCTTCTCCCTGGAAGCGAGTGCCTCCGAGAAAGAGGACGCGATCCAAGCCGGAGCTAACGCCGACGGCGTGCTACAGGGCAAGACCCTGGTATTGACCGGCACGCTCCCAAGCCTGAGCCGCAGCGAAGCGAAGGCTCTGATCGAAGCGGCCGGGGGCAAGGTGAGCGGCAGCGTCAGCAAGAAGACCGACTACCTGGTGGCGGGCGACGCCGCCGGCAGCAAACTGACCAAAGCTGAAAGCCTCGGGGTGACGGTGCTCAGCGAAGACGACCTCACCGCCATGCTGCAGCCATGACCCAATCCACCTCTGCACTGCATCGCTGGATCAAGACCGACTGTGGACGGGCCAAGCTGGCTGACCTGCAGCAGCGCCGCGGCCCGATCGCCCGTGCGCGCCTGGCCTGGTTCATCCTGATCGCTGCTCTGCGGGACTGGCGTCTTGCCAATCCCGATCAAAGCGACGTCTCCACATCCTGAAGAGCCCGGCGGGCCGTCCGGCTGACCAACCAGACCACCGCCAGCGTGGCGAGCACCCCAACCACCCGCAGGGCCCAGGTGCCGGCATCAGCCTCACCCCCCAACACCTCACCAAAGCGAGCCACATCGCCGGCCAACGCCCCCAACCCGCAAAACAGCACCGTGCCGGGAAGGATGCCAATCAAGCCGATGCTGTAGTCCCGCAGGCTCACCTCGCTGAGGCCATAGGCCAGGTTGAGCAGGGAAAATGGAAACGCCGGCGAGAGGCGCGTCAGCAGCACCAGCTTCAGCCCCTCCTTACTGACGGCCCGCTCCACCGCCTGCAGCTTGGGCAGCTGCTCCAACCGGCGCCGGGCCCAGTCGCGCAGCACCGAGCGACCCAGCAGAAACACCACCACAGCCCCCAGGCAGGCCCCAACGAACACCAGACCACTGCCGAGCCAGGTGCCGTAAAGAACCCCAGCCAGCATCGAAGCCCACACCCCCGGCAGCAGCAGCGTCACCCACAGGGCGTAAAGCGGAATGAACAACAGCGCTCCAGCCGGTGAGCGCAGTAGCTCCAACACATCCGGGAGCCAGTGCTGAACCAAGGAGATCAAGCGAAATCACCTACCCACTTGGCGGAGCATTGCACTCAACTGGACGCTGAGGTGTAAAAGCGAAGGGCGAACAACCAGAAGGAACGGGCTGCGGCAAAAAACACAACCGCCAAACCCAGGCCTGCCAGCAGCATCGGCGCCCCTGCAGCACCCAGCAGCACCTGGGCGGGAACCGTGGTGAGGAAGGCGACCGGCAACACGACGGTGAACAGCAACCGCAAGGCCGGTGGATAGGCATTCAAGGGGTAGCGACCCGAGGCCAGCAGGGCTCGCAACACCTCGGTGGCATTCCAGGTTTTGACGAACCAGATGCTGGTGGCAGCAATCAGAAACCAGAGCGAATACAGAATCAATCCACCGGCCAGCAGCATCACCAGCACGATGAGCAGTGAGGGCAGGGTGAGGACCACCCCGGCCTGACGGCTGCCCCAGGCCAGCAGTGCCAGCCCGAGTCCGATCTCCGGCAACCCTGCAGGCGAAAGGGTTCGCAACGACAGCCAGAACTGACTGTCGATCGGCTTCAGCAGCACAAAATCCAGGGTGCCCTCGCGCACATGGGTGACGATCGCGCCGAGGTTGGGGCGCAGCCAGGTGCTGGCCATGCCGTCGAACACGGTGTAGAGACCTTGCACCATCAGGGCCTGGGCCCAGCTCCAGCCCCCCAGGGTCTGATCGGGGCCATAAAACAGCGAAAGCAGAAACAAACTTCCGCTGAGGCTCATCGCCACCGCCAGCAGCTCAATCAACACATTGGCCTGGTATTCCAGCTGCACCGCCAGGGCGGTGCTCCAGAAGCGACGCAAGGTTCGCCAGTAGCGCCTCATCAGGCCCCCATGGCGCTGTAACGGCGCACCCCGGCCCGCCAGAGCAACAGCACCAGCGGCAACAACACGGCGATCCAAGCCAGCTGTGCCCCGAAACCGGCGATCAGATCCACCGGCTGCCCGGCGAGAACGCGAGCCGGAAAGTCGATCAGATAGGGGAAGGGAGTCCACTGCGCCCATGCCCGCACCGCCGGCGGGAAAGCGGTGAGCGGCGCCAGAAGACCGGAGAGAAACACAAAAGGGATGAACTGCAGCCGCTCGAGGGCACTCGCCTTTTCACTCCAGAAGCACAGGGTGGCGATCAGGCTCTGAAACAGAAAAGCAATCGCAAAGGCCATCCAGGTGGCCAGCCAGGCCAGCAGAAAACCACCCAGGGATGGCAGCCAGAAGGCCTGGGGTTGGACCGCAAAAAAAACCGCAGCGATCAGCGCCGCAAAGGGCAGGCGGGTGAGCTGCTCGCCGAGATGGGCCGCCACGTAACGCCACAGCGGGTGCAATGGCTGCAGCAGATAGGGCGACAGCCTCCCCAGCAGGGCGTCCTCCTCGAAGGCATAGACCACCCACACCACCGAGAACTGGCGCACCAGATAGGCGCTGAGGAAATAGCGATCCAGGGCCACACCATCCAGACCAAGACCGGCCCGGGCCTCGCTTCCACTCCAGATGCTCAGCATGATGAACGGCAACACGCCAGACAGTGCCCATAGGGCGATTTCGGCGCGGTACTCGAGCATGTGGGCGTACTGGGAGCCCAACAGCACCCGGATGATCCGCCGGTTCAACCCGAAGATCCGCATCAGACGCGCCCCTGCCGGAACAGGCCACCGATCAATTCCTCGATCGGCGGATCGGTCACATCAAGATCGCGCACGGGGAAACGGTCCAGCAACTGCGCCACCACCGCGGTGAGCTGATCGCGGGGCACCAGCAGCCGCACGTCACACCCCTCCAACTGCTCCAGCCGCCCCAACCCCTCCAGGGCATCCGGTGCAACCGGCAATTCCAGCTCCAACCGCACCTCCCGCTCCGGGGCCAGCTGTTCCGCAAGCGCCTCCAACGGTCCGTCATGGAACAACCTCCCCTGGTGAATCAGCAGCACTCGGGGACACAGCGCGGTGATGTCGGCCATGTAGTGGCTGGTGAGCAGCACCGTCGCCCCCGTGCGGCGGTTGTACTCCGCCAAGAACTGGCGCACCCGGGCTTGGGCATTCACATCCAGCCCCAGGGTGGGTTCATCGAGAAAAAGCACCTCCGGCTCATGCAGCAGTGCGGCGAGTAGTTCCGCCTTCATCCGCTGACCCAGGGAAAGCTTGCGCACCGGCCGGGTGAGCTCCTCCCCCAGTTCCAGCAAATCGGCCAGCTCGCTGATCCGCCGCCGGGCCACGCCATCGGGGATGCCGTACACCGCCGCATTCACCCGCAGCGAATCCATCGGCGGCAGATCCCAGAGCAGCTGCTGCTTCTGGCCCATCACCAGAGTGATCCGGCGCAGGAACTCCGCCTGGCGCCTCTGCGGACTGAACCCTCCCACCTGCACACGACCGCCACTGGGGTGGATCAAGCCGCAGAGCATCTTGAGCGTGGTGGTTTTGCCGGCCCCATTGGCCCCGAGAAAGCCCACCATCTCTCCGGGCTCGATCTGGAAAGACACGTCCTGCACCGCCACCACCTCCCGGGTGCGGCGTCGCACGAAATGGCGCAGTGTTCCGGCAAAACCGGGCTGCTTCTCGGCAACCCGGTAGATCTTGCTCAGCCCATGAACCTGAATCACCGATTCAGCTGAGATCGGCCATGCGCTTGCGCGCCAAATCCGCCTGCGCCTGCTTCTCCGCCAGGTTGGCCTGGCATTCAGCCACCACCTCCGGAGGCGCCTTATCGGCGAAGTTGGGATTGTTCAGCCGACCCGCAAGGCCCTTGATCTCCTTCTCCGCTTTGGCGATGTCCTTTTCCAGGCGGCCCTTGAGCGCATCCAGATCGACCAGGCCTTCGATCGGCAACAGCACCTGAAGCTCACCGCTCACACCTGCCAGAGCCTTCACCACCGGAGCCGCATCGGCATCGGCGGGAGCCATCACCGCCACCGATTCAGCCCTGGTCAGAGCTGTGATGTCGGCGATGCCCTGGGTGAGCACCGCAGCAAGCTCGCCGCGGCCGGTGACAAAGCGCACCGGCACCGACTGGGAGGGCTTGAGGCCGGCGACAGCCCGCAGGTTGCGCACCACCCGAATGGCTCCGATCAGTTCCGTAAAAGACGTCTCCAAGGCGTCATCCAGAGCCGAGGCATCCACGGCGGGCCAGGGCTGCAGCGCCAGGAAGGTGGTCTCCGGCTCAGCGGTGACGCTGTGCCAGAGCTCCTCGGTGAGGTGGGGCATCAGCGGATGCAGCATCAGGTGCATCTGGCTGATCACCTTCGCGAGCACCTGCTTGGCCACCCGCTGATCAGCAAGGGCCTCGGCCGAGGGGTTGTCGCCGGGATTGAGCCGGCGCTTGCTCAGCTCCAGATACCAGTCGCAGACGTCATTCCAGGCGAACTCATACAGCCCCTTGGCCGCTTCACCCAGGCCGTAGTTGCTGTAGCGCTCGGCCGTTTCCCAGTTCACCCGAGCCAGGCGCGAGAGGATCCAGCGGTCCGCCAGCTGCAGAGCCGCGGGATCGGGATCACCCAACTGAGCCGGCGTTTCGCCGCCCAGGTTCATCAACGCGAATCGGGTGGCATTCCAGAGCTTGTTGGCGAAGTTGCGCGATGCCTCCACCGTGGCGGAAGTGTCCTTCTTGCGGTCGTAGTCCAGGCGGATGTCCTGGCCGGCACCAGCCACTTCCCGCACCAGGGCGAAACGCAGGGCATCAGTGCCGTAACGGTCGATCAGCAGCAGCGGATCGATGCCGTTGCCGGCGCTCTTGCTCATCTTACGGTTCTGCTCGTCCCGCACCAGGCCGTGGATGTAGACGTCCTGAAAGGGCATCTCACCGGTGAAGGCGCCGGCCATCATCGTCATCCGGGCCACCCAGAAAAAGATGATGTCGAAACCCGTCACCAGGGTGCTGGTGGGATACCAACGTTGCAGGTCGGCACTCTCAGCGTCGGGCCAGCCCAGGGTGGAAAAGGGCCAGAGGCCGCTGGAGAACCAGGTGTCGAGCACGTCTTCGTCCTGCTCGATCTCAGCATCAGCGCCATACTCGGCCTTGGCCTTTGCCAAAGCTTCCGCTTCATTGCGAGCAACCACGTAGGGCGTGATGTCGATGTATCTGCCACCGGTTTCGCTGATCACGAACCAGGCGGGGATGCGATGGCCCCACCACAGCTGTCGGCTGATGCACCAGTCGCGGATATCGGTGAGCCAGTCGCGATACACCTTTTCCCAGCGCTCGGGAATGAAGCGTGGATCCTGCTTCTCCAGGGCCTCGCGGCAGCGGGCCGCCATGGGCTCCGTCTTCACGAACCACTGGGTTGAGAGCAGCGGCTCCACCGGCACCTTGCCGCGGTCGGAATAGGGAACGCTGTGGCGGTAGTCCTCCACCTTCACCAGCAGCCCCAGCTCCTCCAATCCGGCCACCACCGCCTTGCGGGCCTCGAAGCGATCCAGCCCCTCGAACTGGCCCGCCTCCTTGTTCATCGTGCCGTTCTTGCGCATCACCGTGATCTGGGGCAGACCGTGACGCTGGCCGATGGCGAAGTCGTTGGGGTCGTGGGCCGGCGTCACTTTGACGCAACCGGTGCCGAAATCCTTTTCGACGTGGTCGTCGGCCACGATCGGAATCTCCCGGCCCACAAATGGCAGGGTGAGGGTCTGGCCCACGAGGTGGGCATAGCGCTCGTCGGTGGGGTTCACCGCCACCGCCGTATCGCCGAGCATCGTCTCAGGCCTTGTGGTGGCCACTTCGAGATGGCCTTCGCCGTTACTGAGCGGATATCGGAAATGCCAGAGATGGCCATCCACCTCCTTCATGTCCACCTCCAGGTCGCTCACGGCGGAGCCGGAGGCGGGGCACCAGTTCACCAGGTATTCACCGCGGTAGATCAGACCCTGTTCATGCAGCCGCACGAAGGCCTCCTTCACCGCCTCACTCAACCCCTCATCCAGAGTGAAACGCTGTCGCTGCCAATCCACGGAATAGCCCAGGCGCCGCAGCTGAACGACGATGCGCCCGCCGCTCTCGGCCTTCCACCGCCAAGCCCGCTCGAGAAAAGCTTCGCGCCCGAGGTCTTGGCGGGTCTTGCCCTCCTCTTTCAGCTGCTTCTCGAGGATCGTCTGAACCGCAATGGACGCATGATCCGTGCCCGGCAGGCAAAGCACATTTTTTCCCGCCAGGCGCTGATAGCGCACGATCGTGTCGATCAGGGCCGTGTTGAAGGCATGCCCCATATGCAGGCTGCCGGTCACATTTGGCGGCGGGATCACCACCGAAAACGGATCGCCAGGTGCGTGCGGATCGGGATGGAAGGCCCCCTGGTCCTCCCAGGCCTGCTGCCAGTGAGCTTCCGTACCAACCGGGTCGTAAGTCTTGGCCAGTTCGGGCACGGGACGCTGAAAGTTGATCGAACCATGCTCGCAAAAGAACCTGCCGTCTTCAGCGACCCTCCCTAACCTCTGCAGACGTCTGGCAAAACATGAAAGCTGCGTTCCATCGATCGTTGCTAACGGGCCTGACGTGTTGGCTTTTGAGTGGTTGCGCTGGGATCGAAGGGCCGGCAGTAGTCGACATGGTTCGCACCATTGACAACAGCGAAGGCATCACCAGCGAGGACTACGAGCAACTGACGGACGTCTCTGATCTGGTGTTTCAACAGATCCGGGACCTCGACCTGCAGATTTACCCCCAGCTGACCCTGTTCACCAACACGAATTTTGTTCAGCACATCCGTCAGCGAACACAAAGCGGTTTCGGGCCAGATCTGATCGTCACCGACAGCGAAACAGCCCTGGAGCTCTACCGCCAAAAGCTGATTGATCCGATCTCGCTCTCAAAGCAGGAGCGCCAGGACACTCCGCGAAGTCTTCTGGATCTGGTCACCGCCGAAGATGGTGCCCTGGTGGCGAGGCCAGTGCAGCAGTTCGTGCAGCTCGCCTGCTTCAACAAGAACCGACTGCCCACACCGCCAAGCACCCTCGAAGAACTGTCCCAGAGCAGCAGCGACGCCACCTTCGGCTTAGCCATCCAACTCAAAGACCTGTACTGGAGCGCTCAGGCCTTCAATGCCACCCCTGCGTTCCAAGCTGCGATGGACGGCTCATCCATTGATGAGACGAGTCGTGCCAGGGTCACCACCTGGCTGAAATGGCTGGTGGGATCCAGTTATCAGCAGAACATCCGTTTTCTCAACAGTCAGAGACAACTTCGCCAGGGCTTGATCAAGGGCGAGTTGGATTGGATCACCTGCTGGAGCAGCAACCTGACGCGACTGAGATTGAAAATGGGCGACAACCTCGGCATCGCAGCGCTTCCGCAAGGACCAGCCC
>QCTY01000031.1:0-15788 GCA_003208975.1 Synechococcus sp. AG-676-F02
CATTATTTAAAAGCTACTAAATGACATAAATAAACGGTACTATAGTGCAAACTCTCGAAGATCGGACTGCAAAGCCGTCGAGCAGATTGCTTTGGCTTTTATTGAGAGGTCTATATGATAAAATATATTTTCCCAAATTCAGTGATATCGTATCTGGTTCATGTCTGGGAACGGGTTGAAGTTAAATAAAAGACATGCAAGCACCTAGGCGCCAAAAGTAAAAGAATTATATTAAATCTAACACGATTCTGTATGCTCGTGGCAAGCGATTGATGTGCGTGCCCTAGAAAATTTACAGCGTCTGAAAATTATTTCCTATTCTACCGTTCTCGCAAAGCAAAACTGAGCGATTGTCTGTTCAGTAGTTTTGAGGCTGAGGATGATCTGATCGGAAGTGTGGCGGATGCCTTTCATAGTGAAGACACCGGTCAAGCCTGGCCGGACAGAACTCTCATTCGACGCGGACCGATTTCTAGGAGCCACGCCTCGGCCACTGGCGGGGGTCGAGAATAGTTTTATCCTTTAGAGCCCAGGTTCGCCATTCACTCCCTTCCCAAGCTGTCTTTGCCAACCAAGCCGCTTGTAACTGATTCAGCTCCTGAATACTGCAGATCCCCAGCACAACACCCTCTAGATCCGTCTGTTCACGATCAAAACTGAGCGCCATGTCAATCAAGCGGCAACCTCTTTTCGCCGCAAGCAACTCCAAAGCCTTTTGATGGGCACGCACCTTTGTGCTCACCCAACCGGCCATTGTCCAGCCGGTGTGAGCAACAGGCCCTGCAAGTAGAGGCTGCGGGCGTGGATTGCGCTACCACGGTCGCAAAGCCTGGCAATCGTGCCCTCCTTAAGCAAACGCTGACCAAACAAAGAGAAGGGCAACTGCCCCACATCGAGGAGCTCCTGGTCCCCCCCCTTCAGAGCCTAAGGAGTAAATCAATCAGAGTTCTATTCCTTAAATAGTAATGTTTCTAAGTATTGATATGTTTTTGGGTTTATAGCCTAAGAAGTTTTTTTAATCTTTTCGATCTCTATAAGCGATGGGGCATGCCCCTGATTAAAGAACATAATGGAAACACCTAGACAAAAATAGAGTTTAAAACGACGTGAACAGCAGGCTCGTAGCTTACACCCAGCAAAGAAGTGGTTTGATCAGTTGCTGTTCTTGGGAGCCGAGGAGCAGAAATTGTGATGTCTGGAAAGTCGTCGGCAAGGGTTTTTAATGTTGACTCACCCATGGCTTTCGCTAAAACATATTCGACCATATCTGAGGGTTTTTCACTTATGAAAACTGTTGAAGGGTACCATATTTGACGGACGCCGAAATATATAGCACGTCTCGCATAATGATCAAATTTAGTCGAGTAAAAGTCAAGAAAGGTATCAAGAAGTGTTTTTGAGAACATACCTCTTTTGCCTTCAGAAATGTATGGTGTTGCACAGTAATACAGTGATGTGGGTTTAAATTTTTGCAGAATCTGCTCATACAATATGTCATCGTTGAGAACGTTCAGCCTTTCTGCCGATGCAGAATGATCAACGGTTTTTAATTCTGCGAGTAGTTTCTCTGCTTCATCTAAGCCCTTATAATACGTAAAGCAAACATTACCTCCGCCGGATGCAAATACCTTTGATATTGACTCTCCAATGCCTCTTGATCCGCCAATAATTAAAGCTCTTTTTCCAAGAAAAGAGTCGCGAGGAACTAATTTATATACATCGGCTATTGAAGGCTGCTGTACAGGGTCAGGTCTTACAAAAGCCCTGATTTCACCAACATACTTACTTGATTTACACTCAATATCAACCAATGAGAATCTATGGTCAGTCCGCTTAACAGCATATCTTAATTCATTATTACTGAATGCACGATTGCGGTTAGAGTTGAGTTTTAAGCTTGAATACAGGGAGTTCAAGCCCGGACAGTCCATTCCAACCAATCTACTTGTTGTGGCTAAGAATAGTGGAATTGAATCACCACTAATTTTTCTTAAATGAGGCCAAAGTTGTTTGTGGTGACTTTTCCGAAATGAGATTTTTAATGTGCTCTGATACTTCTTTAGATCGTCTATTCTTCGGGCAGGTGCATTGATTGTCTCATACCACTCTTCTTCATAGGCATCATTTGATTTATCCTTGAATGTTGTGAACGAGATTTTTGATAACAAAGAACCTGCTTCATCTTTTATTAGTAATTTAATACTAGCCCCTCTCTGTCCATGAACCTGATAAAGTCTAACAGGTTGATTTAGTCGCGCATATGAAAAAAAATCAACATTTAATTTTTCGGGCCTGCCTTCAAACAATCCACTTCGGGCAGCACTATCAAGAGCCCAAATCACCATATGCATGCCATGTACTACCTGATAGCCGGCTATAGATCTACGTGCGTATATGTTGTCCATATGTATTGGATTGTAATCCCCTGAAAAATCAGCAAATGATTCTTGGTCCAGGTCGGAAAAGGATTTCGAATCAATTTGGCTGACATCAATCATTATTTACCAGGTGCTAAATGGCATGAAGAGGCTTCATCATAGTCTAAACTTGCAAAGATAGGGCTGCAAAGCTGTTGAGCAGATCGCTTGAGCTTCTTTTAAGAAGTCTATGTGGTAGAATATATTTTCCAAATGCATGATTTGCATGTGATACATTCCCAGGAATGAGTTGAGGCTAAATAAAAGATATCCAAGCATATAGGCGCCAAAAGTAAGAATTATGGCAAATCTAGTCCGATTCTGTATACTCGCAGCAAGCGATTGATGTGTCCCTAGAAAATTTACAGCGTCTGTAAATGATTTTCTATTCTGCCGTTGTCGCACAGGAAAACTGAGCTGAGCGATTAGCTGCTCAGCAGTTTTGAGTTTGAGGATGATCTGATCGGAAGTGTGGCGAATGCATTTCATAGTGAAGACATCGGCCAAGCCTTGCCGGACAGAACTCTCATTCGACACGGACTGATTTCTAGGAGCCACGCCGCGGCCATTGACGGGGGTCGAGAATAGTTGGCTCCTTTAGAGCCCAGGTTCGCCATTCACTCCCTTCCCAAGGTGTCTTTGCTAACCAAGCCGCTTGCAACTCATTCAGCTCTTGAACATTGCAAAGCCCCAGGACCACTGCCTCTAGATCCGTCTGATGCCGGACAAAACCAAGAGCTAAGTCAATCAAACGGCAGCCTCTCTGCACCGCAAGCGACTCCAATGCCTGTTGATGGGCACGCACCTTAAGGCTTACCCAACCGGGCCATTGCACAGCTGGTGTGAGCAACAGCCCCTGCAAGTAGAGGCTGCGGGCGTGGATCGCGGTACCACGGGCGTAAAGCCTGGCAATCGTGCCATCCTCAAGCAAACGCTGATCAAACAAAGAGAGGGGCAACTGCACCACATCGAGGAGCTCTTGATTCACCTCCTCCAGATCCTCAGAGGTGTAAATCGAAACACCGATCCTCTGAACCAAGCCACTCTCACGTAGGCCCAGCAACCAATCCTCCAGATATTGGCCACCTGGCTTGCTGAGATCCGCCGGTGCATGCAGCAGGAATGCATCGAGAGATTGCACGCCGAGATGCTGGCAACTTTTGTGGAAAGCCTTGTCCCAGTCCTCCACATCCTGCGCGCTGAACATCGGTTGACACTGGGCAGGCAGTTTGCTGATGAAGTGGAAACCATGCGATATCGGCAATTGTCGACCAAGCACCGACTCTGCATTGCCATAGATCTGAGCCGTATCCAACCAGCAAATCCCGGCCTTATATGCCTCATCTAAAAGTTGTCCAACCTCAGCCTCTGACACCTGACCATTCGTGTTGGTGATGCCGTAAGCCAATCCAAACTGCGCTGTGCCTATGCAGAGCTTTGGCGTCATTGTTTGACTAGAATGGTGATTGAGTCGGCTACATGCTGTAATTCTGCCTCTTGCAAGCCGGGATAAAGAGGAAGGCTGATGGCATGACACGCATATGCCTCAGCTTCTGGGAAATCACCCTCATGAAATCCAAGCCTCCGGTAGTAGGGCTGCAAATGCACCGGGCTGTAGTGCAACTGCACACCGATCCCAGCAGCCCGCAACCCCTCGAACACCTGCCGGTGTTGTTCGGCTGTGGCCTGCTTTAGGCGGATCACAGCCAGATGCACTGAGCTGAGCACATCCTCAGGCACTTCCAGCAGTTCCACAGGTAGATCGGCCAGCAGTTCCTGGTAGCGCTGAAGTTGAAAGTTGCGCTCCGCCACGATTTCATCAAGCCGGCCAAGCTGACTTAGCCCAAGGGCGGCCTGCAAATCGGACATGCGGTAATTGAAACCGAGGTTCTGTTGCTCATAGCTCCATGGTCCAGAAGCTGAGCGCTCAAACCGTGCCTCATCTTTCGTGATGCCGTGGCTGCGCAGTTCGATCATGCGTTGAGCCAGCCATGGATCATTGGTAGTGGCCATGCCACCCTCGCCGGTGGTGATAATTTTCACAGGGTGAAAGCTGAACACCGTGATAGAGCTGTGGAGGCAGTTGCCTACCGGCTTATTTTGGTAGAGGCCACCTATTGCATGGCTGGCATCTTCAAGCACCGCAAAGCCATAACGGTCAGCCAAAGCACCAATTGCCGCCATATCACAACTGCTGCCTGTGAGATGCACTGGCACCAGCACCTTCGGCAGGGTGCCTTCCCGTTCGGCTTGCGCCAGCTTGGTCTCCAGCGCTGCCATTCTCATCAATCCAGTGAGGGGATCGATGTCAACGAAATCCACGTCGGCGCTGCAATAGCGACCGCAGTTGGCGGAGGCAACAAAGGTGATCGGGGAGGTCCAAAGACGATCACCTTGCCCAAGCCCCAGGGCCAAGCAAGCAATGTGCAGGGCGCTGGTAGCGCTGTTTACCGCCACGCCATGAGCAGCACCAACTTTGTTAGTTACTGCTTTCTCAAAGGCCGGAACTGCAGGGCCCTGTGTGAGAAAAGGGCTGCGCAGCACAGATTCAACCGCAGCAATGTCTGCTTCTGAGATCGTTTGTCGGCCGTAGGGAATGAAGGCCTTCGGGACGCTGCTCATAACGGTTCGAAAGCAGGGTCCACATGCTCACTGATTAGCGCCCGCAGCTGCTCCACGCTGAGGAATTCAGGATTAGAGCCGGAGTTGTAGGCAAAACCATCTGGTACGGAGGGGCTGCTGATGCCGGCTTCTTGGTACCGCTGCTGCAAGCGGCCATCGCTTGGCAAAATCGCGTAGTAAGCACCCAGATCAATGGTTGTGAAGCTGTCGGAGGCAGTGATCATTTCTTCGTGGATCTTCTCGCCGGGCCTGATGCCGGTGATCAGTTTCTCGCAACTGGGGCCAATTGCTTCAGCGACGTCAGTGATCCGGTAGCTGGGAATCTTCGGCACAAACAGCTCACCGCCTAAAGCGTGCTCCAGAGACCAGAGGACCATGTCCACACCGTCGAACAGCGAGATGTTGAAACGCGTCATCGCTGGATCGGTGATTGGTAGCACACCGGTTTTGGCCTTCTCCAGGAAGAAGGGAATCACCGAACCACGCGATCCCATCACATTGCCGTAGCGAACCACTGAGAAGCGCAGATCACGTTTGCCCTTGATGTTGTTTGCCGAGACGAACAGCTTGTCGGAGCAGAGCTTGGTGGCTCCATAGAGGTTGATCGGTGCTGCCGCTTTATCTGTGCTCAGCGCCACCACCCGCCTCACCTCGGTGTCAAGACAGGCCTGAACCACATTCTCAGCACCCAACACATTTGTGTTGATGAACTCAATCGGGTTGTATTCAGCAGCTGGTACTTGCTTGAGTGCTGCAGCATGAACCACTGTATCCACCCCCTCTAGAGCACGCCTTAATCGGTCACGATCACGGACGTCGCCAAGAAAGAAGCGCAACTGGGGGTACTGAGTTTCAGGAAACTGCTGCTGGAGCTCCCATTGCTTGAGCTCGTCGCGGCTGTACACCACCAGCCGCTTGATATCGGGGAAACGCTTCAGGGTTTCGGCGATAAAGGCCTTGCCGAAGCTTCCTGTGCCGCCGGTGACAAGGATTTGAGAAAAGGAATTTAGAGGCACCAAGAAAAAAGGGACTTTAAAACGTCCTGCTGGCGCAACTACTATGCCTGCGTCCACAACGGACGTAAGCAAAGCTTAATCGTCTCGATTGTGAAATAATGAATTCACCCTGCCACGTCATTGCTGCACAACTGGCTCGTTTCAGGTGTTATGCACAATTTCAAGCATACCAAAACCTATCTATATGTCCTATCACTTACGTCCCCCCCCCCCAAAAAAAAGGAGGGGGAGCTAATGATATAAGCACTGATACGTATGCGTTAAGGCATCGGTGCGTTTTTCGCCGATATCTCACACGATCTGAATTGGGCGGATCTGGCGGCACGGATGCGCAAGCCGCCCTGGGTGTTTGATGCCAGAGCGGTGACGCAGCCGGAGCTGATACAGGCGGCTGGTTTGCGGCTTTGGCGCTTCGGGGATGGCCACAACCAACTTTGAAATGATTTCCTTCAACTTCTCATTATGACGGCTCGAAATCTTGTTACTGGAGGCGCTGGTTTTCTTGGTTCCCATCTTGTTGACCGGCTGATGCAGGCTGGCGAAGAGGTGATCTGTCTCGACAACTACTTCACTGGCCGCAAAGTCAATATTGAGCAGTGGATTGGCCATCCCAGGTTTGAACTCATTCGTCATGATGTGACCGAGCCGATCAAGCTCGAGGTCGACCGCATCTGGCACCTTGCCTGCCCGGCTTCACCAGTGCACTACCAGTTCAACCCGATCAAAACGGCCAAGACCAGCTTCCTAGGTACTTACAACATGCTGGGCCTCGCAAGGCGTGTAGGAGCCCGTTTGCTCTTGGCCAGCACGAGCGAAGTCTATGGCGATCCTGAGGTTCACCCCCAGCCGGAGAGCTACAGGGGGTGTGTCAATACGATTGGAATCCGCAGTTGTTACGACGAAGGAAAACGTATTGCTGAAACATTGTGCTTCGATTATCAGCGCATGCATGACACCGAGATCCGCGTGATGCGCATTTTCAATACCTATGGTCCGCGCATGCTTCCTGACGACGGCCGCGTGGTGAGCAATTTCATTGTCCAGGCTCTCAAAGGTGAGCCCTTGACCCTCTACGGCGATGGCAGCCAGACACGTAGCTTTTGCTTTGTTGATGATCTTGTCGAGGGCATGATTAAGCTCATGAATGGCAGACACTGTGGCCCAATCAACATTGGCAACCCTGGCGAATTCACCATCCGCCAGCTAGCTGAATTGGTGCTTGCCAAGGTGAATCCTGATTTAGAGCTGATCGAGAAACCATTACCGCAAGATGACCCTCTCCAGCGTCAGCCCGTTATTAACCTCGCTCAGCAGGAATTGGGCTGGCAGCCCAAGGTCTCTCTGGAACAGGGACTTGATGCCACCATTGATTACCTCCGGAAGCTTCTCGAGAGTTCTACACAACATTGAGCATGGATACCCCAGTCCTACTGATCGCTTGGCGCCGGCCCAAAACGTTGCATCAATTTTTCAATGCCATCCGGCCAGTGGCGCCGACACGTCTGTTCGTAGCCTGGGCCAGGCCCTCCTGGCGAATCTGCTCCAGTTGCTCGCGATCAGCAGTAAAGCGTTGCCTCCAGTACTGCTCGGCTTGAAGAGTCATAGGTTCGTTCCCTGTCCTTAGTCGTCTGTGGCTTGATCCAGAGCCTTGATGATGGTCAACACCCCACGGGCCGTGGTCAAAGTCTGATCGGCTCTGCCAGATCGAACAGCTCCGATGGCGGGGTGGCATGCATCGGACGGATAGCGGAACTGAATCGCCATGCGGCTGAGGCTGCGTCAGGGGAAGGCCTCAAGCGCTCGCATGTCTAGACCGTTCTGCCCCAGCCGACTCACCAGATTGTTCAGCACATGGGTTTGCGGCAGCACCTCTCCTAGTTCCAGGAGGGCGCTTTTTAAGCCTTGTTCTGCGGAATAGCAAGCTTGGGCGAGGAAGTCGTTGTCTTGCTCCATCGTGAGGTCGTTCTAGGCCTGACGCAGCCAGTCATTAGGGCCGGCATTCATGACCTGGCCTCCAGCAGTGGCTGGGCATCCCGGGCGACATCCCGCCCGATCAGTCAGAACGTCTTCTTGCGCATTCTGAGCCATCCCCGTTATCCGAACAGCTCTGGTGGTCCTGCCCTCATAAAGCCTTTGTTGTGCCGTTGGCTCGAGCATCCGCAGCAAATGTTCTGGCCAGATGAATCTGTCCTGGGTATCGAACAATCGCCTGCAGGGCGATCAGTTGCTGGGTCATGGTCAGCTCACCGATAGATATCTACTTGCTCTGGCGGTGCACCACCAGGGTGTCCTGGTCATCTTGGATCGGCGTCTCAGTTCCGCTGCTGTGCTTGGAGGAGACAATGCCGTTGAACTGATCCAGCCTCTCAGCTGACCCCGAATAATCAGTCGTAAAAGCGTTTGCCGTCTACTCGTTTGATCGGATTGCGCCGCGCGTTGCGGCGGGTGTACTCGCTCACTGTCGGGTTGGCTGCGGTGGGATCCACGTGGGCCTCCTGTTTCCAGAGCTCCCGTGGCGCCCAGCGCACCGTGTGGACGATCGTGTCGTGCTTGGTCACATGGCACCAGCGACTGTGGCCGCAGATTGGGCAAAACAGTTCCTCCAGCCTTTCGTTGCTGAGCACCAATACCGGGTAGGCATGAATGATCAGCTGAGCTTTTTTGGCTTTCATCCCCCGTTGCTGCAGCCAGAGCAGCTGCAGCAACGGGGGATGAAAGCCAGGTTCAACGTGTTTAGAAGCTCAAAGGATTGGATGTCGTCAAGGTTGTGCTTTTCACCAGGCTGCCTACCGAGATGAACCAGAGGTTGTAGCTTAGGTTCATCGAGAAAATTACTTCTGATTTAGCAGTTATGTCTTTCTTGAACAAGTTTGGCAAACATGGCATCTTTGGAAGTGCGCGGGTTGCAAGTAAAATTGCAAAAAAACGCTTATTTTGGCGTAGGGGTCTACTGTCATTTATTCTTGAAAATGAATAATGATCGAAAACATTGTTCATGATGGCCGTACTCTGGCTGTATTGCTAAAGGCCGATTATCATGAAAAAGGCATTGCCTTTTTCACGCCAGATGATTTTTCTCAGCAGCTTGGCTACATGAATCGACCGAAAGGTTACGTCATTTCTCCTCACGTCCATAACCCTGTACCCCGAGAGGTTCAATATACGAAAGAAGTTTTGTTTATTAAATCAGGTAAGGTTCGTGTCGACTTTTATGACGAAGACAAAAACTATCTTGAAAGTAGAGTCCTGAATCAGGGAGATGTCTTGTTACTCGCTTTTGGTGGTCATGGCTTTGAGATGCTTGAACCTTCTGAGATCATTGAAGTGAAGCAGGGGCCCTATGCGGGTGAGGCAGATAAAACTCGCTTTACAGGAATCACCGCTGACGAGGCCCAAATCAAGCCTGTGCAACCAACCCAGACTCAGTAAACGTCCACTTCACCAAAAAAGAAGGATTCATCCAATGCCTTTCAATGCATATAGTCGCTATTACGATCTGCTTTATCGAGATAAGGACTATCAAGGTGAAGTCGGATACATCGATAGACTGCTCCAATTCCATTCTGTAAAAGGCCCCGAAATTCTGGAATTTGGCTCTGGAACAGGCAAGCATGGCCGGCTTCTAGCAGAACGCGGCTATCAAGTGAGAGGCATCGAATTGAGCCATGAAATGGTTGCGCAAGCTAAGCAGACGGCAGGCTTTGTATGTGAGCAGGGCGATATCTGCGCTGTCAAACTCAACCGCACCTTTGATGCGGTCTTGTCACTTTTTCATGTTATTAGTTATCAGACCAATAATCAGTCCGTAAAGGATGTTTTTTGTCGAGCTGCTGATCACCTGTCCTCTGGAGGCTTGTTCGTTTTTGATGTCTGGTACAGCCCCGCAGTCCATAAACATCGCCCTAGCATTCGCGTTAAACGGTTGCAGGATGAGGGCCTCCGCATAACGCGTATTGCTGAGCCTGAGGTCCATACTAATGAGAATCGAGTTGATGTTCATTACTCTATTCTTGCAGAAGACCTCAACAGCGATTCTGTTCAGACATTTTCTGAAGTTCACCCCATGCGCCACTTTTCCTTGCTTGAGTTGGATTTATTTGCCGAGCAATCTGGTTTTGAGCGTCTTTCTGCTGAGGCTTATCTCACAGGCGAGGCGCCGAGTGAAGACACATGGGGTGTTTGCTTTGTACTAAAAAAATTATGACTTCTTTTATCCCAGTTAACGAACCGTTGCTTGATGGCAATGAGAAGAAATACCTTTCCGAATGTATCGATACGGGTTGGATTTCATCCGAAGGACCATTTGTCAAGCGTTTTGAGCAGGAATTTGCAGCGCGAGTAGGACGCAAGCATGGAATTGCTGTAACCAACGGCACGGCGGCGATTGATGCGGCCGTTGAGGCCTTGGGGATTGGGCAGGGTGATGAGGTTATTCTGCCGACCTTCACAATTATTTCTTGTGTGTTGCAGATCGTCCGTTCTGGCGCGATGCCGGTCTTGGTG
Organism: Synechococcus sp. AG-676-F02; assembly: GCA_003208975.1. Classification (GTDB taxonomy): domain Bacteria; phylum Cyanobacteriota; class Cyanobacteriia; order PCC-6307; family Cyanobiaceae; genus Parasynechococcus. The sequence goes on from QCTY01000031.1 coordinate 10,559, forward strand.
GATTGCAATTCGCTAACTTGGAATATGGATGTTACGGAAATAGAGGCCAAGATTACGCCGCGCACAAAGGCGATCATGGTGGTCCATATTTACGGCCTGCCGGTAGATATGGGTCCCGTTCTCGAATTGTGTCAACGCTTTAGCTTGAAGCTTATTGAGGATTCAGCTGAGATGATCGGCCAAACGTATCGTGGTATGCCATGCGGATCGTTTGGCGATATCAGCACAGTTAGTTTTTATCCCAATAAGCATATTACTACTGGTGAGGGCGGAATGATCCTCACGGATGATGATCATCTCGCAGAACAATGCCGAGAGCTACGTAATTTGTGCTTTAAGCCCGGCAAGCGATTTGTACACGAATCCCTTGGCTGGAATTTGCGCATGACTAACCTTCAGGCAGCTGTGGGTGTGGCTCAATTAGAGCGGCTGGATCAGTTTTTAGAAAAGAAACGATTTATCGGGAGGCGATACAACGAATTGCTAGCTGATCTTCCGGGAGTTCAATTGCCCTTATCGCAAACAGACTATGCCGAAAATATTTACTGGGTATATGGGCTTTTTCTGGATGATTCAGTGGAGTTAGGCGCTAATGAGGCGATAAAAAGTTTGGTAAAATATGGCGTTGGTTGTCGTCCGTTCTTCTACCCAATGCACCAACAACCTGTTTTGCGCAAGCTTGGTTTGTTTGAAGGTGAGAGTTATCCTGTGGCTGAGCGGATTTGTCGGCGTGGTTTTTATGTGCCGAGTGGATTGGCATTGACGAGAGAGCAGATTTCGTGTGTAGCTGATGCGTTGAAGCGGGTCTTCGTAGGTTACTAAATCATATGAGGCCTATTCGACTTGGTGTAATTTTTGATCAGCAAATTCTCGCGGGAGGAGGATATCAACAGGCGTTGAATGCAGCTTTACTGCTTCGTAAACTTTCCAATGATCTCTGCGAGCCTATTTTCTTTACAACACTTAAAGAAAATGTCGTTACGCTTTCTGGGCATGGTTTGCAGGCTGAGTTAATTCATCTTTCTTTCTTTCAGAAGGTACGAACCTGTTTCCGCCGATTAGTATCTGACTCGCGTGTTTTTAAGTTGCTAAAATGGCTCGAGCAATATTCACCCTTTGAGAAGTATTTGGTTCAGCGAAATGTAGATTTGGTGTATTTCTTGTCACCAAGCGTTTGGGTTCTTGATCTGGATGAAATTAATTACATTGTGACGGTTTGGGATCTCTGTCACCGCGACCACCCTGAGTTTCCAGAGGTGCGTACGAATAGAGAGTTTGAGGCGCGGGAAAGAAGTTATCGTGCGTTACTCCCCCGAGCGACCGCAATTTTTGTCGATTCTGAGCTCGGAAAAGTAAACGTTATTCTTCGATATGGAATTGATAATGGGCGAGTGCATGTGATGCCGTTTCAGGCGGCAGCGGAAACACGAGAATCCACATCTTCATGCATTCAATCGGCTATCGATCTACATCTGAAATACAATTTAGAATTACCTTATGTTTTTTATCCCGCGCAGTTCTGGGCGCACAAAAACCATGTCTATTTACTGGAGGGGCTGCGCACTTTGGATCAGAGGTATGGTATTCGTATCGGCGCTATCTTTTCGGGTGGTGATAAAGGCAATCTCGCCTATGTTAAGTCGTATGTCCGCAAGCTTAATTTTGAAAACCGGGTTCGGTTTATTGGCTTTGTTGCAAATGAAGAAATACCCGAGCTTTATCGTCAGTCTTTTGCGCTTGTCATGCCGAGTTACTTCGGGCCTACAAATTTGCCGCCACTCGAGGGATTTAAGCTAGGCGTGCCTGTTCTTTACTCGGATAAAGCCGGATTGCGGGATCAAGTCGGGGATGCAGCTTTGTTGATGGATTTAAGCGATCCAGGTTCTATGGCTGACCATATAAAAAATCTTATTGACGATCCGCAGCTTCGTATGCGACTCATTGAAGCAGGCAAAGAGCGTCTCAAGTACTTTGATTTAATGGATCGTGTTGGAGTTTTAACACGAGTACTTGAGGACTACCGGTGGAGAAGACTGACTTGGATGTGATTGGATAATTGAGCGCGTTATCGTCTTTCTTTGGCGCCTAAGCGTGGAAATACCTTTGTGGGAACATGTGGTCTTTGTTCAGATTGTGCAGTGCAACTCGCTCGATTTAGGTTTTCGCATGCAAAATATCGGTCACATGCATGACGCCTTCTACGGAACTGCTTGAGGACGGTGTTCACACGCGGTTTGCTAAGGGTATGCAAAAAGTGGGTGCACAGCGTGGAACAGCTGCTGGCTGACCCCCGGGGAACGCAAGCCATGGCAGCCCGTTCGCAGCAACTCGCCTAGGTTCTGTTCGGCCTAGACCAAGCGGAACGTTTCTGGCATCCGTTGATTAGACCAGACGTCTCACTCGATAATCCCAGTCAAACAGGGCGGCAAGCGGAAGCTTCTGTTGCAGAATGTCTATTTAGCGCCCCAGAGTGTGGACGACGCCACCCTCATCGCCCAGCTCCCTGATTGCCTTCGGTGTTGAACAGCCGCAACGAACAGTTCTCAATCATTGCTACCGCAGTTTGCTCAAAAAGGAACCTGAGGTTTGGCAGCCTTCAGGCAGGTTAGGTGGCAGGCTCGTCTGCCGGATTTGCAAGGTCTGATCCCGACAGCGTGATCTCCAGGTCCAGATTTTCAGAAAATTCACCTATAGATATGGCTTCTTTCTTGATCACAGAGCCGTGCTGTCGCGGTCTCCTGTGCGAATCCGCACGACGGAATCAATAGCGCTGATGAAGATTTTTCCGTCACCGATTTCTCCCGTTCGAGCTGCATCTGCGATGGCTTTCACGACATCTTCAACCCGTTCGTCGTCTACGACGACGTCGATTTTGAGCTTCTGCAGAAACTCAACAGTGAACTCTGAGCCTCGATAACGCTCAACTTGACCTTTTTGTCTGCCGAAACCGCGCACTTCGCTGACCGTCATTCCGATGATTCCAGCCTCCACGAGTGCAACCTTGACGTCTTCCAGTTTGAACGGACGGATGATGGCTTCTACTTTTTTCATGGCTGAACAACTCTTGCCTACATACCAGCTTGCCGTGGATGGCTGCCGACTGGGTAGCTCCTGTAACCGAATGAACGGCTTTGCCTTCTAGCGTTCTGGTAACTACTGGCTAAGTGCCTCCTTCCCACCGCTTCATGACGGATCAGCAGACCCAGACCCCCCTCTATGGCGAGCGTGCGATTGAAGAAGCTGAGCTGATCTGCTTCGACAATCCCAGGCCAGGTCGGCCCTATGAAGTGTCGATAGAGCTGCCCGAATTCACCTGTAAGTGTCCGTTCTCCGGTTACCCCGATTTTGCGGTTTTGCGCCTGACTTATCAGCCCGGCCCGCGCGTAGTGGAACTCAAGGCGATCAAGCTTTACGTGAACAGCTACCGCGATCGATCGATCTCCCACGAGGAGGTGACCAATCGCATCCTGGATGACCTGGTTGCGGCAACTGATCCGGTTTGGATGCAGTTGGAAGCTGATTTCAACCCTCGAGGCAATGTCCATACGGTGGTGCGGGTTAGCCATGGCAGCCGTCAGTCCTGCTGATCCAATCCATCAACATGCGACAAAAGTTTTGGGATCTCCCCTGCAAAGGCCGTGAGGTTCCGGTTGCAAAGCCCGCCGACGTGCAGCTGGCCTGCATCAGCAACAGCCCAGATTTGCCGGGTTGAGACCAGACTCATTCCTCCTCCAAGAAGGAGGACGGCAAATCCCAGATAAACAAGTGGCACGCCGGGATCTCGTTTCAACAAAAGACCACTGGCAGGAAGAACGGATGCCACCCTGAGCGGCACGCCGTTCACGTCTTCGGCAGGGCCTCCAGGACGCAGCAGAGTCAGAATCTGTCCATCTGCGTTGTAGACCGATGCTGGTCCTTTTTCATTGTCAAGGCTGAGGAAGACCGGCTCGCTGCCGTCTGTCCTGGTTGGCAACACCAGCCCCCAGACCTGTTCACCGAGTTCCGGATAGATCTGCAGCGGCAGCTGCAGTTCGGGGCTTCGGCCGATTTGCACGCTGATCGCCGCCAGCGACCAATCGGCCTGGTAAATCGTGATCCCTCTATGCCTTAAGGGGTGATTGACGCTGATTTCCTCGGGTTCAGCACTGTCGCTCAGGGACAACAGCGACCGGAACTGTTCCGGTCGACCGGCGGGATCCCGTTCCACCTCGAAGGCATCGAGACGAATGCTCAGCTGAGTGTATCCGTTGGGATTCAGTAGATCGAGACTGCGGCCGGGGGCGAGGAAGCGTTCCAGTCGATTCCCCCCCAGTACCCCCCATACGGCTCCCACCATCAGCACCACCATGCCGGCGTGGACCAGCAGCGGACCAACCCTCCCAATCACACCTTTACGGGCGGCGAGGCGATTGGATTGCAGCTTCAGCGTCCAGCCTCGAGCCACCAGGGCGTCATGCAGCTTTGTGAGGCCCTCGTTGGCGTCTGGGCAGAGGCGTGTTTCCGCGATCGATAGTTTGCTGAGTTGGCGCGGCGTGCGGTAATCAATCCAGCGGCGCGCAGCCATCAGAGCTGGCCACTGCCGGCGCCAGCTGCAAAGAATCAGAGACAACCCCAGCCAGGCGATCAGGCCCAGAAACCAGCTGCAGGAATAAACGTGGTCGAGTTGCAGCCAGAGCACCTGTTCGCCGTGCAAGATGCCCAGCCAGGGAGTGTCTGCGTAGGCCTCGAGATAGAGGTTGGCGGGATCACCTTGCGGGATGGCCGTGCCGATGCCGCTGGCCAGGGCGATCAACAGCAGCAGCACGATGGCCACCTTCAGATCGGAAAGCCAGGCCGCAAGTTTTTTCATCGTTGCTGTCCCATCAGGTCCAGCGGGCCAGCAGGATCACAACCCCGGTCGTCAGCAGCACCACACCACTGATCGGCGGCACCCACCGGCCCACGGAGCGCAGAGCAAGCAACTTGGGAACGGATGCGGCAAAGGTGCCGGCGAGGAGCAATGGCAAAACCTGGCCGATCCCGAAACTGCTGAGCAGCACCACACCTGCCAGAGGTCGACCGCTCTGGGCGATCCACCCCAGCAGCACCGCCAGCACAGGGGTGGTGCAGGGGGACGCTGCCAGACCAAAGGCCAACCCAGCCGCCACAGGAGCCAGGGGTGCGGGTACATTTTTGCGCCAACGTTCGGGGTCCGGCCCGCTTGGGAGGGGAATGCGCAGCAACCCCAGCA